>DAOTYT010000422.1:0-5794 GCA_034434615.1 Anaerolineae bacterium | reverse complement strand
GCGTCATCGGCCGCTGCGAGGAAGTACAAACAGTCGATCTTCTCTCGTGCGCACCATGCCAGCGCGGCTTCTGCGCGAGCATCGTCAAGGCGATCGCCGAGCAGCCGGCCGATGCGTTTGCCGAAAAATGCGCTGTCCCAGTCGAGCAAGATGGCCGGGTCAGTCATCGATCGCACCGAAGGTAGTGGTTCGCACGGTATAAACCGGTCGCTCCATGCTGCGAAAATGGACGCGCGCCAGATATTCACCGATGATGCCGAGCGCGAAAAGCTGAGCTCCCGAAAAAATGGCGATGATCGAGGCGAGGAAGGCAAACCCCGGCACGACCCCACCCTCGAGCAGATAGCGGCCGATGACGTAGATAAATACGATTAGCCCGAACAACGTAAAAATGAAGCCGATCAAACTGGCGAACTGCAAGGGCAAAATGCTAAAGCCTGTGATCATGTTGAGGGCGTGGGTCAGCAGTTTGCGAAAGGTATAGTTTGACTGGCCATATTTTCGCGGCTGATGAGGAACGTGAAGCGCGGCGAAGCGCGTGGTGCCCCACGTCAGCAGCACGTCGATCGACACATATGGGCTGTGATAGTCAGCGAAGGCGCGGCGCAGCTCGGTGCGAAAAACGCGAAACGCACTAACTCGGCGGGCAATATCGACGCCCATGCTGCTTTGCAGCGCGATCTTGGTGATCTGAGAAGCCAAGTTGCGCCACAGCCCGTGCTGCTCTTGCTCGGGCGAGCCATAGACGACATCGTAGCCCTCAGCCAGTTTGTTGAGCAACCGCTCGATCTCAGCCGGTGGGTGCTGAAGGTCATCATCCATGGTGACGATCACATCGTAGCGCGCCTGCCGAATGCCGCACAGCAGCGCGTTGTGCTGGCCGTAGTTGCGCATCAATGAGATGCCGCGCACCCACGGGAAACGCCCCGTCAGCGTCGTGATGACTTCCCAACTGTCATCCGGGCTGCCATCATTGACGAACAAGACTTCGTACTGCCCTGTGAGCTTTGGCAGCGTTTGGCCAAGCGCCTCGGTCAGTTCCGTCAGGCTTTCGGCGCTGCGGTAGACAGGGATGATGACGCTTAGGCTGGGCGGGTAATTCGGATCGCTCATACGACGTTTCGGTATAGGCATCCATCGATAAACGGCTCACCTTATTCATTATGGATGCTTTTGCGCGATTTATGGCTCAAGATAGCGATCGCGGACCGCTTGGTGAACGGCATTGACGACTTGCTGGACGGCTTCAGGGTTGTGCTGGCCGGGCACACCGCCTGCCTCAACAAAAGCGTCGCGCAGGATGCGCCCCCAATTGCCAGTGCTGCGCAGTTTCGGGTCGTTAATGTACTGCCGGATCGTCTGTGCTTGCTGACCGCTGGGCGGCTCCAGCATGCGGCATAAGCTGGTGTAAACTTCGTCGATGTCGCGCGGCATAATCTCGTTGATATCGACCAGCGCGCGGTGCATATAGCGGCGTTTCCGCTCGTAGAATTCCGCAAGAGACATCTCGGTGCCCGCAGCCGTTACGATCGTCATGTCCGTCCCTTCTCGATCGGATCGGTCGTGCATTTGCATGAAGGTGTCTTGATCGAGCGGCCCGAGGATTTCCCATAAAGTGCGATCGTTATACATCGGCTCGAGGTCGCAGCCATATTTGCGAAAGTACGACTCGATCACCGTATGGCTGAACTCGAAGTCGGTCAGGACGGCTGCCATGCGCGAGGCGCTGACGTTGGCCGGCATCCCTGTGCTCTCCACGGTACACACCCGCTTGACCGTCATCAGATCCGGGCGAATACGGCCGACCGGATTGTGCATGACTGAGACCGGCTCACCCAGAGAGTCGTCGTACAGCATCGCCCGGCCGACGGCATTGGCCCGCTCTTTGGACAGCAGCGCGGCGTATTTTCTCAACCCATCCGGCGAGAGATGAGGGCTGGTCGGCAGGTGCAGGTAGCGACCCGTCACTGTGGATCCACGGACATATTCACGCGCGCACAGCAGCTCGGCATCGCACGTGCCGTTGACGAATGGGCCGCCTTTAAGCACGGCCGCATTGGCGAGCGCGCTGGCGCTTTTGAGGATGGTGTGGAAGGTGAGCAGCCCTAAGCTTTCAGAACGGCCGGCCAAATCGATGTGGATGTGGCAGCCCTGAATGCGAAACATGTTGACGAAATGGCTGTTCGCCGGGTCGACGTGGTAGCGCGCCTGCGTTTCAGCGAGGCGCTGCGCGTACTGGGGGAACAGGCCGTTGGTCTCCAACATCAGGTCGACCGCCGTTTCGACCTTCGGGTGGTCGGTCATTTTGAAATCGGACAGGGTGGGATAACATGACATAATGGCGGTGACCATCCCGGTATCATCGCTGGCTGCGGCCAGCGCCGTCAGGATGCCGTTGAGGGCGGCGCGCGTCTTGTGATAGCCAATGCTGGGCGCAATATGCGCCTCGACCTGATATTGGCAGGCTTCGCGATCGAGCTTGGGATAGATACCGATGCGGAGCGCATGGTCGTAGTAACGGCGCATGTACTCCTGCATCTCCTCTTCACTGGGCGACCGCCCGTCTCGGTGGACAAGCCCCAATTCGATCTCCGCGCCGAGCACACGCATGCGCGTGGTCGAGTCCTCGGTCTCGTGAATATTGGTGTGGTTGACGCTGGGGTTGAGGTTGTAGGGGATGATGCTCTCGATGTAAGAATGCCCGCTGCGGTAGCGTTCGCTGACGAAGCTGCCAAGCACGAAGTGATGCCCATTATGCTCGGCCAGCAGCACGTTGCCCTGCGAGTCAGCGCTTTCGGGGTCGAACAGGGTTACCGGCGCGTCGATCGCGTTCGAGAAATATTCCAGCAAAGAGCCGGATTCGCGCTTCTCCTGAGCGAGGGCGGCCAACGCCCGGTTGAACAGCCGTTTTTTGCGCTCGATCTCCTGCCATGGGATGTTCTCGCTGAAAGCGATCAGGGTGTCGTTTGACGGAAGCGAATACATGTGTCTCTCGCCATGCTGGGCGGCGCAGTGTTGAAACTGGATGATGCGCGCGTAATTGTGGCTTAAGCCGCACATTCCGACAAGGCAAAATCGCCCAAGACTTCAAAATTGGAAAAACGACGTTTTGCTACTATCATAGTTTCAAACGATTTGCCTCATTCGCCTCATGGAGCGCCCGTCTGATGACAACGATCTGGCATCTGCCGCAGGTAGAGTTTCTCGAACTCGCGCAGGTCAAAGAAAGCCGCCCGACTGCGCTGGTAACTGGGCACAGGTCTTGGGGCGCAGTCAGTTCGCTGCTCGAACTGCCGATAGTGGTGCAGGCTGAACCCCAGAGCGTGGAGCAAGATTTCCTCGACATGCTGGCGGAAAACCTGCCCCCGCAGGTAGAGGTGATCTACGGCGTCGGCGGCGGCCTTGTCTCCGATGTCGCTAAATATTTGGGCTGGGCCAAAGGCCTGCCCACCATCACTGTTCCCACCTGCTTAAGCCAGGATGGTTTTTTCACCGCGCTGGTCGCGGCACGCATCGGCGGCACAGTGCGCTATATCACTACTGGGCCGGTTCAGAAGATCATCATCGACTGGGACGTGATCCGCAGCGCACCGGCTTACATCCGCGGCGCCGGCATCACTGAGCTGCTGACGATCGTCACCGGTCTGCTCGATTGGCGCTACGCTGCCGAACGCAACAAGAATACGCCAGAAACGCGTTTTGTGCCGTGGGCAGCAGGCATCATGGCAGGGATTGCTCAGCAGGCGTTCAAAATCTCGGCTGGGGTGGGCCGTGGTAATGTGGAGTCGCTGCGTAACCTGCTCGATTTGATGTGCCTTGAGGTTCAGCTCACCAATCAACTGGGCCATAACCGCCCACAAGAGGGCAGCGAGCAGTTTTTTGCCTATGCCATTGAGCCGCGCGCCAGCCGTGGGCAGCCAATTCCCTACGCCGATTTGGTCGGGCCGGGCATCTTGATCTCGGCGGCGCTGCATGGGCAGGACATCGCACCGATCCGCGCTACGCTCAGTGCAGCCGGCATCCGGCTGGGCCAGCTTCGGCCTGATGACATCATCGATACGATCAAGACGCTGCCTGAATATGTGCGCAAGCACGACCTGCCATACACGATCCTGAACGATCTCGATCTCACTTCTGAGCGAGTTCTGGAGCTGCTGGCGACGACCGGACTTGATGCGACGGGTGTGCGACCGCTGTGAAGTACAACTTAGGGACGAAAACGCATGATCCGGTTTGGGACGGATGGCTGGCGGGCAGTCATCGCAGATACGTTCACGTTCGAAAATCTGCGCTTAATTTCGCAGGCAGTGGCAGATTCGATCAATCGCCAGCACCTCGGCCCTGACCGGCCGCAGGTGGTCGTTGGCTATGACACACGTTTCTTGTCAGACCGGTTTGCCGCCGAGACGGCGCGCGTTTTAGCGGCAAACAATATTGTGACATGGCTGACGCGCACTGATGCGCCGACACCCGCAATTTCTTACAACGTTAAAGAGAAAGGCGCTGCGGCTGGTATTGTGATCACCGCCAGCCATAACCCGCCGCGTTATAACGGGTTCAAGCTCAAAGCGAGCTATGGCGGCAGCGCAACGAGCGAAGCCTGCGCGTCGATCGAGGATCAGCTGAGGCTGATGGAGCGCGACGCCCGCGGCCCAAATCTGATGGATTACCAACAGGCGCTCGATCAGGGGTTAATCGTTCGATTTGACCCGTCGTGGACGTATTACGAGCATCTCAGCACGCTGGTCGATCTCGATCGCATTTCTGAGGGGGAGCTCAATGTCGTTGTCGATGCGATGTGGGGCGCAGGCCGTGGCGCGTTTGCCGGCATTCTCTCGCGCACGCGCACGCGCACGACTGAAATTCGCAGCGCCCTCAACCCTGGGTTTGGCGGCATTCACCCAGAACCGATCCTAAAGTACCTCAACGATCTGGTCGCAGCGGTGCAGCGCCAGCAGGCAGATGTCGGTTTGGCGACCGACGGCGATGCCGATCGCATTGGCGCCATCGATGCTTTGGGAAATTTTGTCGATCCGCATCACATCATGGCGCTGGCCCTCATCCACCTGCTTGAAGTGCGCGGCCAGCGCGGCTTGGTGGTGAAGACGGTCTCGACGACGTTCATGATCGACAATATCGCGGCGCAGCACGACCTTCAGGTGTGCGAGACCCCGGTCGGCTTCAACTATATCGGCGATTTGATGATGCGCGAAGACGTTCTGATCGGCGGCGAAGAGAGCGGCGGCATCAGCATCCGCGGGCACATTCCAGAGGGGGATGGCATCTTGATGGGGCTGCTGCTGCTTGAAATTATGGCGCACGCCGGCGCACCCCTCCATGAGATCATCGCTCAATTACAGGTGAAGTACGGGCCCGCGCATTATGGCCGCGTCGATGCCAAACTGCGCATACAGCGCTCAAAAAAACAAGTGGTCACAATGCTGGCCGACCAAGCGCCGTCCACGCTTGCTGGAGAGACAGTGGTCAAGGTTGATACGCTGGATGGGGTCAAGTTCTACCTGAGCGATCGCGGTTGGCTGCTGATTCGTCCGAGCGGGACCGAACCGATTTTGCGCATCTATGCCGAGGCGCGCAGCCCAGAGGCAGTCAAGGCGCTGCTCGAAGCGGGGCAGGCGATGGCGGACCTGATCGTCCGCTGACTCGGATTTTCCACACCATTTAGCGCGATTTACGATCCTGAGCGACCGCGCGCGATTCGGTTGAGCAGGTCGAACCAGAAGGGCGCGCCCTGCGCGATCGCGATCACCGTGAGGAACCAGCCGGCCAGTTTGCG
>DAOTYT010000421.1:0-5562 GCA_034434615.1 Anaerolineae bacterium | reverse complement strand
GAGGCCATTGACGGGCGCGTCAACGTGACGATCGCGCAGCGCCAGCCCGGCAGCACGGTCAAGGCGTTCACCTATTCGGCCGCTATCGAACAGGGCATGACGCCGGCCGATGTCATTTGGGATACGGAGACGCAGATCGGGGACTACCGTCCGGTCAACTATGACCGCACGTTCCATGGCCCGGTGCGCATGCGCGATGCGCTCGCCAACAGCTACAACGTGCCCGCCGTGCAAACGCTGCGGCAGGTCGGCGTTGATAACCTGCTCGCCCTGTTCCGGCGCTTCGGCGTCACCAGCCTCAGCGATGACGCTTCGCGCTACGGGCTCTCGCTCACGCTGGGCGGCGGCGAGATGACGCTGCTCGAACTGACGCGCGCTTACAGCGTATTTGCCAACGGCGGCGCCTATGTGCCGACGACCGCCATCCGCTGCGTGCTCGATAACGAGGATCGCATCCTTTACGAATATGCGAACGGCTGCCCACGCGGCCGTTCAACCGAACGGACGGTGTTCCGCGATAATCTGGGGACGCAGGTGCTGGACCCGCGCATCGCCTTTTTGATGGGCGATATCCTCAGCGACAATGTCGCTCGCACGCCGGCGATGGGGGCCAACAGCCCGCTCAATACAGGGGCGATCCCCGCCGCCGTCAAAACCGGCACGACCGACGATTTCCGCGACAACTGGACGGTTGGCTATACGCGCAACGTCGCGGTCGGCGTTTGGGTGGGGAACAGCCGCGGCGAGCCGATGGTCAACGTCAGCGGGCTGATGGGCGCCGCGCCAATTTGGAACGGCGTTTTGACCGGAATTTATAACAACCAGAACCTGCTGGCTAAATTTGCCATTGATGGCAGCCTGCTGCCTGACCGGCTCGACTCGCCGGGCGGCATGACCCTGCGCGCGCTGTGTCGGTTAAGCGCCCTGCGCGAACCAGCGACCGAATGCACCAGCACCGTCAACGAATGGTTGCTGGACAGCCCAGCTGGGATTCCCGATGGCAACGGCGGGCTGTATTTCCCGCCAGCCCCGAACCCGCCCCCTGACCAGCCGCCGCCCTCAGGCCCATGGCTGCGCGAAGTTGAGCCGGGCATTTTCCGCGTGCTCGTCCATCCGATCCCGCCGGCGGTCGCCCAGGGGATCGTGTTCGCCGTCGCGCCGGGCCAGCCGCAGCCGCCGCCCCCGCTGCACTGCCAGGTTCCGGTCGAACTGGCAGCCAGCGCCCCCGCCGCGCGAGAGCAGCTGTTCATCGCGCCGCCGCCGGTGCCAGAAGATGCAGTCCGCGCTGAGCAGTATGCGCGTGCGCAGGGATTGGCCTTTTTGCCGACCATCGCCTGCTCGCCAGAACTCCTTTCCGCCACGGGCGGCCCAACGTTCGTCACCGCGTTCATCAGCCAACCCGCTAACGGGCAGGTGATCAGCGGCCCGATCCCAATCGTGGGCACGGCCCAGTTCACGCCGGAACAGGCATGGTACTACAAGGTTGAGATCATCGGTGGGCCGTTCCCAGAGTGGCGCACCATCGGCGACATCCACTACAACAGCGTCGTTAACGGCGTGCTGGAAAATCTGGCGGCGTTGGAACCCGGCAGCTATCAGCTTCAGCTCGTCATCGTCGGCAATGACGGCAACTACGTTCAGCCGCCATACAGCGTGAGTTTCCTCGTGCAGTGACCGGCTTCCGTCCGAACGAACGCCAGCGCATGACGTTCGTTCGGACTACAATGGCCAGCAGCACAGAACAGAAGCGGAGCCGCAGTGGCGCCTAAACGAGAGACGATCACGCTGACGATCGAAGACATGGCCCATGGAGGCAGTGGCATCGGCCGGCACGGGCGCAGCACGGTCTTTGTACCGTTTACTATCCCGGGCGAGCGCGTCGAAGTGCGCCCTATGCACACGCAGGGCAGCATGATTTTCGCTGAGGGTGAACGCCTGCTGGAAGCCTCCACCGACCGAGTGTTTCCAGCCTGCCCGGCTTTTGGACCTCGCGGCTGTTTTCGCTGCCACTGGCAGCACATCGCCTATGACGCGCAGCTCTTGCTCAAGCAGGATGTGCTGGCCCATCAGCTTGAGCGCATTGGCCGGCTGCGCGACGTCGCAGTACGACCGGTTCTCCCCGCTCGGCAGCCGTGGGGTTATCTGCACCACGCCTCTTTCACGCTCGGCGCGGATGGACCGCTGGAACTGCCCGCCCGCGGCGCCGGCAGCATCGCGATCGACGAATGCGCGCTGCTGCATCCCAATTTGATCGCGCTCATGGAAGCGCTCGATCTCGACTTCAGCACGCTGCGAAACGCGATCAGCCGGATCGTCCTGCAAATCGACGGCGCCGGAGCGCCGCTGGTCACCCTTTACATGGCGCAGGAGGAAGCGCCCGAGCTGGAGACCGAGCTTGAGGCCAGCATCAACCTGATCCTGCCCGATCATGAACCCGTCAACCTGATCGGTGACTCGCATGCGCGCTACGACATTGGCGGCCGCAGCTTCCGCGTGACCGCCGGCGCGTTCATCCGCCCGCATATCGCCCAGCTCGGCGTGCTGACCAAGACGGCCGTCGATCTGCTGGAGCTCAGGGGCGGCGAGCACGTGCTTGACTTATATGCCGGCGTCGGCTTGTTCAGCGCGGCGCTGGCCCCACAGGCCGGCCTGGTGACGTTGGTCGAGAGCTATCCACCCGCAGTGACCGACGCCGATGATAACCTCAGCGACTTCGACCATGTCGACATCATCGAGGGCGGCGTAGCGGACGTGCTGCAAGCCCTCGACGAGAGCTACACGGCGGCGGTCGTTGACCCGCCGCGGGCTGGCCTTAGCCGAGCGATCATCGCACGGCTGAGCCAGCTCGGCGTGGAACGGATCGCCTATATCAGTGACGATCCCGTCGCGCTCGCCAAGGAGAGCCGCAGGCTGGCGCAGGCGGGCTATCGGCTGCAGGTCGTTCAGCCCATCGATCTGGCCCCGCACTGTTATTTCATCGATTCCGTCGCGCTGTTCCTGCGCGCACAGCCATGACAGCAGCTTTCATTACAAGCTTCTAAGGATACCGTAAGCTAACTTATTCGTAGTGCTTGACAATAGATAAGAAACTGCCTATTCTTGCTTTAGCTCTCGACATAAACCGAGCTCCTCTGAAGCGGTCGTCAGTGGTGATTTCGGCGAAGTTGCCGGGCTAAATTTCGTTCCATGATCTAGCAGTTGATGGAGTTTTTGGGCAATGGCACAACGCATTCGTGGTGTGGTGAAGTGGTTTAGCGCCGAAAAAGGCTACGGCTTCATCACGCCGGACAACGGCCCCGACGTTTTCGTCCACTACTCGGCGATTCAGTCGACCGGCTACCGCAAGCTGGAAGCCGGCGATCAGGTCGAATTCGAGATCACCGAAGGCCCGAAAGGGAAACAGGCAAGCGCAGTCTCCACCGTTTCCTAAGCGAACGGCGCTCAACGTCTAGTCATCCGCGCGGGGGTTTTTAAGCGGCCGACGACTTTCAGCAACCAGCAGCCAACGAATAACTGGATACTTGTGAGCTTCTGTCGCCAGCGGCAGGACACGTTCTCATCGAGAGCGCGAGCACGATGACTTCTTCCGACCCATCATGATGGGTCGTTTTTTTATTGGTACTGGCACGATCGAGGCGAACGCGCTATCAATCGCCGCAGTAACAACTTCTTTCATCTATCCATGGAGCGTGCCAGTGGATCTTGTCGCTATTCGTCAAGCAGCCGAGGCGATCGCCATTCGGGCCGGCGATACCATCCTTGACCACCTCAACCAGCCTCACCAAGAAATGACCAAGACCAGCGTGTTCGATGTGGTGACCGAGGGAGATACCGCGGCTGAGCAGGTGATCGTAGCCGGCCTGCGCGAGCTAACCCCTGATGTCGCAATCGTCACCGAAGAGAGCGGCCTGCTCTCCGCCAGCGCGCAGGGGCAGGGCGAAGCCCACGGCTTGCAATGGCACGTTGACCCGATCGACGGGACGACCAACTTTGCCATCGGCCTGCCCTTTTTTTGTGTCAGCCTCGCGCTGGCCGACCATACGCTTCAGCCGCTTATCGGCGTGATCTACGATCCGGTCGCCCGCGAGTTGTTCAGCGCAGCGCGCGGATTGGGCGCTACGCTGAACGGCAGCCCAATCCACGTGACGATGACCGAGACGCTGGAACGTGCAGTCGTCTCGACCGGATTTAGCTACAACCGGCACATCACGCCAGATAACAACCTGGCGCAGTGGGAAGCCATGTTGATGCGCGTGCGCGGCCTGCGCCGCTTGGGATCGGCGGCCCTGGAGCTGGCTTATGTCGCTGCTGGCCGGCTCGATGCTTTCTGGGAAAAGTATATCCAATCGTGGGACTGTCTCGCTGGCCTGCTGCTGGTTGCCGAAGCCGGCGGGCGCATCAGTGACTACAGCGGCGGCAGCGAACGCCTGTACAGCGGCGAGCAGGTCGTCGCGAGCAATGGGCGGCTGCACGATGCGCTGCTCGAAGTGCTCAACGCTTAACCTGTGCCTGACCATCGTTCGTCTCCTGCAATTGACTGCGTAAGCCGTCATGCTATAATCGCCGATCGTGGGCGCCGGGTTTCGTCATCGTGAACGGTCGCGCGCCTGCTTTTTTGTTATGAAGTTGTAGAGTAGTGGATATGATGCAGCGACGGACGTTTGTCCTGCTCCTCACGGTGTTCTTGGCGCTGGCCGCCGGCATGCCAGCCGCCGCGCAAGACGGCAATCTCCTGCAAGACCCAGGGTTTGAAGGTGAATATACGGGGCGCGGCCGCCCCGATCTGAATATCCCCGCCGCATGGGGCCTATGGTTCACCGAAGCACCGCGCACCGAAAGCTGGATGAACCTGCCCCCGGTCGCGTTTCCTCACAACGGCCCTGGGCCCAACCCGCGCAGCGGCGCGCGGGCTTTCAACTTCAACAAAGGGTTTGCGACTTTCACCGCAGCGATCTACCAGCAGGTCGCCGTTCCGGTTGGCGCGACGGTGACCGGCAGCGCGTTCGCGTATTTGCGGACGTGCAACATCCCCGAGGGTTTCGACAACTGCGGGTCGTCGCCCGAATCGGGCGCATTCACGCGCGTCGGCATCGACCCGAACGGCGGCACCAACCCCCTCGCTGGCAGCGTGGTCTGGTCGGCCAGCGCCGCCCCCCACGATCAATGGGGACAGATGACCGTCTCGACCACGGCAGCAAGCGGGACGGTGACGCTGTTTCTGTACACGTCGCAAACATGGCCGAGCGAGATCAACAATGTTTATTGGGATGATGCTTCATTGATCGCCAGCGGCGGGACCGGCGCCCCACCAGCTGCCGGCACGACCAACGATCCGGCTGCCCCAGCGCCGCCCCCACCCCCGCCCCCGCCGCCGGCCGAGGTTGGGTTTGTGCGTCCGCAGCCGCCGCGTCCAGATGGGTCAATTGTGCATGTGGTGCAGCCCGGCGATACGGTGGACAGCATCGCGGTCGCTTATGGTCTCACGCGCACCCAACTCATCGAGTTGAACAACATCCGCAACCCGCGCCTGATTCAAGTCGGACAGGAGCTGGTCATTCGCCC
>DAOTYT010000420.1:0-24033 GCA_034434615.1 Anaerolineae bacterium | reverse complement strand
AAGTTGCCAAGGCCGATGAAGCGCTGCGGCGGGAAGGCCGGGTTATAGCGCTGGAAGCTGAAGACGGCCGTTTGGATGAACGGGTACACCGTCGTGAACAGACGCAGCCCAATCGCGGGCAGCAGCAGCAGAATTGCCAGCAAAAACAGCCGCTGGCGCAGCGACAACCCGCTCAAGGGGCTGCGCCAGCGGGGTTTAAGAGTGGTCGTGAGGGCGCTCATAGAAACAGCTTTCGCCCGGTTGAGAGGCAGCCGCAGCGCCTCTCAACCGGAATACCTCGAATACAGAGGACAATAGTGCCCGCTTATGATGCTCGCTTAAAATACCTGCTTACAGTTCGGCATCCAGCGCCGCGATCAGGTCGCGGCCCTGTCGCAGCACGTCGGAGAGCGAGGCTTGGTTGGTCAGGAACAGCGACGCCATGTCATCAACGACGGTCTGCGCCTCGGCCACGCGCGGGTGGAACGGCCGCGCCGAGAACACGTTGGCCTCGCTGTAACGGCTGATCGCCTCGATCAACGGGTTCTCCTCGCCCGCCAGCGCTTCAAGGATCGAAGTGCGCGGCGTGAGCAGGAAGCCCTGCTGCTGGGCCAGCACCGGCGCAATCTCTGGCGAGGTGATGTAACGCAGCAGTTCGGCCGCGCCTTCTGGGTTGGGCGCGCTGGTCGGGATCGAGAAACCCCAGCCGCCGATCCAGCTCTTGCTGCCAGCGGGGCCAGCCGGCGGCAGTTCGATCACCATCTTCTCAGGGGCGAACCATTCCTCATTGGCTTCTGCTACCGCTTGGAAGAACGGCCACTGGCGCATGAACGCGATACGGTCGCCCATGTACAGCTCATTCTGCGCCGTGTAGTCCTGGTTGAGCGCGGTCTCCGGGAAGATGCGATGCGTGTAGATCATATCGTAGAGGAACTGGAGCGCCTCGGCCGTCCCGTCGTCGAAGGCGAAGACATCGCCGCCCGCCTGCGCCGTCAGATAAGCGACGTACACGTACATCAGCGCTGGCTTGATCAGCGCGTCGGTCGTCGCGAAGAACCCGTTATCCGGGTCAGAGATTTCGAGGCCAATCTCGACCATTTCTTCCCACGTCGTCGGCGCGCTCAGGCCGCGCGCTTCGAGCAGGTCTTTGCGGGTGAAGAAATAGCCGACGGCAAACTCGTGCGGGATGCGATAGCGCACGCCGTCGATGCTCAGGAAGCCGTCGATGTGCGGCTGCATGCTCGGCGGGAAGTCCGCCCATGTTTCTTCGGGGATGATGTCGTTGAGCGGCATCACCCAGCCGGCGCGCATGAAAGTCGGCGAGCTGTCGTCGGCGTCGCTGAACAGGTCAACCGGGCTGTTGCCAGAGGCGAAAGCCGCGCTGTAGCGGGTGAGCATGTCGTTGCCGCTCACCGGGCCGCCTTCGAGCTGAACCGTCAGGCCGGTGGCTTCCTCGAATTCTGGCAGCACGCTGCGGATCGCATCGTGGGCGAACTGCTGGATGGCGAAGACCACGGTATTGCGCTGTGCACGAACAACGTTCGGCTTAAAAATGCCCTGCGTGAGGAACTTGCTGCTGCCGGTCGAAGCCAGCGCCGCCGCGACTGCCGCTGCCGACCCCTTCAAAAAAGTTCGCCGCGAAATCCCATTTTTCGTGATAACATTTTTGCTCATGCTGCACTCCTTCGTTTTTCGTTGTGAGCGTGCTCGAAACTCCCATACGGTCACATGAACGCGTCTCGACGACACCGGCGACGCCGCCCGCTAACCGGGCAGCCCGATTTCCTCCAGCAGCGGCGCAAGCGCCACTGGCTGGCGCGTCTGGGCAGAGCGGCGCACCGCCTCCATGACGCAAAACGTCTCCAGCCCTTCATCCAGATCGGGCGAATAGGGCCGGCCCTCGATCAGCGCAGTGGCGAAATACTCGGCGTAATTGGCAAATTCGCCATAGTGCATGCCGTGCACCTCGTTGTTGAAATAGTAGCCGCGGCGGCTGTACAAATAGTCTTCTTTAATCTCGGTCCCATCTGGCAGGGTGTGGTAATAGCGCATGTCGTGGTACTGGGCCAGCGACGTGCCATCGGAGCCGTACAGCACCAGCTCGATCGCATTGCGGGCCGAGGGCAGCTCGTGCAGGCCGTAGTTTCCCATCGCCCGGCCGACGCGCCCATCGGCCGCCCGCAGGTTGACCGTGTAAATATCGAACGACACGACGCCGAAGCGCTTGGCCAGCGCCGACTGGGCGCCAAAGGCGAAAACTTCTTCAATGCGGCCGAGGTACCAGCGCACCAGATCGATCGGATGGCTGAGGCCGAGATATACCCAGTCGGTCGTATCGATCGTCCACGGGCTTTTCTCGTAATACCAGTCCATGCGATGGATATAGTGCGCGTCGACCAGTTCCAGTGCGCCCACTTCGCCCGCCTCGTAGGCCGCGCGCTGGCGGCGGAACGGCTCGAAAAAGCGCGTGCTCTGGCCGACCAGCAGCTTGCCGCCGGTACGCGCGGCCGCCTCGCGGATGCGGCGCGCATCCTCAACCGAATTGACGAGCGGCTTGGTGCAGATGACGTGTTTGCCCGCCTCGAACGCCCGCGCGATGTGCTCGCCGTGGAATTGATCGGGCGTGTAGATCGCGACGATATCGACATCGTCGCGGGCGAGCATCGCATCATAGTCGGTCGTGTAAAACAGATCTGGGCACGCCTGGCGGGCCGCCTCGATCTTGTCTGGGTTTGTATCGCACCCGGCGACCGCGCGTGCGTGCGGCGCGCGGTAGATGTCCTCCGTCTTCAGGCCGACGACGGGCGGAACGCTGTGATTTAACCCGACGATCAACGTGCGCCCTTCATGCAGGCCGATGACGCCAACGCCGAGCTGTGTTTTCCCTTGCGCGGTCATGATTCTCTGTCGTCCTTTTCATCGATTTCATCAACGCGATGCACGGTCGCCCACACATAGCGAAACTCGTCGAGGTTGCGCGGCTGTTTGCGCCCCATCTCCAGGTCGATATACAAAGTGGCGATCTCGTGCGGTCGCAGCGCGATCGTGGCGCTGCTCCATGTCGCGAGCGGCTGGCGGGCTGCTGCTTCACCAGGGGCGGCGGCCTCGAAGGCGATGGCGCTTTCCACCTCACCGAGCAGGTTCGTGCGGTAAGCAGCGGCGACCGCCCCGGGCAGCAGCAGCCGCGCGGTCGCTGGTTGGCCGTTCAGTTCGACCAGCCTCAGGATATACGGGAACGCCATCGCCGCGCCGGCGTAATCGTCCAGCCCCGCCCCAACCACGGCCTGTTCACGGTAGAACGCGGCAACCACGACGTTGGGCGCATCGCACCAGACGGGGCCAAACTGCGCCGGCAGCGCCCCGCCAGGGCGGGCGCTGCTCGCTGCAAGCGGCAGCCGGCGGAACTCCTGCGCCAGCCTCCAGCGCGCGGCATGGTCGATCGCGCCGTGCGGCACTAGCCGGAAGCGTGCCTCCAGCGTATCGACGAAATAATCCTCATCCCACGCGTCGTACATCGAAAGGATGCTGCGCACGGCCAGCGCCTCGCCATCCAAACGCTGGAACGCCTGCGAACCATCGTGCAGCAGCAGCACGCCGCGATCGCCAGCGTCGAAATCGAGCAGGCTGAGCGCCGTGAACGGATTGACCACTTCTTCGAACACCTGCGGCGAGGTCATCCATTCGCCGGTCGGATATTTGCGCAGGTAGCGGCCCTCGGCGCGGATCGCGCTGACGCCGTAAGGATGATCATGGATCAGGCGGGCACCAGGCAGCGCGAAGCGCAGCTCGGTCGCCAGCGCAGCGCGCAGCCACGGGTCCGGCCGCGGCAGCCCCTCAGTGGCATAAGTGATATCGACCGCGTCCAGCTCTGGGGCCAGCGCGACGGTGATCGTCACGCGCGCGCCTTCGCGCCCTTCGCGGGTGATGTGGATGGCGCCAGCGTGGGCTGTCACAACGGCCGTTTCAAAATGATCGACCTGCTCGCGGCGAGTCATCGAGAGGCCACCCAGCGGCGCCTCGGCGGCCAGCACACCCTGCGGAAACTCAGCGCTTGCGATCTGACTGATGACGCCGCGCGCCTTGTCCACCGTCACCGTCAGCGCGCCACGCCGCAGGGTGACAACCGCAGCATCTTCCTCGATGGCAGGGGCTGGGACAGCCTCGCCGCCATCGTCGAGCAGGCGATAGCCAAATGGCGGCAGCATCCAGCGCGTTGGAACGCTGGTCTGCGGATGCGGCAGGACGGCGGCCCGCTCCCAGCCGAGTGGATTAAAGGCGAGGGTGCGCGGCCCCGGCGCGGCGACGCGATCGGCGAGCAGCTGGACGCTGCGCTGATTGACGTGGCCGCTCAGCGACAAACTGCGCTCATAAGAGAAACGCCCGACATGCCCGCACAGGCCTTCGCACTCGTCGTTGTCGTGGTGCTGCGCGCTGAGCAGCTCGCGCCATGCTTCTTCGAGCTCCCAGGTGGGATAGACATCCCAGTGCGGGTACGGCCGCCCGAACAGGCCAGCCAGCGCCGACACCGCCTCGGCAGCGAGCAGGCTCTCCTCGGCACGGCGGCTGAAGCGGCGGAACAGATCGCCGTTCTTGCCGAGACTCATGCCGTGGAAGACGTCATCGAGCGTGTAGCGGCGCGGCTGGGCATGCGCGCGCGCCAGCTCAAGGTATTCCGACAGCGTGACGAAGCGCAGCTCGAAGCGCTCATCGGCCATCAGCGCCTTGAGCTGCGGCAGCAGCAGCTCAGAGCGGCACATCCAGTCTGGCGAGGGCATCAGCTCCAGCCACTGCACGATGCCGGGGGTCGGCATTTCGCGCAGGAGCGGGCTCTCGAGCAGGCCGGCAAAATCCTCTGGCCACTGGTGCAGGTTGAGCGCGCTGCGCGGCGCCGCCAGCAGACGACTGCCATTGATGCCCTCCCACTCGATGGCTGGCAGGGTCTCGCGCGGCAGTTCCGGCGTATGCCACGTCCACTGGAAGAACAGCGAGGCACACCGAAAGCCGACCCCGCGCAGCATCTGCGGGAGCTGCGGGAAGAAGTCGAACTCCTCCTCCCAGAAGGTGCGTGGGCGCGCCCCCAGCAGCCGCATAACCGCGCGCACCCCGTAGATGCGCTGGCGCACGTTCGACTCGCCGCCGTGGAACAAGCCATAAGGCTGCCCGTAAGAAGCGCCGACTACCTCGATCTGCCCGCGAGCGACAGCGGCACGCAGCTCGGCCAGCGCCTCTGGCGCCTCGGCCGCCATTTTCTCGTAGCCGATGCCCTCAAAGTTGATGTTTCCTTTGGCGCCGGTTTCCTCGCAAAAGCGGATCATGTCGCGCACCGAGTCGGGCAGCACGCTGTAGCCCCACAGCCACTGCATATCGACCCAGTGCATATGATTGCCGAAAGTGTAATAGAGGGGCAAGCGAACGCGCTCAACAGCCTGAGGTAAGGTCATTATGTAATCCTAAAGAGGGGCAAAAATACCCGTCTTGTTGACAAAAATCAATCATACCCTTTATAGTACGAGGCAACTCGAAAAAAAGCAATCTTTTTCAAACAGAAACAAACATGCTGCTGATTGAGCGGGAAAAGCAAATCGACGACCTCGTTAACCACCGCGGCGCCATCTCGGTGCGAGAGCTGGCGCAGATCTGCGACGTGACCGAGGTCACCATCCGGCGCGATCTGAAAAAGCTCGAAGCGCTGAACCTGCTCGAACGAACCCACGGCGGCGCTGCCCGCCTGGAAGGCCTGCTGAAGCCAGCCGCTCGCAGCCTCGAGCTGCCGCTGATCGAACGCCCGCCCGCCGACGCGCTGATCCTCGCGCCGGTTCAGTCGCATGCCGCCCACCTGATGCGTGAACACGCCCTGCGGGCGCAGATCCCATTGATTGCAGAGTCGGCTCGCATCGATGGGGCGGTCTACCTCGGGCCGCAGAATTACGAGGGCGCATATGGCCTCGGCCAGTGGGCCGGCGTTTACGCGCTCGAGCGGATGGGCGGGACAGCGCACGTACTGCACATCATCTTGAGGCTGCCGAACACGATGGAACGCAGCGCTGGGTTCAATGACGGCCTGCGCGCTGTGCTCGGCGACGGGGTGCAGATCATCACCGTTGACGGACAGGGGCTGTACAACGAGGCTTATCAGGTTGCGCTCGATGCCCTGCGCGTTCATCCAGAGATTAACGTCATCTTTGGCATTAACGACGACTCGGTGCTGGGCGGCTTACAAGCCTACCTTGACCTCGACCGCGACCCGGAGGCGCTGCTGGCCGTCAACGTGGGCGGCGAGGGCGACACGCTGTTCGACGTCCTCGCGCAGGGCGGCCCGCTCAAAGCATGTCTGGCCTTGTTCCCGGAGGTCGTCGGGCAGCAGGCGGTCGATGGCGTGCTGCGCCTGTGGGCCGGCGAGTCGATCGGCGATGCGATCATCACGCCGAGCGCCATCCTCACCCGCGAAACGCTGTACCATTTCTACCAACCAGTCGCGGGGAGCTGGCTGCTTGATCGTTCGGCGGTGGCCGCGCTGCCGCAAACGCGCTGGAAGACCCCCCTGCCGCAGGTCTCAGGGCGGCGCATTGCGTTTGCGATTCATTTTCGCACGCATGAATGGTACCGCAACGTGGCCGCGGCGATGCAGCAGCGCGCTGATGAAGTTGGGGTCTCCCTATCGATCCAGGACGTCAACGACGATGTGCAGGCAGAGATCATCGAGCTGCGCCGCCTGATCGGTAAGCTGGCCGCAGCCTACGTGCGCGACGGCGAGACGATCCTGCTGGACAGCGGAACGGCCACGACGACGATGGCCCAGCACTTAGACGCTGTGCGCGGCGTGACGGTCGTCACAAATTCGATCGCCGTCTTGCAGCGGCTGGCGCGCAGCGAACACGTTCGCCTGCAAATGACGGGGGGCGAACTTCGGCGCAATGGCGGCGCGCTAGTGGGATATGGGGCTAACCTCTGGCTGCGCGAACTGCGCGTTGATAAGGCTTTTCTCGTCGTCAGCGGCGTATCGCAGTCCTTCGGCCTCTCGTGCAAAGAGGCTGATGAAGCCGAGGTGCGCCGCGCCATGATCAACGCCGCGCGCGAGGTGGTCGTGCTGGCCGATCACACTGTGCTCGGCGTCGATAGCAACGCGCGCATCGCCGGTTTGGAACGGGTGCACACCCTGATCACCGATGCTGGCGCCTCGGCCCGACAGCGGCTGGAATTCAACAAGCTCGGCATCAGGGTGCTGATCGCCGGCCAACTCTCGGCGCCGCTCACCCGCGGCTGAGCAGACCGCGCCCCCTCACCCGCCCTTGATGACAGCGCCGCCATCGACGCGGATGATATCGCCCGTCATGAACGACGACTCGTCGGAAGCGAGGAAGACGATCAAAGCGCTCACCTCGTGCGGCTGGCCGAAGCGTCCCAGCGCGTGCAGTTCGTTCCAGCCGCGGATGAGCGCATCGGGATCATCCGACTCGCGGAAGATACGCTCGTTCATCGGCGTCATGATCGTCCCCGGCGCGATCGCGTTGACGCGAATGTTGTGCGGCGCATAATCGACCGCTGCCTGCTGCGTCAGCGCGTTGATGCCGCCTTTGGCGGCGGCATAGGCCGACCAGCCGACGAAGCCGAGCAGGCTTTGCACCGAACTGACGTTGATGATCGACCCGCCCCCGGCCGCGATCATGTGGGGGATGGCGAACTTCATGCCGCGCCAGACGCCGGTCAGGTTGATGTTGAGCACGCGCTGCCACGTCTCCTCGTCGATCTCGGTGACCGAGCCGGGCAGGGCAACGGCCGCGTTGTTGACGAGCACATCCAGCCTGCCAAACGCCGAAACCGCGGTTTCGATCAAACGCGCCATGTCATCGGTGCTGCCGACATCGGCTCGCTGGTAAAGCGCTGTTCCCCCTGCGGCCACGACCGCGCGCTGCGCTGCATCGCCGGCGGCGGCGTCAGTATCGCCGATGACGACCCGCGCCCCCTCGCGGGCAAGGGCCTCGACGGCCGCCCGTCCGATCCCCTGAGCGCCACCAGTGACGATCGCGACCTTGCCATCCACTCGTCCTGCCATGATTTCCCCTCCTTCGTGATGCGTGCCGTGCTATCTGCGCTCAAGCGCGCCGCGTCTCCTGATAAAGCTGGTTAAGGCCGCGAATGCATTCGAGCGACGAGGTGCGGTCGCGCAGCATCGCATGAATGCGATTGCCAGCCTCTTCCTGGAATTCAATATAACCATCGTGCCGAGGCCGCACAAAGGCAGACTCCAGCGTCGCCAGCGTGCTGCGGAAGAAATTCGCGGTGATCGCGTTCGCATGATCATCGAGCCACGCCTCGCGATTACCCGGCTGGCCGCCATGCTCCACGTAAAGCGTGCGTTGAATTTCGGCGCTGCATAACCAGGCGCCATAAGCGCAAGCTTCAGCTGGATGCGGGCAGCGCGCCGAGACGGCATAGCCGGTGCCGCCGAGGATCGAACCGCGCACGCCGGGAATATCGATGAACTGGAGCAGTTTGGGCGCATAACCCGAGCGCGAATAGTTGGTATAGCAGAACGTGAGCGGGCAGTAAACGACGTCGTCGGCGCTGCTCATGTGGTCGAGCATCCCGATCGGATTCCAGCTCAGGGACAGGGGATGGCAGAGCCCGTGCAGCTCCGCCAGCAGATCGAGCATCTGCGCGCCGGCCGTCTCATCAATGAAGTGCCCGTCGGCGCCCGGCGGTTGGCCATGGTTGGCGCACAGCGTGCTCAGACAGCAGATGCAGTCGGTCGGCGCGAGGGGAATGGCGATGTAAAGACCCTTTGCGCGCAGCCGGCGGGCTAGATCGAGCACGGCGTCCCAAGTCGCCGGCGGCGTCTCTGCGAGCAGATCGGGCCGGTAGACGGAGGCTTGCATGGCGGCATCGATCGCCAACCCCCATTGATGCCCGGCATAGGTGTAACTGGCGTGGCTGGCTCCTGCGCTTTGGGCGGCCAGCGTCGCCAGCGTCGCTTCGGGCAGGCATTCGTCGAGCGGCAGCAGCGCGCCAGTCGCAGCAGCCAAGCCCACATGGGGGTGATCGATGATCAAGACATCGTAGCGTTCGGCCAGTTGATCGATCGGCAGGTCGCCGAAGTCTTTCAGCGAACGTTTTTCCCACGCTATCCGCACGCCGAACTGCTCAGCATAAGGCTGAACGCTCGCTGCCAGCGGGTCGTAACCGCGCGCATGATCCCATGTGATGCCCCGCAGCGTGATCATCGTATTATCCCTTCGATTGTGCGTTTGTGCGTTGCAATCCGCTCACGATGGAAATTATGCCCTGATTGTCTTGTCCAGCAAAAGCGGCGCGCAGGCCAGCTTTAGCAGTAAGGCGCAAACGGCGTCTTCGACCAGTCAATCGGCTGGACGGCTGGCTGCGGCTGCAACAGGCCCGGTTTGGCATGGCCGCCCGGCGTATTCCACGGCATTAATCCAGGTTGAGTCCAGTCGATGCGGCGCGCGTAGGCGCGGCCAATAGCTTCCATCAGTTCGATCTCAGCCGGCATGCATGAGTCGAGCATCAATTGGGCTGGGTCTGGGTAGCGATCGACATCGATATCCAAGTGTTCGGCGATGCTTTCACGGTTGAGCAAGGGGTTCAAGCGGCGAAAATCGAGCCGTTTGCCGTAAATGGCGCGCGTGCTCACGGCCTGGCTCAGCGCGCTGTCGTCTAACGAGGACAGCAGCAGGTAGAACACCCAGTCGCGCAGCGTGAACAGATCAGCGGCGCCGTCGGCATAGCGGTTGAAGGCATAGCCGGTTCCAAGCGAGATGAGGATGACCTGCTCATCGAGGAAGCCTTCCTCGGCCCCCATGTATTCCATCGCCTCGACGGCCGCCGCAAGGCAGGGGTTGGTATCGCTGCCCACGCCGCCGTCGATCAGGTTACCGGCGACTGGCGGGAACAGGATCGGCGCCGCGCTGCTGGCAGCGACCGCCCCAACCAGCGGCCAATCGGCGAAGACGGCGCGCCCCGGCCCGCGGTTGACGATGTAATAGGTGCTGCCGTTGCGCAGGTCTTTGGTCGTCATCAGGATGATCGGTTTCTCGATCGCGCCGATCGTGATGCCGCGCGCCAGCGGCCCCAGCGCTTCGAGAAACGGCTCGATGCGATAGAGCGAGCGCAGCCCGCCCGAAAGATAGCGCAAGAAAAGCGCGGCATTGCGCGGCGGAAATGCCTTCGGCAGCGCTTCTCGGTAAATGCGCTCAAGAATCTCCTGGGCAGACATGCCGAGCGCGATCGCTGCAGTGATGACCGCGCCGGTGCTGGTGCCCGCGACCATATCGAACATGTCCTGAACGCGGCGGCCGGTGGTAGCTTCCAACTCGGCCAGCATGGCGATCGGGATGATGCCGCGCATACCGCCGCCGTCGATCGACAGGATCATTTTTTTGCCGGTCGGGTTAATCTCCACCATAAAATCAGGCTCCGTATATCGCGCTGTCCCCCTCGACTTTAACACGAGTCGCGCTGGTCAGGTGCGATCGAGCTGGCTTCTGACATCTATGATCAGTCGAGGAGTGTGAGGATCAGGGAGGGTTATCCATGGGCAGTTTGCAGGGCGCACAACTTGAAGCTTTCATGAGCGAAGGCCAGCGCAATGCCGTGATCGCGACGGTGACGCCGGAGGGCCGCCCGCACTGCGTGCCGGTCTGGTTCGTGCTCGATCGCGGAGAAATCGTTTTTTCGACCGGGCGCACGAGCGTGAAGGCCGCGAACCTGCGCGCTAATCCACACATCGCCGTTCTGGTCGACAAACCCGATGCGCCGATCACATTTGCACGGGTGGAGGGAACGGCCGAGTACGAGGAGGAGCCGGCGGAATTTCACCGTTTGCTGCGCGCGATCTACACGCGCTACGGCGAGCGCTACAACGATGACGGCGACCCAGAGGCCATCGTCATCGTGCGCGTGAAAGCGGTTAAGATGACCGGCACCCGTTACGACTGACGCGCGCTCAATTGCGCGGGCAGGTGACGGCATCGATCAGCCACGTGCCGGGGGCAGCCGGCGGTTCGCTGGCGCGCACCAGTGTGTAAGTGACCGGGCTGCTGGCCGTCACCGCGTCCGGGCCGGCGGGCCAGTAAGGCACCAGCTCAACAAACGCGCGATCGGTGTTGACTTCAACGACGCCGATCGCATACGATAGCGGAATATCCTGCGCGCACAACACCGGGTCAGCGACCAGCGGCTGTTCGACCAGCGCGTCAAGCTCGGCAATGAACCGGTCGCTCAGCATGACCATGGTGCGGTGAGCGCCGCGCACCAGCGGGTTGCCGATGTTAAGCGCGAAATCGGCGTATTCTAAATAGAACGCCTCGACCGTGCGCGCGGCCAGCGCCTCATCGCCTTCATCGATGGACTCGATCAGCCAGCGGCCATTGGCGTTGGCGCGAACGAGTTCCACGGTGAGCAGGCGCGCAGTCTCCTCATCGGGGCCGCTGGGCCAGTATTGAACGACAGCGACGCTGGCGCCATCACCAGCGATGACTTCGGCGCCGACCTCAATGCGGGCCGGCACATCCTGCGCCAGCAGGAACGGATCAAAGCGGATGAAGCCCGGCCCCCCGATGAGCGCATCCAGCTCGTCGATAAAAGCGGGGCTGAGCTCGTCAAAGTCAGCATAGGCGCGGTTAGCGAGTGGGTTGCCTTCGGAATCGATGTTCTCCAGCCGTTCGAGATAAGCCTCAAAAAATGACGCGACCACCGCCGAGGGCGATGGACTGGCCAGCTGTGCGGCAGCAGCTTGGGCAAATGTAAACGCCGCGATCATGGTGAACGCCGCAGCGAGCATAAAGCGACGGCTGAGCATGATGGATGACCTCCTGTAGTGCGCGTTCGAGCGCGCGGCCGCGACTTTAGGCAGCCGGCGCTCTTCTTCTGCCAAAAGCGTAGCACACGGGTGCGCGCACTTCAATCGGCCGTGGGGAAAGCGTTCAGTAAGCGCCTTACATCCGCGGCCTATCCCCGATCACGGTGCCGCTTCAGCCGGTTCAGCGCGGATGACCTCATCGCCATAGCTGGCCTTGATGACGTGGCCCGGCGGGACAACCAGGAACTCATCGTCATCCCACTGGCGATTGATGAGCTTATGCAGCAGGCGGCGATTGCCCTCCAGCCGTTCGAACTGCCAGCCTTCACGCTCGGCCTTCTCACGCGCGATCTGCGCGATGCGATCGACATCGCCGAAGCCGGTATCGATGACAGCTGCGCGGGTGTAATGCTGCATCCACCTGCGGATCTCTTCGATCAGCTTATCGGCGGTTTCTTGGCCGTATTTGGCGACATACTTTTCGTACTGCTCTTCGGTCGCCTCGATGCCAGCTGCCCCCAGCGTGACGGCCCCCTCGCCCTGCATGCGCTCGATATAATCGACTGTATACCAGTACGTTCCGGGGGCTTTTTCAAATTCTTCCTGATAGCGCCCGCGCGAACCCAGAAACAAGGTGATACAGTCATGGGCGCGCGGGATGACCAGCGGCGTGTGCCGCGCCGCTAAGCCGGCCGTCGCCATGCCGCATAAGCCGTAGACGAGCAGGATCGCATCGCATTCCCCCGGCCCGATCGCGTCAATAGCCTCTTGCAGAGTGGCGCGCAGGCCCTTCGGCCGGTTGTGCAAGCCCTGTTTAAACAGTCGCACCGAGACGGTATTCGCGCTTTCAGCCGCCAGTGCATAGATGGGCCGCGCCAGCGCCTCACAGGTCAGGGCAATGAAATGAGGCATCCGTCGTCCTTTTATTTATCAGCGAATTTCCGGAACCGCCCAGTGATCGCCCATCGCACGGCGGCCCTGCGCCAATCCCGCGCCTTCAGAGACCATGCGGATCAAATCAGGCCGGTTCAGCGCGTCTTCACGAAGCTGAACGCCCAGCCCCGGCCCCGTCGGCACGTTGAGGCAGCCCTCGCTGACGGTGACGACCAGATCGCTCAGAACCGGAAAATAAGTGCGGTAAAATGCGCGCACCGACTCGACAAAATACAAATTGGGAATGTGCGCGCCCAGATGCATGCAAGCCGCGTGACAAACCGGCCCGGCGACGTTGTGCAGCACCAGCGGCAGGCCATAAGCTTCGGCCATGGCGGCGATCTTGCGCGTTTCGGCGATGCCGCCGTTCCACACTGGGTCGGTCATCAGGATCGGCGCGACATGTTTTTCCATCCATTCGCGCAGCTGCCAGCGCGTCATCAGCAGCTCTGAACCGATGATCGGGATCGACGTGCGCGCGCCGATCAATTTGATCTCATCGGCGTGCACCGCCGGCAGCACATCCTCAAGAAACAAGATATCGTAAGGTTCCAACGCCCGCGCGATCCGCTCGATGCTGGCGCGGTTCCAGCGGAAGTGGCACTCGATGCCGATCTCGATCGCCGATCCGACGGCATCGCGAATCTGGCGCACCGGCCGCAGCCCGCGTTGGATATCGGCCGGGCTGATGTACTGGCCAAAGGTGGCTTCGCTGAACGGGTCGAACGGCCAGATCTTCATCGCCTTGATGCCATCATCCAGCAAGCTGCGCGCCAGCGCGCCGGCATCGGCTTCTGGGTCGTGCCAAGCGGCGTAATCGGGCACTTCGGGCGTGCCGATGCAGGTATTGTAAGTGGGCACCTGCTCGCGAGTTTTGCCGCCAAGCAGGTGGTAGAGCGGCGCGTCATAGGTCTTGCCGAGGATATCCCACAACGCCACCTCCAGCGCCGAGAGCGCGCGCGTCTCGGCGCCAGCGAAGCCGTGGTACATGATATTATCCATGACGAAGCGCCACAGGCCCTCGATATCAAGCGGGTCTTGACCGAGCACGAGCGGCGCAATTGTGCCGTGCAGCGCTCCTTTGGCCCCGGGCACTTTATCGACCGTCTCGCCCAGGCCGATGATGCCGGCATCGGTGTGCACCCGCACCAGCAGCAGGCGCGGATATTCCGGCCATTGCAGCGTTTCGATAGCGCTGATCTTCATTAGACGACCTTCACCGTGTTCATCAGCGTGCCGATGCCATCGATGGTGATGCGAATCGCATCATCGACGCGCAGCGTGAAATCGGCCGGCGGGACGATGCCAGTGCCGGTCATCAGCAGCACCCCATCGGGATAGGTGTTGCTGCGGCCGAGGTAGTTGATCAGTTCGTCCATGCGCCGGTGAATGCGATCGGTGTGGACGCTGTCCTCAAAGACGATCTTCCCGCCCCGTTCGACGGTGATGCGGATGGCGGCGGATGGCCAGCTGCGGTGGGCGCCCAGCGCGATGCCCGGCCCGATCGCGCAGGATGCGGTGTACACTTTGGCCTGCGGCAGGTAGAGCGGGTTAGCGCCTTCGATATCGCGGCTGCTCATATCATTGCCGATCGTGAGGCCAACGACTTCGAGCGCTGGGTTGAGCACGATCGTCAGTTCTGGCTCTGGCACATTCCACGTCGCATCGCGGCGAATGCCGACGGCGGCGCGCTGGCCCACCACCCACGGCCCGCGCGCTTTGAAAAACAGTTCCGGGCGCTCAGCCTCATAAACGCGGGCATAGACATCGCCCCCATCTATCGCCTCCTCCTGCCGGGCGACGCGGCTGCGCTCATAGGTGACGCCGGCCGCCCAAACATCTTGCAGATCGACCGGCGCGAGTAAGTAAGCGAGGTCAGGGCCGGGAGCGTGATCAAAATGTTCGAGTGGATAGCGCTGCGCCGCTGCCCGCGCTGCCGTGGTCATGTCCGCGATCGCAGCCTCGACACGGCCAGACGACGCGCGCAGCCAGGCAGCGATGCTGCCGGCGTAATCAGTCACATCGGCGACCGCGTCGTCGATGATCACGCCGAGACGTTTGCCGCGCGACGGCTCAAAAAACCGGACAAGCATGGGGGACTGTATCGATTGGGTCATCTTATATCTCCAGCACGGAGTGTTTGGTTCCCGAGGGTTCGTCGGCGGGGCCGTCTTGCGGCTGTTCGCCTTTCACGCCCAGGCCGCCATCGACCTGATAATTTGCCCCGGTCACGAAGCTCGCCTCATCGGAGGCCAGAAAGACGAAGACGCTGGCCACCTCGTCGATGGTGCCCACCCGGCCGATAGGATGCATATCATCGAAGGCGCGGCGGATCAGCTCTGGATTCGACTGCGAGGCGACGAAATTATGCAGCATTGGCGAATCGATCGTGCCCGGCGATACGGCATTGACGCGAATGCCATAGCGCGCGTAATCGGTCGACATCGCGCGCGCCAGCGCGATCAGCGCGCCTTTGGTCGCCGAGTAGATCGCCAAGCCCGGCAGGCCGAGGATTCCGGTCACGCTGGCCATGTGGATGATGCTGCCCTTGCCGGCTTGCAGCATCCCCGGGATGACCGCTCGGCACATCAGATACGTTCCCTTGAGGTTCACGGCCAGGCAGCGATCGACCTCTTCCGGGCTGGTCTCGTGCAGCCGCCCCGCCGGCATGACGGCTGCGTTATTGACCAACACCGTGACCGGGCCGAACGCCGCTGCCATACGCGCCACTGCATCGCTGACCGCCTGCTCGCGCGTGATATCGGCCGGCAGGGCCAGCGCGCGCCCGCCATGCGCGGCGATCTCATCAGCGACGGCGGCGCAGGCCTCCGCCTGCACATCAATGATGCCGACGGCCGCCCCTTCAGCCGCGAAACGCAGCGCGATCCCGCGGCCGATGCCGCCGCCGGCGCCAGTCACCAGTGCAACTTTTCCCTCCAACCGTCTCATCGGCCCTCCTCCTCAAATGAGCTGTAACTCTATTTTCTTTCGGAAATCGATTGATTTACTTCGCGCCCCCGCTAGCCAACTGGCCCCTGCGTCCACTGTTCATCAACGATGCGCCAAATGCCGAGCGGGTTGGCATCCTTAAGGGCATCGGGCAGCAGCGCCTCTGGCATGTTTTGGAACGCGACCGGCCGCAGGAAGCGCAGGATAGCCATCATGCCGACCGACGTGGTCGCTGGGGCTGTGGTCGCGGGATAAGGGCCGCCGTGCTGCATGGCGTAGACGACCTCGACCCCGGTCGGGAAGCCATTCCAGATCAGCCGGCCGGCTTTTTCGCGCAGCACATCGTAGACCGCGCTCGCCGCCTCAATTTCGGAAGGCTCCGCGTGGACGGTCGCGGTCAAATTGCCGTGAAGTGCGCGCAGCGACTCGAGCAGATCGGCGAACGACTCGCAGATTACGAACAGCGTTACCGGGCCGAAGTGTTCAGCTTGCAGCGCGTCATCAGCGCGCAGCGCCGCGCCCGTCGTCTGCAGGATCGTGTGCGCATAGCCGCAGGCCGGCCCTTCAAGCTTGTGGCCGCCGATCAGTTTCTCGACGCCTGGACGGCTGAGGGTGGCCCCGACCGCCTTGACCAACCCCTGCTCGATCTGCGGATTGAGCAGCGTGCCGGGCTGGCGCGCCGCCATCGCGGCGGCCGTCTGTTCGATGAACGTCCGCGTTTCGTCGCCATCGATGACGAATACGATGCCAGGATTAGTGCAAAACTGCCCCGTCCCCAGCGTGACCGAGTCGACTAACGCTGTGGCCAGCGTCTCGCCGCGCGCCGCGATCGCGCTGGGGAGCAGCACAACCGGGTTGATGCTGCCCATCTCCGCATAGACCGGGATCGGCCGGGGGCGCGCAGCGGCAGCATCGAAGATGGCGCGGCCAGCGCGCAGCGACCCCGTGAAGCCGACCGCCTCGATGCGCGGATGCATGACGAGCTGCTGCCCTACTTCAATCTGATCGCCCTGCACCAGCGAGAAGAAACCGGCTGGGAAACCGCAGGCGCTCACGGCGCGGTTGATCGCGCGCGCCGTCAGCTCCGAGGTGGCCGGGTGGCCCGGATGCGCTTTGACGATCACCGGGCAGCCCGCCGCAAAGGCCGAAGCGGTGTCGCCGCCGGCGACCGAGAACGCGAACGGGAAATTGCTCGCCCCGAACACGGCGACCGGCCCGATCGGGAACAGCATGCGGCGGATATCGGGGCGCGGCGCGGGCTGGCGGTCGGGCTGGGCAGTATCGATGATCGCGCCGACGTATGACCCCTCGCGCAGCAGCGCGCCGAACTTGCGGAGCTGCATGGTCGTGCGAGCGCGCTCGCCCGTCAGCCGCGTCAGGCCCAGCGCGGTCTCCTCATCAGCCGTCTCCAGCAGGGCATCGCCTAAAGCTTCGATCTCGGCCGCCACGGCGTCCAAGAAATCGGCCAGCCGTGCCGCTGGGTAAGTGCGCGTCTCGGCGAAGGCGGCGGCCGCCGCCTCGGCGGCGCTGTCAATAACGGCGGGCGTGGCATTGTAGAATACGGTCGACCCGCGCGCGCCGGTGCGCGGGTTAATGCTGTGAAAAGGCGCGCCGCGCTCGGCCGCCGGGCTGCCAGCGATATAACTAAGCCCTGTTAGTCGTTCCGTCATTGAGTCCCCCTGTTTTGTTTGCGCCTCTGGCCGGCTCGCCCGTCATGCCGCTTCCAGTGCCATAAAATGGACAAATACGTTTTGGAAGTTCGGTTCCGTCGTCAGCTCAACGTAGCGCGCCCGCCGCACCAAATCGGCAGCGGCCGCGCGCGCGCGGGCCGATAATAAGAGCTGGCGCGCGCCCATGCCAGCCGCATTGCCAACTTGTTCGAACCGGTCAAGCGGCAGCGGCGGGAACATGCCGATCGCGATCGCCGACGGCACGTGAATATAACTTCCAAAGGCGCCTGCGATAATAAACCGATCGATCGCTTCGATGCCAATTCCGGCATGGTCGAGCAAAATTTGGATGCCAGTGCGGATGGCCGCCTTCGCCAGCTGAATTTCGGCGACATCCTTGCGCGAGACGGCGATCGCCCGGCCATGACCGCTGTCCGCCGCAGCGGCCAACACGAAGACCGGCCGGCCGTCATCGCCCGGTGCCGCCAGCGCATGACCAGCGCGCAGCGACCCGCGCGCCTCCAGCACGCCAGCTTCGCGCATCACCGCGACCGCATCGAGGATGCCAGAGCCGCAGATGCCGACCGGCGGCGCATCTTCGATCGTTTTGATGCGCAGGTTCCCTTCGATCAACTGCACGCGCTCGATCGCGCCTGGCGCGGCGCGCATGCCATCGCGAATGTGCGCGCCCTCGAACGCCGGGCCAGATGCGCACGAGCAGCACCAATGCGCCTCCGGCGTGATCAGCGACACCTCGGTGTTCGTCCCAACATCGATGGCCAGCACGACTTCACCGTTCGACCGGCCAGCCAGCGCGCCATCGGCCGCGCCAATGGCGGTTAACATCGCCACATGATCAGCGCCGACATAGCCGGCGATATTAGGCGGCATATAGACCTGCGCATCCGCGCTCCCTCGTAAGCCGATGTGAGCGGCGGGGTAAGTCAGCGAGCCAGCGACCACGGGCAGATAGGGCGCCTCGCCGAGCTGGGTGACTGGCAGGCCCGCGCATAGGTGATGCATGGCCGTATTGCCCGCCAGCACAAAATCGACCAGCGCAGCCCGCGAAACGTCGGCCTCGACGCACAGCCGATCGATGAGCGCATTGAGCGCTTCGATCAGGCGGGTTTGCAGCACGTTGAGATTGTGCGGATGGCCGTTCAAATAGCTGATGCGCGCGATGACATCCTCGCCGTAGGCGATCTGCGGGTTCATGGCGCCCGCTTTGGCGGCGATCGCGCCCGTTTCCAGATCAACCAGATAAGCGGCCAGGCTGGTCGTTCCGATGTCGATCGCGCAGCCGTAGATGGGCGCCGCTCTTGGCAGCACACCGACCACGCGCCCGCCGTCCATTTGGTTCAAAGCGATGCGCACACGCCAGTCCTGCGCGCGCAAAGCGGCCGGCAGAGCGCGCAGGATCGGCAGATCGATCTCGACCGGCGCGACGCCCTGCGCGCAAAGGACGTCGCGCAGGCGCTCAGCATCGGCCCGCAGATCGCTCAAACTGGGCGGCGGCAGGGCGATATCACAGGCGCGCACCGGCGGGTCGAGCGCCAGTTTGCCGCTCACCCCTTCAAGCTGAAGCCGCTGCGGCGTGGTCAGCGACTCGGATGGGATATCAACGATGACATCGCTCAACGCGCGCGCCTGACAGGCCAGCCGCCAGCCGGCCGCCAGCGCCTCGCGGTCGAACAGGGCTTCTTCCTCCAGCGTGGGGGGCGATAACTGGCCAGCGACATGCCGTATCTTGCAGCTGTCGCACGCGCCGACGCCGCCGCACAGCGAGATCAGTTCGACGCCGCCGATCTGCGCCGCTTCCAGCAGCGTCTCTTCGCGCTCGATTTGCACGCGCCGTCCAACCGGCTGCAAATCGACCACGATCCGTTTGCGTTCCGTCATCATCGCTCTCCATTCAGGCGCGACCACCGCAGTGGATGCGTGATGATCTGATGGTGGATCATCGCGATGCCACCCATCACGCAGGCATCGGCCACATGCTGCGCCAGGGCGAGCCGCGCGCGTTGGCGCACCCACAGCAGCGCTCGCGCCTCGATTTCGCGCTGGATGACTGGCATCATCATATCAAAAGCGATGCTGAGCTTGCCGCCCAGCACAACCTGATCGGGATTGAGCGCGTTGAGCAAATTGGCCAGCCCGATGCCAAGCCAACGCCCCGTCTCTTCGATCGCGCTGCGGGCTACGCGGTCGCCGCCGCGCGCCGCCGCCACGATCTGCTCGACGGAGAGCGGCGCTCGCTCCCGGCCACCGCTCGGCGCCAGGCTGCTCGGCTGGCCATCCTCGAGCGCGCTGCGCACGCGCCGGATCAACGCGGCCTCAGTCGCCTCGGTTTCCCAGCAGCCGCGGTTGCCACAGCGGCAGGAAACGCCGTTGACATTGACGGTCATATGTCCAAATTCGCCCGCAAAGCCAGATGCGCCCGTCAACAATACACCGTCGATCACGATGCCGCCCCCCAGCCCAATGCCAGAGCTGACATACAGCAGCAGCTCGCCCTGCTGGGCGGGGCGAAAATAGCTCTCGCCAAAAGCGGCCATGTTCGCCTCATTGACGACCAGCACTGGCTGCCCGAAGGCCGCGCTCAACCATTCGCCCAGCGGAAGATCGTGCCAGTCTAAGTTAGGCGCATACAACAAACGGCCGCTTTCCATATCGACGAGGCCGGGCACACCGACGGCAATGCCCATCAGCGGCCGCGACTGGCGCTCGCTTTGAGCGATCAGCTCGCGCACATGATCGATGAACCACGCGATCACCGCATCGCTGCTGCGCAGGTGTGCGGTGGTTTCGTAGCGGCGGGCGACCACTTCAAAAGCGAAGTTAGCGACGACGATCGACATGAAGTCGACGCCGATCTCAGCGCCGATGATATGGCCGGCTGCCGGGTTCAAGCGCAGGTTGATCCCCGGCCTGCCCACTTCCGCATTCGGGACACTGTTCGGCCCGCTCTCACAGATCAGATCCCGATCGAGCAAATCGCGCACCATGTTCGAGATGCTCGCCTTGTTCAAGCGCGTGTAACTGACCAGGTCGGCGCGCGAGCAGGGCGCGTGACGCCGCAGGGCGTTCAGGATAAGCGCTAAGTTCATTTCTCGCATCGCCGTATGATCGATCGACGAGCGCTGGCGGGTGGGCATCGCTACGACCATTTCCGGGGCTTCAGCGCGCTCGACAGTGTCGAGCGCTGACAGCCGCCTGGGGGCAGTAAGTCTATATTTTAAACTAATCGTAGTAAAGCTTGCCGCCATTTGCCCGACGCTGGCAGGGAAAGATGTCACCGTTCTCCCCTTGCGCTTGACACGTTTTTGTATTTGTGTTAGAAATGACTTAAATTTCTCATTGATTATTGATAATTACTAAAAACTATAGGCCGTTAACATACGATTGTCAATGCCATGAGTTTTGAAAAAGTTCCCTCGCGCCGGCGCATTCGCAGCATGGCCGAGCAAATTTACGCCGACCTGCGCACTCGCATCGTGCGCGGGGCGATTCCGCCCGATACCCGGTTGGTCGAGCTGCATATCGCAGCGGAGATGGGCACCAGCCAAGGGCCGGTGCGCGAGGCTCTACACATGCTTGAGCGCGACGGGCTGGTTGAACAGCGCGCCGGCCGGGCGATGTACGTGACGCGCGTCTCGCTCGATGAACTCTACGACCTGTTCAAAGTGCGCAGCGCGATCGAGAGCGTGGCAGCACGGCGCACTGCGGCACGCATCACCCCAGAACAGGGAGAACTCCTGGCCGGGCTGGTGAATGAGATGTGCGCTGCTGGCACTGCCAACGACATGGAAACGCTGGTGCGCGCCGATATGGAGTTTCACCGGTTGATCTGCGCATGGTCAGGCAGCGTAACCCTGCTCGGCGCATGGCTGCCGCTCTACGCGCAAACGCAGCGCTTCATCCTGCAGACGCACCAGCATTATTTCACCGACCTCGTAAGTTTGGCCGAGACCCATGTGCCCGTGCTTGAAGCCCTGCGCAGCCGCGACCCTCAAGCAGCAGCTCAGCAAATCGAGGAACACATCATGTTGATTTGGTCGCGCATCGATCTGAACGATGCGCGGCTGCGCGCCCATTGGGAAGCGCCTGATGAGACGGCTGACACATAGCTGAACGCGGTCAAATATCCAAGATAAAAAGCACGGATCAAGCATGACAAATGTCGTTGGGAGGAATTACACAATTCACTAAACTGACTCAATGCGAATAGTTTATAATGTAAACAAACTGGCGCATTTATTTTTTGGAGACCAATCGGCATGGCTCAAACGAAAAAACTCGGCGCCGAGCACAGTGGTGAGATAGACAGCACCGCTCGCCCAGACAGCACGCTTCTTGACGGCGTGAAGCGCCTGCTGCAAATGCGCGAAGTGGGTGTGCTGCTCGCTTTGCTGCTGTTGATCTTGTTCGTCCATTCGCAGAGCGAGGTCTTCTTATCATCGCGCAACATCTTCAATGTGCTGCGCAGCATGTCCACCACTGGCATCATCGCGATCGGCATGACGATGATCATCGTCACCGCCGGCATCGATCTGTCGGTCGGTGCGGTGCTGGCCGCCTCCGCAATGATGACAGCGCGCCTGATGTTCACCGAAGTGCTGCCGCCATGGGGGGCTTTCGTCGCTGGTCTGGCCTTCGGCACGCTGCTAGGCTCGATCAACGGCTTCGTCATCACCAAGATTAAAGTGACGCCCTTCATCGCCACGCTGGGCATGTTAAGCATCGCCCGCGGCCTGACCCTGCTGATCTCCAGTGGGCTGCAAGGGACGGTCGCCAGCAACATCCCGATGCGCGACCCCAGCGTCAATTTCCTCGGCGCTGGTTTCGTAGGCGATATCCCGATGCCGGTCATCATCATGTTCGTGCTGGTCATCGTCTTCAGCTTGTTCCTGCGTTATACCGTGTTAGGTCGTCAGATCTATGCCGTCGGCAGCAACGAGGATGCCGCCCGCCTCTCTGGGGTCGCCATCGACCGCGTGAAGCTGTTCGTCTACGCGATCACCGGCACGCTGTGCGCGCTGGCCGGCATCATGCAGGCCGGCCTGCTCTCAACTGCCTCAACGAGCGCCGGGCAGGGCCTCGAACTGGACGTGATCGCGGCGGTCGTCATCGGAGGAGCCAGCCTGATGGGCGGCCAGGGCACGATCATCGGCGCGATCATCGGCGCCGCCATCATGGCCGTGCTGCGCAACGCCTTCGTGCTGCTGCAGTTCCCCGCCTATGCTCAGACCATCACCATCGGCGTCGTCATCATCCTGGCCGTATCGGTCGACCAGCTTCGTCGCAGCGATCGGCGCTTCTTCAAACGTCTGCGCGAGCGCTTCGTCGGCGAAGCGCAGAAATAGAAGAGACATTAAGAGAAAGGATTGCACAGTCAAAGGAGGCGCGACGAAACAAGAGGATGTCATCGGAACATAGCGCAGTGTGCCAAACGATAGGATGCCGATTTTCGACAAGAACGTTTAAACATTTATGAACTGGAGTGACGCATGAAATTCAGCAAGTTCTTACTCATTTGCATTTTGCTGCTGGGAGCTGTGAGCCTCGTCGCTGCGCAAGAGGGCCTGCGCCCAGGCGACCCGAGCTGGTTCACGTCGCAGTGCCAGGTGCCTGATGAGGGCACTGTGCGCCCGGTCGATATCCAGCCTGACCGTCCGCTGCGCATCGTCGTGCTCGGCCTTGAGAACAACCCGTTCTGGATCCCGGTCAAGCAGGGCGCTGAAGCCGCCGCCGCCGAGCTGGCCCCCTACAACACCACCGTCGAGTGGCTCGTCCCCGGCGAGACCCACCTGGCCAGCGACTTCATGGGCGCCATCGAGGCCTCGATCGTCCAGGGCTACGACGCCATCGCCACCATCGCGGGCGATGCCGGCGTGGTGCCGTTCATCAACCAGGCGGTCGCAGCTGGCATCCCAGTCGCCACCTTCAACAGCGAGACCGATGCCGAGAACGACCGCCTCTTCTTCGTCGGCGCTGACCTCTACCTGCAGGGCCAAACGGCCGCCCGCGCCATGGCCGAGGCCATCGGCGGTGAGGGCAAGGTCGGCATCATCACTGGCTTCTTCGCCGTCGAGGCTCACGAGCTGCGCCGCCTCGGCTTCGTCGATACCATCGCCGCCGAGTTCCCTAACATCCAGATCGTCGGCGAGGTTGAGAACCTCGACCAGGCCGCCACCGCCTACGACCAGGCTCAGGACTTCATGACCGCTCACCCTGACCTGCGCGGCATCTACGTCACCGCCGGCGGCCCCTTCGGCGCTGCCGCCGCCGTCCGCGATGCCGGCAAGGCCGGCGAGGTTCAGGTCGTCTCCTTCGACTTCGTCGATGAGACCATGGAGTTCGTCGCCGAAGGCGTCATCTACGCCACCATCGGCCAGAACCCGTTCGCTCAGGGCCACGACCCCGCCATTCGCCTCTTCAACTATCTGGTTGCCGGCGAGGTCCCGCCCTGCGCCCGCCTCGTCACCGATGCCAGCGTCGTCACCGCCGACAACATCAACGAATTCTGGACGCCGGCCAACTGAGCTGGTCTGGCCGGAGGGCGCAGCTGCGCCCTCCGGTCCCTGTCACCTTTTTGCTGTGCCTCCCGCTGCGGGGAATCGGCGCATTCTCCCGCAGCCGGAGGAACAACAAAGAGCTGCATTGTGATGATAAAAGGATTGACGATGA
>DAOTYT010000419.1:0-9853 GCA_034434615.1 Anaerolineae bacterium | reverse complement strand
TGACGGTGGCCAACCGCCTTCACCGCTCGCTCGATGCTCTTGAACAAACGGTCGCTCAGGTCATGGCTGACCAGAACACCCCTGGTCATCCTAACCGCCTCCGTTTGTCAGACAAGTTTCGGTTAGTGGCTTAGCATTTTACTGAACCAGAACCTGCCCGGCCAAATGACGGCACGAGGTGCGATGACGAGCGATGAACTGCTGCGCTGGCGCGATGAGTTCCCCATTCTCGCGAACAGCACCTATCTCATTTCGAATTCGCTTGGGGCGATGCCGAGCGCGGTTTATAACCGGCTGCGCGATTACGCCGATGCATGGGCCTTGCTCGGCGTGCGCGCGTGGGGCACCGGGCTGCGCGATCAGCCCTCGTGGTGGGAACTGAAAGGCGCGGTGGGCGATAAAATCGCGCCCGTGATCGGCGCTCCGAGCGGCACGGTGTTGATGCATGAAAACGCCAGCATCGCCAACAGCATTCTGATCGGCGCGCTCGATTTTTCTGACCAGCGGCGCGATAAGGTCGTCATCTGTGATCAAGACTTCCCTTCCCATGTCTACAGCGTCACGCGCAGCCTGCCAGCTCACATGCGCGTACACATCGTCCGCTCGAGCGATGGGATAACCGTGGATACGGGCGAACTGCTGGATGCGATCGACGAGCGCACGCGATTAGTCTCGCTCAGCCATGTGCTGTATCGCAGCGCTTACATCATGCCCGTCGCGGAAATTATTGCTCAGGCGCAGCGCGTGGGCGCGCAGGTGCTGCTCAATGGTTATCACAGCGCCGGCATCATCCCGGTTGACGTGACTGAGCTGGGGGTCGATTTTTACGTCGGCGGGACGTTGAAGTGGTTGTGCGGCGGGCCGGGTGGGGTTTTCCTCTATGTGCGCCCAGACCTTTTGTCAACGCTTCAGCCTAGGGTGACCGGCTGGTTTGCGCACCGGCGCCCCTTCGCCTTTGAGCTGGAAACGTTCGACCTCCGCGATGATGTGTACCGGCTCGCTAATGGCACGCCGGGCATCGCCTCGCTTTACGCCGTACAGCCCGGGGTCGAGATCATCACGCAGATCGGAGTCGAGGCGATTCGTGCCAAGTCGATCCGGCAGACCTCTCTGTTGATTGCGCTGGCAGAGCGCGCTGGTTACCCGATTGGTACGCCTAAAGATGCGGCGCAGCGCGCTGGCACCGTCACCCTGAACCCAGAACATGCCTATGAAATTTCGCGAGCGCTGTTAGCGCGCGGCATTATCGTCGACTACCGCGAAGGCGCTGGAATTCGCATCGCGCCGCACTTCTATAACAGTGACGATGAGGTTCATCTGGTGATCGACGCCATCAACGACATCATCGCCACGCAAGAATGGGCAGCGTATCATCCATCGAGGGATTTTATCACGTAAGCGCTGTGCGCCTCTCGAAACCCGGGTAAAATCGCAGGTTCGTGCTTATCTATATTAGCTGGAGATTTTATGCATCCACCCGTTGACCTGCCGCCCGCGATCCGCACGGATGCCAGCAACGCCTTTGCCCATCACACAATGCGCGTGCGCGCGCCGGGCATCCTGCGCCAAACTGTGCAGCTTAATCCAGATTATTCCCCCGCGATCGCGAATGCGCTCGAGGCGTTGGCTGCCAGCCTGGAGGCCGATGCGCCGATCCCACCGCTGGAGCTGCCCGCTCCCGATTATGAGGAGTGGATGGCGGTCTATGCGCTTCATCGCGGGGCGACATGGGGCAACAGCCAGTGGTGGTTTGCCGAGATCTATCTCTACCGCCAGGTGATGCAGGCCGTCCGCTGGTTCGAGACGGGCCGCGATCCGTTTGCGCCGCGCAAGCAGGAGGAATTGGACAGCAGCGCGCTGTGGGCGCTGATCGAGGAGGCCCACGCAGATGCGCCGGTCGAGCGTGCCGAACGTCTCTCGGTTCGCCTGCTCGATGCGCTGCGCGGCAACCGGATCGATTTGAGCCATCAGGCCGCCAAACATGGAACCGACTGGCTGAGCGGCGACCTGCTGGCCGATGAGCGCGTGCCCGCCGTCGAGCATCTGCTGCGGACGCCAGGCCCCGTGCACATCGTCGTCGATAACACCGGTTCCGAGCTGGCGATGGATCTCCTCCTGGCGCTCGCCTTGATCGCGGATGGCCGGACGGTCGTGCTGCACGTCAAATGGCATCCGACGTTTGTCAGCGATGCGACGGCTGCCGATGCGCGGGCGTTGATCGCGCTGTTCGCGATGCGCCTCGGCCATGACGAATTGGCGCGCGCCTTTGAGGCGGGGCGTTTGCGCCTCGCCCCTGATCCGTTTTGGAACAGCGCGCACTTCTTATGGGCGCTGCCGCCGCGTCTGCGCTCAGCATGGGACGATGCCGCGCTGGTCATCGTCAAGGGAGACGCCAACTATCGCCGCTTGATCGGGGATGCGCTCTGGCCGCCAGAGACGCCGTTCACGCAGGTGATGGCCTATTTTCCGAAGCCGCTGCTGGCGCTGCGAACCTTGAAGAGCGATGGCGTCGTCGGGCTGTCACAAGGTCAAGCTGAAGCGCTCGATGCTGTTGACCCGGACTGGCGCGTCAACGGGCGGCGCGGCGTGGTTCAGTTTAAACCCTAGCGCGCCAGCCGCTTTCTCGCTGTTGAATGCGTCGTTACGAGCGCAGCCGAGGGTCGCCGGGTGGCACCTGCACGATCGCGCCCCATGGCTGATATTGGCTGGCGATGCGGTCGCGGCGGATCTCGTTGCCGTTGGAGTCAAGGATGATGCGCGTTACCTCAACGTAAGCGCCCTCGGCTGCCCAATCCACCTGTAGTTCCTGCCCAGCGACGAGCTGAGGATTCACTTCATAGCGCGTGGGGGCGGGCGGCCGCACATCGCGGATCACCGGCCCCTGCTTGACGACTTGGCGTCCTGGGTTCGTGCTGTAAAAGCGGAACTGCACGGCGTTGCTGCCCGGCAAAATGCTCGCCTCGATGAGGAGATGGTAGTCGGTATCATTCAGGAAGCGAAAATCGAGGTCGGGTTTGTAAACTGCGGCATCCATGCCGACGCCTTCGCCCGCTTCATAATAGATGACGCGATAGCTGTGCGCCCACCGTTCGATGATGGGGTAGCCGGCGTAAAACGCCGCCTGAAAGACGGTCGTGCTGACCTGACAGATCCCCCCACCTACGCCGTCGACGGTGCGGTCGCCGACGATCACAGCGCTGGAGACAAAGCCTTCTTCCGGGGTAATGTCGCCGATCCACTGGTTGAACGAAAACACTTCCTGCGGGCCGATGATGATTCCATCGAACCGCGCGACGGATATGGCGATGTTTTCCCGACGCGCCTGCGTTGAACCCGTGTAGTAAGTCGTGCCCTGGGCGATCATCTCCGTGATGCCGAGTTCGGCGGCAGTCACATCGTTGTGATAACGCGGCAGTTCGTAATCGAAGGCCAGCGGCACGATGCGGTTATCGGCGCTGAAGATGGCCTGTTCCATGCGCGCCAGCGTCTGTGGGATGTTGAGCCGCCGGCCGTTGATCGCCGCCTGCGTATTGATGAGCTGGCCGCTGGCGCTGTCAAAGCGAAAGCGCGCGTTTTGTGGCGCAATGATCAAGCCGGCCGCCAACTGCTCAAGTGCAGGGCGGTAGGCTTCGAGGTTAACCGTCACATCATAGCTGAGCGATCCATCGCCGTTGGCGATGGTCTCAATTTGCAGCAGCTGCGCGATCTGATCGACGCTGGCCGTCCACGGGCCCAGCGCCCCGCCTCGTCCATCATCGGCCACCAAGACGATCGGCGCTGAAAGGGCAACGCGCGCTTTGCGGGCCGCTCCCTCCGCGTCCCAAGCGACCGGCGCCGACTCGCGGACAGCGATCGGGATCTCTCCACCTTGGCTCAAATTAACGATGGCATTGTCAAGCCGGTTCAGCGTGGCCATCAAATCGAGTGTGCGGCCGCTCTGGCCGGGTTCGGCCTCAATCCGCAGCCCATCGATGACGAGGCGCGCATCGCGCGCAGGCCGGTTGATCTCGCCGGCGATGCGCTCCAGTTGAGCGAGCGCGCTGGCTTGGTCATACCGAACGATCGGCGAGACCGTGTGTCCGTTCACCCAGGTCAAGGTCTGGTCGATCAAATCCAGGATTGGATTGCCGCTGTGCCCGATCGCGAACGCTTCGACGGCGGTCGCCTGCGCGTCGAAAGTGACGCCCAGCTCGCCCGCGCTGAACTGCCAAAAACGATCGCCATCGCGCAGTGTGAAGACGGCATCCTGCGGGTAGGTGAAGCGCGCATCGAGCGCGCTGATCGCTTGGTCAATGCGCATGCCGCTCAGGTTAAGCCCGTAGGTGGAGACGCCGGGAATGATGCGATCGCGAAAGGCGATTTGAAATAGACCAACGAGGATCGTCAGCACCAAAATCAGCAGCACTACGCCGCTGCCGAACAGGATCGGCAGCCGGATGAGCCACGGGCTAATGGCGGGAGGGCGCACCGGTACGAAAGGCTGAGTATCGTGTTCGGGATAAAATGCAGTCATCAGATGGCGGCGCAGCGCCTTCAAGATGCGCCACGCAAGAGTCTATCTTCTTCTGGTTGGACGACAAGCCTATTGTACCACAAACGCAGCGGTGAACGAGTTCGACTAGCTGAGGGGGAAGACGAGTGGATCGGGCAGCACGTTTAGGTCATCACCGCTCAACCGCAGCCCGTTGACGGTTAAGCCATCAAGCACGGTCGGCAGCATGGCGCGTACGCGGTCAATTTGGTTTGCGGGCAGGCTGATATTGCAAACGACCAATTTGCGCGTTTCAGGCAGCTCGATAGCGATCACGATCGTTTTAATGCCATCGTGGTTGCTGAGCAGATAATAGGCGGCCTGATGATTGCTCCAGACAAAAGGCACTGGCTCGCTGGCGACCGCGTTATGTCCAATTTCTTGAGGCATATTGACGACCTGCCGCAGCACGGCCAGAGCGGCATTATCGACCTCAGGATCCGGTAAGTTGAAGTGGTCAAGCTGTGGCACGAAGAGGTACAGCAAGATGCCTGAGGCAGGTTCCTCCGTCGCAATCGACGACATGTGTTCAACGAGGATCAAGCCATCGCGCGTCTCAGCCGTCCAACCGTGGGGCATTGGCAGTCCCAGCCGCACCCCATCCATTTCTGTTTCCGTCCACAGATTGTTGGTTTCCCCTGTTGTCGTGCTGACGGCAGCTTCAACCGTGGGTTCTGCCGGCGCAGTCGGGGTAGTCTGGTGAGTAGGCTGACAAGCACTGATCAGGATCGCCACACTGATTACGATCCACTTCAGCATCATTGTAATTCCGTGTGCAAATCCGGACGATTAAACGGTCATTTTTCACGTCTCATACTATCATGTCCGGTCAGGGATGCGTGAAATGTTATGCGATCTCTCATGATTCGTCGCGCGTTTCAGGTTGGAGGCGTAAACGGGCGTACAGCAAACCCCACAGCCAGCGCGGCTCCTCGATGCGCAAGATAACTGCCAGTATCAGGAAGACGGCTGCGCTCACCAAGCCGGCAGAGAGCACAAGCAGCAGCTCGCTAACGAAACCGCGCGCTCCCAGCAGGCCGCTCAACGGCGCTTGAAGCGCAAACGCGACAGCGCCCATGAACCCCGCTGCGATCATCGTTTTGCTCGCGGTGGACAGCAGGCGCTGGCGGCCAAAACCACCCATGCGCCGGTTGAGCAGCAGTGCCGAGATCACCGCATGCACGATGTGTTTTACGCTGTCAGCGATCATCAGGCTGAACAGGCCATAAGCTGGCAGCAGCGCAAGCGCGACGATCATGTAGATGGCCAGGCTAAACAGCCCGATCAACGCCGGCGTGAGCGTATCCTGCCGCGCGTAGAAGGCATAAACGAGCAGCAGATCGAGCGCAGCAAACGGCAGCCCGAACAGATACAAGCGCAGCGCGGTCACCGTGATCACCGTGTCGGCTGGCGTGAATGCGCCTCGCTCAAACAGCAAAACGACGATCGGCGTGGCCAAGACGAACAGGCCAACGGCGGCCGGCAGGATGAGGGTCGTCGTCAGCCGCAGCCCCAGGCCCAGCGTGTCGCGGAACGCTCGTTCGTTTGCGCTGATCGAGGATCGGAGCGCGCCCAGCGCTGCACCGTCGGCGGCCTCGGTGGAAAGCGGGCCGCTCTTTCTGGGATTGATGAGCGCTGCGTGCCGGGCAAGCGTCGGCAAGATCGCGATGCTGATCGCAGTGGCGACCAGCCCTTGTGGGAACTGGATCAGCGTCGTCGCCCAGTTCATGTAGCCGAGCGCGCCCTCGATCGTTTGACTGGCCAGGTTGTAGCTGAAGGTGCGCACGACCAGCGTGTCAAGGATTAAGGAGGCCATCACCGGCGCGTAGAGGCGGGCGATGCGAGGGATCGCTGGATGCCGCCAGTTCAACGTCAGCCGCAATCGTGCGCCGCGCAGCCCAGGAAGTTGAAGCAGAAACTGCACCAGCGATCCGGCCAGCCAACCCAGCGCAGCGGACTGAATGCCCCACAAAGGACGCGCGGCCGACCAAACCGCCGCGCCATCGCCCACTGTCACCATCACCTGCGGCGGCGGCGTGAGCAGCACCGTGATCAGCACGACGCACGCATTGAACACAGCGCCCGCGAAAGCCGGCCATGTGAAGACGCGCAGCGCGAATAGGGCGCCGCTGAGCACCGAAAAAAGGCCGAGAAAAAGCAGGGCTGGCGCCGTTATCCGCAGCAGCGCTGAGGCCAGCTCAAGCGTTGCGGCCTCATAGCCGCTGCCGACTAGGGCCACGATCTGGGGCGCAAAGGCCGTCAGCCCCAGCACGAGCAGCGCCAGCAGCGCGCTCACCAAGCTGATCAGGACTGAGACGAGCCGCCACAGGGCTTCTCGCCCTTCGCGCGCCGCGAGTTCGCTGAAGACGGGGATGATCGCGCTGTTGACATGCCCGGCGATCAACAGATCGTAAATCGTTTTGGGGATGATGGTCGCGACGTAAAATGCATCGACTGCCCGCGAAGCGCCGAACAATGTCGTCAGCGCGACTTCGCGCGCCATGCCGAGGACCCGGCTGGCAATATTTCCCAGCGCGAGCACGCTGGTCGCGCGCGCAACGCCAGCATTGGTCTCGGCCTGAGAGAGTTCCGCTTCCTCGCTTTGTGGCAGGTCAAGGCTGGTCAAGCGCGATCATCCTTGTAGGCGCTGATTCCGCTCAAGCATAGCACAGGGTAGAGGGACTGTTAATCTTCGGTTCGCACCAAGGCATGTTACGATGGTGCAGGGTTCGTGCAGATCGATGATGGGCGAACGAATGGTCATGCTGCAACAGCAAAGGCTTCTAAGGTTGTGCCTGGCTGCGCTCCTTTTGAGTCTGTTCAGCGCTGCCTGCCAGCCCGCGGCGACTCCCATGCCGCAGGCGCTGGCCGATGATGACGATCTTTGGGTGCGCGACCCCGCCGCCATTATCTTCCGCGCCGATGTCGTCGGCGGCAGCGTGCCCGAACTTGCGCGCATGAGCGAGACGCCCATCTGCACGATCTACGGGGATAACCGTGTGGTATGGGTTAATGTGCTGGATTCTTCAACGTATCAGGTGCTGTATGATCGCGTCAGCGATGAGGATATTTACCGTTTCCTCGATTATTTAACCGTTCGCGAGCGCATCTACACCCACGCTGCCGGCCTTACGGAGATCGATCTTGAGCAGTTCGACCCAGTTTACCAAATAGTGTTCATCAACGTTGGCGGGCTGGAGCACCGGTCGGACTCATTCAGCGATTGGGATGTCGATTGGTTCAATCGTGTGACGGACGCCTGCAAAACGATCAGCCGTTCGCCCGTGCTGTTCGTGCCGCAAGGCGCGTGGCTGACGGTTCAGCCAGCGCAGTATACGATTGAGGCGCCTTTGATGCTGTGGGAAGCGGGTGAGGCGGGCCTCAGCCTGGCCGCGATCGCGGCCAGCGCCGCGCCGCGCTGGATCGAAGGCCCTGCGCTTGAGCAGTTATGGGAGTTATTGACTACCCAGCCGACCAGTTTGATCCTGAACGAGGGCGATGGGTATTATCGTTTTGCGCTGCAAGTCCCCGGCATCAGCCGCGATGCGCCGGCGCCGCCTTAAGGCTCGAGTAAACTGCTGATCGACAACATGGATCGACCGACTTTGATGGAGGCGTTGGGCTTCAGCGCCGACGATCTCGCTGCCAACCGAGCTGGCCAGCTCAGTGAAGGACAACGTGAACGGCTGCGCCGCGCACATCTGCGGCTCATGCGCAGCCTGATCATCATCGTGTTAGCGGTCGTGCTGCTGGCGACTGGCGCGCTCTATCTGGGCAGCGGCTCAGGACGGGTCGTCTTCACGTGGATCGGCATCGCGCTGACGCTCGTCAACGCGGGTTTGGTCGGCTTCGCGGCGCAGCAGCGTTTGCGCTACCGCGCCGATACCGCAGCGCCAGTGCGAGCGCAGTCAAGCACCGTCCACCGCGTGCTGCGCGTGAGCGGCCGCTCGCCAGCGTACCTGATTCGGCTTGAGGACGAGGAGCTGCGCGTCAATAAGCGCGTCTTCAATGCGTTCATTGAAGGCGAGCGCTACTGGCTTTACCGAGCGGGATCATCTGGTACACTGCTGTCGGCAGAAGTGGCCGCGCCGTGATCGCCGCCGGCGATCTCGACGAGCAGCTGCCCGCGTTCAACCAGCGCGCCTGCTTCAGCCAGCAGCCGCTGCACTCGTCCTGCGGCCGGGGCGCTGATGCGGATCTCCATCTTCATCGCTTCGAGCAGCAGCAAAGGCTGGCCGCGCTCGACCTGTTCGCCAAGCGCGATCAGCACTGCGCGCACCAGCCCCGGCATCGGCGCGGTCACGCTGCCGCTGCCCATCCCGCGACTGCCTGCCCGCGCAGCGGGGGAATGACTTTGCGCGCTGCCAGGCGCTGCCGAGAAGGTGTAAGCGCTGCCATCTAGGCTGGCCCAGCGCTGTGACTGTGCGCTGGCCAGATAGACCTGCTGCACGCGCGCGGGTTCCTCATCGGCGAATTGTATCCACCATCCTGCCGCGCAGCGGCCCGCAGTGACGATCCGCTCGCGGCCGTTGATGCGCGCGCGCACCCGGCCATCGTTGAGGCGCTCAACCTGGACGTGATAGTTTCCGCTCTCATGCTGAAATTCGCACGTCATCCGCTCGCTCCAAGGCGAAAGGTATCCATCTGATCCCATGGGTCATTGATTTTCCCAGCGTCGCGCGTCTCGCTGCGCTCCAACGCATCGAGCGCAGCCGCGATCAGGACGGCATCGGGCAGGGGGGTGGGGGCTGGCAGCAGCGCGTTCAGCTCACGGTCGATGAAGTGCGTGTCGATGCCCCCAGCCTGAAACTCGGGATGATCGATCAGGGCGCGCAGGAAAGCGGCATTGGTCGTCGTGCCGACGATGACCAGCTCGCGCAGGGCAGCGGCCATCCGCGCGAGCGCCGCCGGCCGGTCTTGGCCCCACGCGATCACCTTGGCGATCAGGGGGTCGTAATGGGGTGAGATCGCCTCGCCGCTGCTCACACCCGCATCGACTCGGATGCCCGGCCCTTCCGGCATCAAAACGTGAAACAGCGGCCCTGGGGCCGGCAGAAAGCCCGTCGCCGGGTCTTCAGCATACAGCCGGCATTCGACGGCGTGTCCGCGCGCGTGCACGTCGCTTTGCGCGAACGGCAGCGGCTCGCCATTCGCGATGGCAAACTGGAGCTGCACCAGATCGAGGCCGGTGATCGCCTCGGTGACCGGATGTTCAACCTGTAAACGGGTGTTCATCTCAAGGAAATAAAAGTCGCCCTCTGGCGTGACGATGAACTCAACTGTGCCCGCATTGACATAACCGACCGCGCGCGCAGCCGCGAT
>DAOTYT010000418.1:0-10559 GCA_034434615.1 Anaerolineae bacterium | reverse complement strand
AGGCTGTGTTATAATCGATTAAATAAGTTGATGTTGGTATTGGAGGGATGTGGCGTATGGACATCAATCAGGCCGCGCGCATGATCGAATGGCTGGACGAAGAACGGCGGCGTGACAAGGCGATGATTGCCACATTGCAAGAGCGTTTGGCACAGCAGCAGGAGCATGTCGATGCATTAGTGCGCCGCATCAACGTTCTTGAGTCTGACCAGACGGTGCTGCGCCAGCAGTTCGTACCCACGGGCCGCGACACGGAAGTGATCGACCAACTGCGCAAAGAAATGCAGCAGTTGATCGAGAGCATCGAGGCAAAACGTTTAACAGCGGAACGAGAGACGGAACGACGCACCGAACTTATGCGTGAGGCCTTAAATCGTCCTGTACGCGAACTCTCAGAAAAACTGAACAAGCTGGAACGGACGACGACCGAACTGCCCGCGATCAACATCGAGAAGGATCGCTTGGCAGGGATCGTGGCCGCACTGCAGCAGCGCGTAGAGGATTTGTTCAAACGTTTCGAAGAACCTGACCGTCGCCTCGCCTTTCTTGAAGAGCAGCGCCGGCAAGATGCGCGTCGTCTGTCTGAAATCGACTCGGAGATTCCCGAGCTGCGCAAGCTGATCGATGGGATCAAACCGAAGATCACGCTGCTTGAGGATCTTGCGCTGCGCAATGAACGCCGCATTCAGGAAGTGCAAGGCGGCGATCGTGACCGTCGCGAACAGATCCAGCAGTTTATCGACCAGCAAACGCTGCTGCTGCAGCAGCGCGACCAACAAATTGAAGATCTGCTCAGACGTTTCGGTGAACAAGACAACGTGATGCAGCAGAATATTGAACGCTTTGAAACCTGGGCCGAAGCCTACCGCAATATGAAAAAGATCATCGATGATTTTGAGCGGATTGGCGAACGGTTAGAGCGGCGAATCAACGAAGTCGCTGAGATGCAGCGTTTGAGCGAGGAGCGCTTCCGGCAGGAATGGAACGACTGGCGCGCCGACGACCAGAAGCGGTGGAAGCAGTTCACACTGTCTAACGACGAAGTCTGGCGTCTGCACGACAAAGAGTTCGAGCGCTTCGTGGCCCGCATGGCTGAGCTTGAAGCGATGTTCCCTCCCCTGCAAGACAGCATCAACCGACTATGGAACCTTGAACGTGAGCGCGCCCAACTTTACCGTGAGCGATACCAATCACTTCTGTTGGAATATGATACCGTTGGCGGCACAGCATCGACCAACGCAGCGCCTAAAAATGGTAATGGCTCATAACGATACCGGCTGCGCGCTGCGGCGAGGCCAAGTGCTCGTCCATCCGCATCAGTGGAATACCATCCTATTAGCGGATGCACATTTGCGACTGCTGCCAGAGAGCCGAACACTCAAGCACAACACCGCTGTGAAGGTTTTCTCTGGCTCGGCGGAAGTCAGTGGGCGCGTTCGCCTGCTGTCAGGCGATCAACTTGAGCCAGGCTCCGAAGGGTGGGTGCAGCTGCGCCTGGAAGAGGAAATGATGCTGGCGGCGGGGGATCGCTTTATTCTGCGCCTTCCATCGCCAGGGCAAACGATCGGAGGCGGGATCATCGTTGACGCCCATCCCGCTCGGCGTTGGCGCCGCAACCAACCCGAACTTCTGCGCATGCTTGAGCGGCATTTCACTGGTTCTCCAGAAGAGCGGCTGGCTGAGCTGGCCAATGAACCGGTGAAACGCAGCGTCCTCCAACAGCGCTTCGGCAGCTCGCCCGCAGAATTTGAACAAATCATCGCTTCGTGTCTTAAGAGTGGGCTGCTGATCGCACTGCCGGACGATTTCTACCTAGCGGCCGCAGCGGCGCGCGCGCTGCTGGCACGCATGGAAAGCGAACTGCGGCGTTACTATGACGAGCACCCCTTACGTCTCGCCATGCCGAGGGAAGCCCTGCGCAGCCGGCTGGATATGAAAACGAGCACTTTTAATGCTCTGCTTAAACTGCAAGAGCAAATCATCGATGATGGCACCTGCGTTCGTTTGCGCGGCCGTTCCATCGAGTTTACACCGGCGCAAAAAGGACGCATTCGCGCTTTGGAACAGCAGATCAAAGCGGCGCCATACACCCCACCCTCTTATGCGGAAGCGATCGCTTTAGTTGGTGAGGAAGTGCTGCATGCGCTTATCGATCTAGGATTGATTGTGAAAACAGCGCCTGAGGTCATTTTTGCTCGTGAAACGTATGACGAGATGGTCGCGCGAGTCCTTGCGCTCATTGATGCTCATGGCGCTGTCACAGTCGGCACCCTGCGCGATGCATTTGGGGCCTCACGCAAATATGCCATCGCCTTGCTTGAGCACTTGGACGCAGCTGGCATTACGGCACGCGATGGTGACCAGCGCATCCGCGGCCCAAATTCAGTCACACTCGAACGCTAGACAACCGCAATTTTTCATAATTCAAGGGTGGCAGCCGGCATCTCTCCCGCGTGAACGCGAACCACGTTGGCTCCCAAGGCTTGCAGTTTAATCTCAACGCGCTCGTATCCCTTGTCGATCTGCTGAATGTTGGAGATGCGCGTCTCCCCTTTCGCGGCAAGCGCGGCGATCAAAAGCGCCATACCGGCCCGAATATCAGGGCTGGAGATGTACTGCGAGCCTCTCAGGGCGGTTGGGCCTTGTACCAGCACCCGATGAGGATCGCACAGAGTGATGCGCGCTCCCATGCGCAGCAGCTTATCGGTGAAGAAAAAGCGGCTTTCATACATCCAATCGTGGAACAAGACCGCGCCAGCGCTCTGCGTGGCGATCACCAAAGCGATGCTCATGAGATCGGGTGGAAACGCGGGCCAGGGTTGAGCTTTAACGATGGGAATGCGATTGCCCAGATCGGGAATGATCGTTAACGGCTGGCTGGAAGGCACAAAGATATCGTTCCCTCGTGTTTCCCACTGCACCCCGAGCCGGTTATAGACCAACGCCACCATATCGAGATGGTGTGGATCGGCATCGCGAATCAGGACTTCGCCACCCGTCACGGCAGCAGCCCCGATAAAGCTGCCGACTTCCATAAAATCAGCGCCGACGCGGGCCTGACCGCCGCGCAGCTTGTCGACTCCCGTGATAACCAGCCGGTTCGACCCGACACCATCGATCTGCGCGCCAAGCGAATTGAGCATCAGGCAGAGATCTTCAACATGCGGTTCGCAGGCGGCATTGCGAATGACCGTCGTCCCATCAGCCAGCACCGCCGCCATGATCGCATTCTCTGTCGCAGTGACACTTGCCTCAGCGAGCAGGATATCAGCGCCGCGCAGCTTATCGGCGCGCATGTGGAAGATTGAACCGTCAAAATCGATCAAAGCGCCCAGCTTCTTGAGCGCGGAAACATGCGTGTCCAAGCGGCGCTCACCAATGGCATCGCCACCCGGCAGCGGAAGATCAACCCGGCCGCAGCGCCCCAACAGCGGCCCCGCCAGTACAACGCTGGAACGCAGTTTCTGCGCCAGCGCTCTGTCGATGGCGGTTGTGCGCAGGTCTGCTGCGTGCACCCTAAGGGCACTCTCGCCGATCCACTCCACTTGAACACCTAAATCGCGCATGATGTCACACAACACGCGCACATCGCCGATATCAGGCATGTTATTCAGCACAACAGGTTCATCAGTGAGCAGACAGGCGGGCAGCATCTTCAAAGCAGCATTTTTATTGCCGCTCGGTTTAACTTCCCCGACGAGGGGATGGCCACCTTCGATCACAAATTGCTGCATAACCTCATCCCAACTTCATTATGACGGTATCGCCCAAGCGTGCTGCAAGCCTATGCGCGGCATTACCTTGACTGACAGCGATCTCAAGACAGCCGCTGCTGCCGACCATCGCGAATAATTCTCCCAGCGAAACATCAGCATAAGTCTTCTGAATGCCGACAATCTGCTGACCATTCACAAAAATGCGCGCCGCTTGGGTGGAAATAATCGTACGGGCCGCTCGGTCGCCAAGCCAGGGAACGAGGAGAAGTTCATCAGCGCTGCGCTCAAGCCTGCCAATGCTGGTGACCAAGTTTCCGAAGCGATCGATATGCAGCACTTCGCCTTCAATCTGCCCTGATTCGACCACCAGCCGCGGCGCTGGGAGCGATACAGGATCGCTGACTTGCCGGCCGAAGGCACTCGGCTGAACACCAGCAGCTACATGTGCAGCAGCCGGCGCAAACAGATCGCGCCCGTGAAAACTGGCGCTCAGTTTTGGCAAGCGGTAGATGGGGTTTTCGAGCTGGTAAGCGGCACAGCCTTCCAACTCGTTGAGCACATAGCTGAGCACGCCATTATCGGGCGCAACGAAAGCGTATACGCCTGCATTCACCACTATCGGCCGGCGAGCACTGCCAACGCCGGGGTCGACGACGACGAGAAATACCGTACTCTTAGGAAAATAACGATAAGCATTGAGCAGCATGAAGGCGCCCTGACGGACATTCTGCGGCTGCACATCGTGGGAGATGTCAACGAACGAGAGCTGAGGCGCGATGCCGAGCATCACCCCTTTCATCACACCGACATAATGATCGGTGAGGCCAAAGTCTGTTAACAAAGCAACAAGGCCACTCACTCACGAGTCTTTCTGGCGCGTTGACAAGGGCTTGAGTGGTCATTATACTTTGCCTTTAGGTCGTGATAAAGGCATGGGATATGCGATCGCTGCTGCATCACTGCGCAACACAATTTGGGCATCGAGTGTTGGTGCTTCGTTAGGGCCGTCACGATCAAGAGTTCGTTGATGATCCCCGCACCGGCGGGGATTTTTTCATTGAGGTGGAAATGTTAGCCGTCATCGACTATGGCGCCGGCAATTTACGCAGCGTATTGCATGCGCTCACCTTCCTCGGCGTCGAGAGCATGCGGGTAGTACGTTCTCCGCTCGATTTAAAAGGCGCTGCCAAAATCATTTTGCCTGGTGTTGGCGCATTCGGCGCAGGTATGGAGAAGCTGCGCGAGCAGAACCTAGTCCAACCGATCCGTGATGCAGTGCGTGCCGGAACTCCTTATCTTGGTATTTGTCTGGGCATGCAATTTATGTTCGAGTACAGCGACGAGATGGGCGAACACGAAGGGCTGGGTCTGCTTCCCGGCCGGGTGACGCGCTTCCGCGATCTCGCGCCGCTGAAGATTCCGCATATGGGCTGGAACCAGCTTCATGCGGCCAAACCGTCGGCATTGTTGAACGGGATCGCTGATGGCAGTTATGCGTACTTCGTCCACAGCTATTACTGCGTTCCCGATGATGCCGCGTCGGTGCTGATCACCTGCGATTATGGCATTCGTTTCTGCGCTGGGGTGGCACATGATAATTTGTACGGCGTGCAGTTTCATCCCGAAAAGAGCCAGCGCACCGGCCTCCAGCTTCTCAGCAATTTTCTGGAACTGCGCGCATGATCATTTATCCGGCGATCGATCTGAGAAATGGTCGCGTCGTTCGGCTGCGCGAAGGCGACCCGGCGCGACAGACCATTTACAGCGACGATCCACTGACCACGGCGCAGCAATGGATCGACGCTGGGGCTGAGTGGATCCACATGGTTAATCTCGATGGCGCATTTGCGCAGGCAAACGATAACCTGCGCATCGTCGAGCGCACTGCCCGGCTGGGCGCCGCAGTTCAGTTTGGCGGAGGGCTGCGCAGCGAGGATGACATCGCGACCGCGCTAGCAGCAGGCGCGGCGCGTGTGGTGTTGGGAACGGCCGCCGTTGAGAACGGCGAGCTCGTGCGACGTGCAGTTGAACGGTGGGGGAAGGAACACATCTGCGTCGCCCTTGATGCTCGCAATGGGCGGGTCGCAACGCGCGGCTGGCAGCAGGTCACCGAGCTTTCCCCGATCGATCTCGGCCAACAAATGGCCGCACTAGGCGTTATCCACGCACTTTATACTGACGTCAGCCGAGACGGAGGCCTGCAGGGTGTCAACCTTGAGGCAACCATTGCATTGGGACGCTCAACCCGCCTCAACGTGATTGCATCTGGCGGACTGACCACGGCGGACGAAATTCGCGCACTCGCTGTAAGTGGGTATGTCGCTGGCGCTGTGATCGGAACAGCATTGTATGAAGGCCGGCTGTCGCTTGCCGATGCACTTTCAGCGGCACAAGGAGAATGAGGTCATGCTTGCTAAGCGGATCATTCCATGCCTAGACGTGTTAAATGGGCGCGTCGTTAAAGGAGTCAACTTCGTTGACCTGCGCGATGCGGGCGATCCAGTCGAACAGGCTGCCATCTACGATCGCGAGGGCGCCGACGAACTGGTTTTTCTCGATATCACTGCGTCGCACGAAGGGCGCAGCACGACGCTTGAAATGGTGCGGCATGTGGCCGACAGCATCTTCATTCCCTTCTGTGTTGGCGGGGGAATTCGCACTCTTGAGGATATTCGCTCAACCCTGCTGGCTGGCGCAGACAAAGTATCCATCAACAGCGCCGCCGTTCGCACCCCCGATCTGATTGACCGGAGTGCCTGGGCCTTTGGCAGCCAGTGCATCGTCGTCGCGATTGATCCAAAGTGGATTGATGGGCGATGGGAGGTTTTCATCAACGGAGGGCGCGTGCCAACTGGAAAGGAAGCAGTCGCGTGGGCGCGCGAAGTTGAAGCCCGCGGCGCCGGTGAGATTTTATTGACCAGCATGGATCGCGATGGCACGAAGAATGGTTACCAGCTCGAACTGACGCAGGCGGTCGCTGATGCGGTTTCGATCCCGGTGATCGCTTCTGGAGGCGCAGGAGCAATGGAGCATTTTCGAGACGTGCTAACGATCGGCGGCGCCGATGCTGCGCTCGCGGCAACGTTGTTCCATTTCAATGAAATTCGAATCACGGACCTAAAGATCTACTTGGCCGAGCAAGGTGTGCCGGTACGCCTACATGGCTGGGAAACACTTCATGTCTAAAGCACTTGCTGACCAAAGTGAGATCCGCTGGGATGCTCAGGGACTGATCCCTGTTATTGTGCAGGACAGCCAAACTCTCGAGGTGCTGACGCTGGCCTACATGAACGCAGCCGCCTTGCGCGAAACGATGACGAAGGGCGAAACGGTGTTTTGGAGCCGCAGCCGGCGTGAACTCTGGCACAAAGGTGAGACATCGGGCAACACGCAGCGCGTCGTTGAGATCCGCATCGACTGTGATGGCGATGCCCTGCTCATCTTGGTCGAACCCGCTGGGCCGGCCTGCCACACTGGCGCAGTTTCCTGCTTTTTCCGCACTGTGGAGCAGCCTCATGGCTAACATCCTTGACCAGCTACAAGCCACCATCTTCGATCGCAAACGCCACCCGCGCCCCGATAGCTATACCAACAAGCTGTTTGAGGCAGGCCGCGGACGCATCGCACAAAAAGTGGGCGAAGAAGCGATCGAGGTGATCATCGCTTCGCTTGAACGAGATCGCGAGGCGCAAATCGGCGAATTCTGCGATCTGTTCTATCACACGCTCGTTTTGATGAGCGACCTCGATATTACGCTCGATGAGGTGCTGGCAGAACTAGAGCGTCGACACCGTCGCTAAGGGAGATCAACGCGGTGTTAGGTAATAATCTGGCACGCCGTTGACCAGCCCCCCTTCTGCCGTCCATCCGCGAACTAAGCCATCGGTGGTGACGACCTCCCACCATAAAAACCCATCTGCGCAAACCGGCCCCCCAATCACGCGCAGCTCGCGGCCTTCTTGAATGATGGCCGCGGGCGCTATAAGATTTGGCTCGGCACGCACATTTTGATTGCGCCGCTGCGCCCCCCCCTCCGCTTCGCTGACCAAGACCAGCATCTCAACCGCCAGCCGGGTGGGCGGCGTATTCGGACAGTCAACAGCAGCGGGTGTAGGCGTCGACGGCATCGTGAGCGCGATACCAGCCGTCGCAGTAGCCGTTTCCACGGCGCTGGCCGTGCGCGTCATGGCAATGCGCACGGCGACAGTCTCAAGAAAATTGGGGCGCGGCGTGTCAGTGAACAGCTCGGCAGTGCGAGTCAGCGCGATGCTGGTCTCACGAATAATCTGCTCGGTAGCGGCTTGTTCGGTCTGTGCCAGTGCAGTTTCGGCTAAAATCAGCTCAGCTTCGATGGTCGCCGTAAGTTCTCCAGGAGAAAGCGCCGGGCGGGGTGTTAGGGTCGGTGTTTGGCTGGCTGTGAACGATGGCGTTGGCGTGAGCGCAGGTTCATCTCCGCCATCATTAGAAAGCGCGATCACCCCAATGCCGAATATGACGATCAGCGTGAGCGCGAAGGCAGCCACCAATGCGCCGCGGTTAATTCGCGAGCGAACCGGCAGAGGCTGCTGCGGCGGCAGCGGTGCGGCCGGTTCGGCGAATTTACCGAGACTGTTAATGCGCACGCCTTTACGCCGCAGTTCACCATGAAGCTGGCGCAGCGCGAGATCGTAGTTTTGCGAGTGAAAGTTAATGTACTGGATGCGGCTGAGCTGAAAATGGATTTTAGCGGGGCGATACAGCACCGGGATAACCGGCTTGCCTTCGTCGAGATAATACTGCCACTCGTCTTCTACGTTTGAAGAGGCCATTGAGTCTGGCGAGATGATCACGATCATCACCTCGCACAGATCGAGGCCCTGCTGAATCGCCCGGCTCCACTTCATGCCAGCCGGAATGTCTGCCACGTCGATCCAAATGTCGGCGCCAAGCTCAGATAGTGAGCGGGCAAGCTGGCGCGCAAACTCTTCATCGCGCCGAGAGTAGCTGATAAAGATTCGAGCCATCAGTCTCCAGCTTTAACTGCGCGGAGCACAGGCTGCACCCCTCAAGGTGATTATAGTACGTTTCGTTCGGACACGCTCATGGCGCGGCCGGAACGTCTGCAGCGATCGGAACATCGGCGTCTTCCGGCACCAATGTGACCGCACGGCTGGACACCCATCCCTGCGTCCCATCTGGCAGCACAACCAAATACCACGGGCGCGTTTCATCAGTACGGGCAATGACGGGCAGTTCTTCCAATGCCTCGACACTGCTAACGACTTCAAACGTAACACCCGGGCCACTGCGCGCATTGGTCGCTTGAGTGCCAACGCGCACAAGTGTCTCTCCGTCGACCGTGCTCACCGCATCAACTTGCTCCTGCGGCTCGGCAGTTTCATCGACAGGCTCCTCAGTCGGCAGAGGAGTCTCAGTAGGCGCCGCCGTCGGCGTGGCCGTCGGCGCTTCGGTTGGCTCGGCGGTCTCGGTTGGCGGCAGCGCAGTCGGCGAAGGCGTGGCGGTTTGGCATGCGGCGACAAACAAGGCAGCAAGCAGCAAGATGACGAACAGGGCAGGATGGTTCACGCGGATTACTCCTCTCTCACAATCTTCTCTCGAGCATTTTATAATTGACGTTCGACTGACGTGATATTACCGTCAACAGAAGTGAGCGACAACTATCCTCTCTGCATATTTCGAGTGGTGCGTTATCCTTTAAGGGCGATCAATTACAGGAGAAGATTGTGGCACCGACCGATCGTTTCGTCGCCGAAGCAACATTTCCCATTCGCTATGCGGAAACAGATGCCATGGGCATTGTTCATCACGCCAATTACATCGTCTTTTTCGAAGAAGGCCGCAGCCATTATGCCCGCGAGCGCGGCAGCGATTACGCCGATTTTGAACGCAGCGGGTTTTATCTTGTCGTCACCGAGGTTGAAGCGCGCTACTTAAAAGCCATGCGTTACGGACAGCGCGCGACCGTTCGCTGCTGGATCGAGACGCTGCAAAGCCGGTCGGTCAAGTTCGGCTATGAGATTGTCGATGCGGCGACTGGCGATGTTTGCGTTACAGGCTTCAGCAAACATATTTGCGTGCGCCACGATGGCAGCGTCGCTCACCTTCCAGAAGCGTGGCGCGCATGGGGCATGGGTTAGTTTGGCGGAGGTCAGCGTCCTTGTTATAATTACTTTTCATATAACCTAGATCGCTTCACCGATTTTAGAAGAGATTTGTGAGGGAAAATATGGTCACTTATGCCGACAGGCCCTGGCTGAAGAATTATGATCCTGGAGTGCCGCACACTTTAGAGCCATATCCACAATTTCCCCTGCACTACTATCTAAGCGACGCTGCGCGCCAGTATCCAAACAGTATCGCTTTGATGACAAGTGCGCGCCTTCCGGTCGTAGGCCGAGTAGCTTCCACGATGACGTATCAGGAGCTTGACCGCAGCTCAGATGCGCTGGCGGCCGGGCTGGTGAAACTCGGATTGAAGAAAGGCGATCGTGTCGCCCTCGTCATGCCGAACACGGCTGCGTTTGTCATCAGCTACTACGGCATCCTCAAGGCTGGCGGCGTGGTTGCGGCGACCAATCCCACCTACCCAGCTGAAAAGATGCAGTTTCAAATCAACGACTGCGGCGCTGAAATTGTCATCACGCTGTCGTTGTTCTACAACATCATCAAAGAAATTCGACCGCGCACAAACATCAAATCCGTCATCGTCACCAACGTCAAGGAGTATTTGCCGCCGCTGGCACGATTCCTATTCACGTTGGCCCGCGAGAAGAAAGATGGCCATTTCGTCGAACAGCTCGAACAGGGTGACCTGTGGTTTCAAGAGATACTCGCGCAAAACGC
>DAOTYT010000417.1:0-3659 GCA_034434615.1 Anaerolineae bacterium | reverse complement strand
CGACCACCTGCCCAGCCGCGAGGTGGCTCTGTTCTGCGAGGGCGAGTTTGACGCGCTCATCGTGCAGCAGGAGGCTGGCACTCTGGTCGCGCCTGTGGCCCTCAGCAGCGCCGCGGCTGCCCTCAACCCGCGCTGGTACAGCCGACTCGCCCACTGCCGTACCCTGCTGGCTGCCTATGACCGCGACCCCGCGGGAGAGGCAGGCGCACGGCGCCTGCTTGCCCTCAGCCCGCGCTTCCGCTCGGCTCTTGTCCCTCACGGCAAAGACGTCTCCGAGTTCTACCTCAGCGGCGGCGACGTGCGCGCCTGGATCGCAGCGATAATATGACTATCAGCTGCGTGATGGTTGATCCATCGTTCAGTGTGGATAAAGTGGATCCTTGAACGCTGAATCCCACGAACCAAAAGAGAGCACCACGTATAATATGCGTAAGCTGTTGAACGGAGACGCGGCCACAGAAAGCTGCAAGGATTGATAACCATGAGCAACTCAACGAAAACCCCACCAACGATACAGGACCTACGGTCGCGGCAGGCGGACATTATCGCGCTGGCAGAACGATACGGCGCGTACAACGTGCGCGTTTTTGGCAGTGTGGCGCGGGGGGAAGCCAGCGTCGACAGCGATATTGACCTGCTGGTGAACCTGCCACCTGGATACACCCTGCTGAAACTGTCGGGATTGGTGCGCTCCCTGCGCGAACTGCTCGGTTATCCGGTGGAAGTCGCCAGCGCCGACCATCTGCGCGAGGAAATACGCGAAGCAATCCTGAGAGATGCTGAACCGCTGTGAAAAAATCTCAGCGGCTTTACCTGCTGGACCTGCTCGAATACATTGGGCGGATTGAAGCGATTTCGGCGGCGGGCAAGGAGGCGTTCTTCGCGTCCACAGTGTATCAGGATGCAGCAATTCGTAGTTTTGAGGTTATCGGCGAGATTGTCAAGCGGCTCGCGCCGGAACTGACCGCGAAATATCCGCAGATTCCATGGTCGGATTATGCCGGCTTCCGCGATGTGCTGATCCATCAGTACGACAGAGTACTGATCGACATCGTCTGGGAATCAACGCAGAACGATATCCAGCCGCTCAAGGAGGCGGTGCAGGCGCTGCTAAACAGCCTGTCCGACGACGCAGAGAGCAGCGACCGCTAAACAATAACATAGGAGTGCCTATCTCTGGGTTGGTAGGGCTCTCTACTTCGCTTAGAAGGCTTGAGATAGCTCAGGTTCTCCCTCAATTGCGTCTCTGTTGTGAACTGGAGCTGATGAGGTACACTGTATCGGCATTTCTACGTTAGAATACACTGTGCACACGTGGAACGATGACTAACACACGCAGAGAACAGGAACGCGCGGAGCTGCACCGCACGATCTGGAACATCGCCAACGACCTGCGCGGCTCGGTGGACGGCTGGGACTTCAAGCAGTACGTGCTTGGTATGTTGTTCTACCGCTACATCTCGGAAAATCTGTGCAGCTACATCAACGACAACGAACGGAAGGCGGGCGCCGCCTCATTTGACTATGCCAGGCTGTCCGACGAGGAAGCCGAAACTGCCCGCGAGGACATCGTAACGACCAAAGGCTTTTTTATCCTGCCGTCGCAGCTGTTTGAGAATGTCCGCGCCAGAGCCGAAAAAGACGAGAATCTGAACGTCACGCTTGATGGCATCTTCAAGAGCATAGAAGCCTCCGCCGTGGGTCCATCGGAAGCCAGCTTCAAGGGGCTGTTTGCCGACATCGACACCAATTCGCCCAAGCTGGGCAGCACGGTCGCCCAGCGCAATGCCCGCCTGGTTAAGCTGATGAACGGCATTGCTAGCATGAAGCTCAGCGAGAACGGCTACCAGGGCAACACGATTGATGCCTTTGGCGATGCCTACGAGTACCTGATGGGCATGTACGCCAGCAGCGCCGGCAAAAGCGGCGGCGAGTACTACACGCCGCAGGAAGTCTCCGAGCTGCTGGCACGGCTGACGCTGGTCGGCAAGACCGAGGTGAACAAGGTGTATGACCCCGCCTGCGGCAGCGGCTCGCTGCTGCTGAAGTTCGCCAAAATCCTGGGCAAGCGGAACGTGCGCAACGGCTTCTACGGTCAGGAGATCAACATCACCACCTACAACCTGTGCCGAATCAACATGTTCCTGCACGATATCGACTTCGACCAGTTTCACATTGCCCACGGCGACACGCTGACCGACCCAGCCCCAGAGCATCTGGCAGCGGAGCCGTTTGAAGCCATCGTCAGCAACCCGCCGTACTCGATCAAGTGGCCCGGCGCCGATAACCCACTGCTGATCAATGACCCGCGCTTCAGCCCGGCCGGCGTGCTGGCTCCCAAATCCAAGGCAGATATGGCCTTTATCATGCACGCCCTGAGCTGGCTGGCAGAGTCCGGCACAGCGGCCATCGTCTGCTTCCCCGGCGTCCTCTACCGCGGCGGCGCCGAGCAGAAGATTCGTCAGTATCTGGTAGACAACAACTTCATCGACTGCATCATCCAACTGCCGGATAACCTGTTCTTCGGCACGAGCATCGCCACCTGCATCATGGTGCTCAAGCGCGGCAAGCGCGATAACGCCACGCTGTTCATCGATGCCAGCCGCGAATGCGTCAAAGTGACCAACGGCAACAAGCTGACCGAGGCGAACATCAACGCCATCCTGAGCGCCTACACCGCCCGCGCCGACGCGCCGCACTTCGCCCGCCTCGTGCCGAACGAGGTGATCGCCGAGCACAGCTATAACCTCTCTGTATCCACCTACGTGGAGCAGGAGGACAAGCGCGAGCAGGTGGACATCGCCGCGCTGAACGCCGAGATCGCGCGCATCGTCAAGCGCTCCGACGAGCTGCGCGCGGCGATTGACGCCATCATCCAGGAGATTGAAGAGTGAAAGATTTACCGCAGCGCAAACCTAATCGGCTGCGTGGGTACGATTACAGCCAAAACGGCGCGTATTTTGTGACCCTTTGCATCAAAAATCGGGCAAACATTTTAGGGCACATCATCGTACGGGATGGGCTTGCCCATCCCGATGCGCATCCTGATGCCCATCCCACCGCTGTCGTGCAATTATCCGAATATGGCAGAATCGCCAAAACCGAATTGCAGAATATCCCGACGCATTACAATGGGCAGGTGATGATTGATCGGTTCGTGGTGATGCCCAATCATATTCACGCCATCATCATGATTACGGTTGATGGAACGGAACGCGGCATCACGGCGAATGTGGCGGAACGTGGTACCACGGGACGGGCAAGCCCGTCCCCTACGTTGGGGAACATTGTCGGCGGGTATAAGGCGGGGGTGTCGCGTCGATGCGGGTTTTCTGTGTGGCAGCGCTCCTATCATGACCACATCATCCGTGACGAAGCGGATTATTTACGCATTGCCGCCTATATCGAGAACAATCCCGCAAAATGGGTAGAAGATCGGTTTTATGTTGGGGATGGGCTCGCCCATCCCGATGCCGTGAAGGAGATTGAAGCCGATGAGTAAACTCAGCCAGCTTATCCGCCAGCTTTGCTCTGAGGGGGTGCCGTTTGTAAGGTTGGGGGAAGTTGTTGACTACGAACAACCTAGCAAATATATCGTCCAGAGTACAGACTATAACGATAGCTACGAAACTCCTGTACTAACGGCAGGACAGACATTT
>DAOTYT010000416.1:0-11694 GCA_034434615.1 Anaerolineae bacterium | reverse complement strand
CTGTAGAACAGGAACAGCGACAGCCGCTTCAGGCTTTGGAACAACTGACGGGCCAGCGCGTGATCGCTGTGCGCCCATGCGCGCAGCAGCGCCTCGCGCTCATCGAGCGTCATCATGGTGAACGGCTTGGCGATGCCCATCGTCAACCGGTTGAACCAGCGCTGATCGATCAGGCTGAGGAAGGCGCGCATCCCCAGCCGGTCGCGATCATCCATCAGCCGGTCGAGCGCTTGCACGAGCGCGGCGTCCAAATGAAGATCTGCGGCGCTGGCTGCGTACAGGCGTGCTGCGTCTGGGTTTAGACCGTCGATCATCTCAGATGGGATGGCGGGGACGAACGTCTCGCACAGCAGGGCGAGCAGCCGTCGTTCATGAGGGGAAAATGCTGTCATGGTTTCTCTCAATAAAACGCTCTTTTTCACACAATTGTAACACGCGCCCCAAGCTAAGGCACACGCAAGGATTAAGAAGGTGTCGAAATGTTTCAAGGGCCGAGATACTGCGCGCGCGTGATCGCGGCCACGTTTGCCCGTCCTGTGGAGACGCCGCAACCCGCTGACCTAATCGCTGGACTCGCCATCGCGAGTCCAGCGCCCATGCCAGCCTAGCAACACTGGCTTTTTGCCTAATCGCTGGGCAGCGATGCCGCGCCGGGCAGCTAGCGCTTGATCCCTGCCATTGCCACGCCCTCGATGAAGTAGCGTTGAAGCACCAAAAACAGCACGAGCATCGGCACTGTGGCGATGAAGGATCCCATCATCAGGATATTCCACGGGGTGCCTCGTTCGCCTTGCAGCAGGCTGATGCCGATCGTGACGACGCGCGTCTGCTGCGTGTTGGCGACGACCAGCGGGAACAGAAAATCATTCCATGCGGCCTGCATCGTGATGACGGCGAAGGCCGCCAGCGCTGGCACCGAGAGCGGCAGCGTGATGTAGAACAGCGTTTGCAGCGGGTTGGCGCCGTCGATCATGGCCGATTCTTCCAGCTCCAGCGGGATTTGTAAAAAAGCCTGCCGCAGCAGGAACAGGGCAAACGCGCTGAAGAACCCCGGCACGATCAAACCGGCATAGGTATTCAACCAACCGATCGTGCGCATGAGCACGAATTCAGGGATGATGATCGCCTGAAAGGGGATCATCAGCAGGCCCAGCGAAAGGGCGAAGAACAACCGGTTGCCTGGAAACTTAAAGCGCGCAAACCCGTAAGCGGCCAGCGAGCAGGTCACCAACTGTCCAGCGACGCGCCCGATGGTGAGCAGCGCCGAATTGAACATATAGTGGTTAAAGAGCGGCGAAATGCTGTAGAGGCCCTGCACGTTTTCGATACAAACCGGGTTTTGCGGCACCCAGCGCACCGGCAGAGACGCCAGTTCCTGCGGGGGTTTGCAGGCCGTCGAAATCATCCACACAAACGGCAGCACCATGACAAATGCGCCGACGAGTAAGATCGCATACGTCAGAATTTTGATCGGGAGCGAGAGATCGCTGAGCGCGGGAGCGGTCTGATCGTTCATTCACCTGCCTCGTAATAAACCCAGTGCCGCTGCAAGCGAAGTTGAAAGAGCGTGAAGCTGAGGATGAGCACAAACAGCACCAGCGCCACCGCCGATGCATAGCCAAATTGATTGCGCACGAAGGCTGTATCGTACATGAAGTAAGCGATGGTGGTCGCGCTTCCGCCCACGCCGCCGCGCACGGTTCGCAGCGTCATGATATAGACTTGATCGAAGATCTGCATTGCGGTGATCACTTGCAATACGATGACCAGAAACGTCGTCGGCGAGAGCATCGGCAGCGTGATGAAGCGAAAGCGCGCCCAGCGCGATGCGCCGTCGATGACGGCGGCTTCATACAGCACGCGCGGGATCGTTTGCAGCCCGGCCAGAAACAGCACCATATCGAAGCCTAAACGCTGCCAAATCGTCACCGCAGCGATCGGGATCAACACCAGATCGGGCCGTGTGAGCCAGTTCGTCTCAGCGGCGCCGAGCGGGCCGAAGAGCGCGCTCACCAGGCCATAGCGCGGCTGGAAGATCCACGTCCACACGATCGAAGCGGCGACCGTCGAGGTCACCACGGGCAAAAAGTAAATCGTGCGCAGCAGCGTGCGCCCGGGCAGTCGCTGGTTCAACAGCACGGCGACGCCGAGCGAGAGCGTTAAACCGATCGGGATGACCATCAACATCAGCGTGAACGTGTTGCCAAGCGCGCGCCAGAAGGCCCGGTCGTTCGCCAGCCGCACGAAGTTATCGAGGCCGACAAAGACCGGCGGCCGGATGCCGTTCCACTCTTGCAGCGAGGTGGCGAAGGCCATCAGCACGGGCAGGCCAAAGAAGAACATTAACCCAAGTGTGTTCGGCGCGATCAGCGCCAGGCCCCACAGGGCGCGCCGCCGCGCCAGCGGGGTATGGCCAAAAAAGTTGAGGATCGCGCTCATAGGGTAGTCAAGATCACTGCGCTTCGCTCCGGGAATACGGCGGGGGCGAAAGTTGTCCTTCGCCCCCGCCCAACGTGCTTCACTCTGCTTTTCAGCGAGAGGCAGCCTGTTTACTGGGGAAGCTGCGTCTCAATGAATTCGCATGCCATCTGCGTGGCTTCTTCGACCGATACGCCCAGGTCGAAGATGTTGATCGGCAGCTCGTTGTTGACGACATCCCAGATTTCGCCGAAGATCGTCACGCCTTGTGAATCTTCGATCGCGTTCACGAACGCTTGGGCGTTGATGCCAGTCTCCGCAAAGCCGGCCAGCCATTCATCTTGCAGGCCCGGGTTAGCTGGGGCGACGCCGCCAGCCTGCGCGAAGAAAGCCTGCGCTTCGTCGCTGCCGAGGAAAATAATCAGGTTAGCAGCCAGATCGGGGTTGGGGGTGTTGGCCGCTGCGACGTAGCCCACTGCATGTAAAATCGAGCGCGTGCGGCCGGTCTCGGGGTGGCGCGGGAACTGCACCACATCCCAATTGAAGGTCGCCTGTGCCGTCGCATCAGGCAGCTTCCACGAGCCGCCGCTGATCATGGCGACGCGGCCGGCCAGCCAGAAGTTGAAGGCATCATCGGCGCCGGCGCCACCCATGATCGAGATGCTGGGCATATAGCCCTGAGCTTGCAGATCGGCCAGGAAGTTGAGCGCCTCAAGGCTGCCCGGTTCCGTCAGCGTGCAGGCGGCACGGCCAGGCGCCACCGCCGGCGAAACGCCCGTGGCGGCGATCCAGTTTGGGTAGCCGGTCTGGAAACCCGCATAAACGGCCGCACCGTAGACATCGTTCTCCGGGTCGGTCAGCGCAGCGGCAGCGGCGGCAAAGTCATCCCACGTCCAGTCGCTGGTAGGGTAGGGTACGCCGGCAGCATCGAACATATCCTTATTGTAGTAAATGCCGACGGTATCCCAGTTGACGGGCACGGCATAGAGCCGCTGTTCTTCGCCGAAGCGGTAGGGATCGACCATGCCGCTGCCCCAAATCGAGGTATCAACGCCAGCCGCTTCGAGATATTCATCGAGCGGGAGCAGCACCTCATTAGAGGCGTAGTCATAGAAGAACGTTTGCGACATGTTGAAGACATCGGGCAGGCTGCCGCCCGCGACGTTTGTTCGCAGCAGATCCCAGTATTGGCCCCACGGCTGCTGCTGCAAGTTCACCTGAGCGCCGGGGCAGTAGTTTTCCACCCATACGTCGATAGCGCTGCTGATGACCCGCGCCCAATTTTCATCCCATACCCACATCGTGAGCTGGCCGGGTTCGTCACAGGGGACGGGCGTGATGAAGGGTTCATCTTGCGCCGCGGCTGCCAAGGCAGCGAGCAGCAGCGTGGCGAGCGTTACGTAGACCACGAACTTTTTGTAATTCATATAACCTCTCTCCCACAACCTACAAGCGGTGAGTTATTAGAAGCATCGTGCAGGCAGCATTATAGCGATTTTAAGTAAGAAAATCATCAATTGTGTGAAAGTGATGAGAAAACGCCGTAAAATTTGACATTACAGATGTAATTAAATTATCATGATGTCTATGCATGTAATCTAATCTGTAATCTTAAATCGAACTAGGGAGAACATCATGTTGAGTTGGGCGCTTGGGTTTCTGGTTTTGGCGGTCATCGCCGCGATCTTTGGGTTTACCGGCATCGCCGGCGCGGCGACGAACATCGCGTGGATCATCTTCGTCGTGTTCCTCATTTTGTTCGTCGTTTCCTTGATCTTTGGGCGGCGGCCGCGCTTGTAACGGAGCCGCCGTACAGCTCAGGGCTTACGAGGATAGGCCGCCTCAAAAACAGACGCTCCCGGGCGTCTGTTTTTGATCATCGTGCCTGATCGATGGGACAGATCATCAACGTTAAGTTTGATATGCAGGCCGGCGCACACAGTGCTACAATGATGGCATTCTCAGCCGATAATTGGAGCGACGCTATGCCTCGATGGAGATCGTTTCAAGCGTTTCTGGCCGATGCAGCGCAGGCGCCCAGCGATGCCGAGCGGCAGGCGCTGGTGAATGACCTGCTGGCAGCCCGAACCGTCTGGCCGTGGATCGAGGGTCAGCGCGCCACGTTCATTTATGTTGATGATCGGGCTGAGCGTGTCGCGCTCAACCTCGATACGATACAGGGCGATCCGCCATTCGACCCGATGATCAATCTGGTCGGGACCAACCTTTGGTATGTCACCCGCGAGTTCGCTCCGGATGATCTGCTCGACTATATGCTTGCGATCAACGATCCGATGACGCCGCTGGCGCAAGAGGCCGACATCGTTAAACGTGTAGCACAGCATTGGCACGCCGACGAACGCAACCCCCTGCGGATGGATACGGCGCAGATGCAGGTCTCAGTGCTCAGGATGCGCGCTGCGCGTCCGTTCCCGAACTGGGCGGCCCTGAACGCCGTCCCGCGCGGCAGCGTGCACGAACACCCGCTCGAAAGCGCTGAACTCGGCTTCAGCGGCCGCAAATTGTGGGTCTATACGCCGCCTGGTTACGAGGCCAGCGGTCTTGCCTACCCGCTGTTGATCTTGCATGATGGGCAGTGGGCGATGGGGCCGCTGCAGGTGCCATACATCGCCGACGCGCTGATCAAACATGAGCGCATGCAGCCCGCCGTGATCGCGATGGTGCAAAGCGGCACGCAGGAGGAGCGCAGCCGCGACTTTATCGCCAACGAGGCGCACTATGCCTTTTTGCTTACCGAGCTGCTGCCGCAGCTGCAAACTGCCTACCGCATCGACTCGCGCGCGGTCGGCATCGGCGGGGTAGATATGGGGGCGGTTGCTGCGGCGCGCGCAGCGCTGCGCAACCCGGTGGTTTTTTCCCGCCTGATCATGATCTCGGCGCCGCTGGGTCGTGGGCAGTATGAGGACAAGCTGCGCGAACTCGTCTTCACTTTTGAGGGAGCCGAGCGCCTGCCCGAACGGATCTTCCAGTCCGTCGGCCGTTATGAGGCGCGCAGCCGCTTCTACCGGCCGGCGTTAGCGCTGCGCGAGGCCTTGATGGGGCGTCGCGATACCCATTATCGCTTCGTCGAGATCGGCAGCGGGCATGGGCTGGTCGGCTTCAAGAGCATCTTTCCAGAAGCGCTGGCATGGGCATTCCCCGGTGCGGCCTTTGATAAATGATGCGGCGGCTGCTGATCGTCGGAGCGCTCCTCGGCCTGCCCGCTCTGGTATTGGCTGGCTGGCTTTTCTCGTCGATTTTGCCGACCTTCACCGCCCCAGCGCCGTGGTGGTTGACCAGCAACGAGCCGGGTGGCGCGCCCGCTGCGTGCGAAGCCGCCGGCGTTCTGCGGCTGTTCAATGCCGAGCGCGTTCGCGCCGATCTGCCAGTGACGGCGGCGGAGGCGCGTAAACGGGCCGAGCGAGCGATCAACCGGCTGCTGCCGCAGGCGCAGATCAGGGCCGAAGGCGGGCCGACCCTCGTGCGGCTGCGACCGGCCGATCGACCGCGAGCCTATGCATGGATCTACACAGCGCGCATCTTTGACTCGCCGGCGGCGAACCTGCCTGGGGCCGCGCTGCCCGGGCCGGCAGCCGTCTTGCTCATCGACGCGGAGAGCGGCGCGGTCGTCTTCAGCGCGCTTGCGGCCGGCGCCGGACAGGGGGAGGCGAGCTGTCCCTTCCCGTGGCGTGACTGGGCAGTCGAGACCGTCCGGTCAGTGCCATTTCTAGCGCTGGCGGGTTACAGCGCTGCACTGATCGCCCTGACCTTGATCTGGCTGCTGCTGCGCTGGGCCGCCGGCGGCCGGCGATCGTGAAGCCGCCTCGCTCATGCCTGCGGTTGATCGGCTTGGATCTCTTTAAGAAAGCTGCCTACGATCGTCTGGAATGCCTCTGGCTCGGCTTCATGAACGGCGTGGCCGCAGGGGAAGATGACCAGCCGTCCGTTCGGCATTCGCTCAACGGTGCGCCGGGCGTACTCGACCGGGTTGAGCACATCCTCCTGACCTAGCAGCATGAGCACTGGGCAGGTGATGCGCTCCGCCAAGCTCAGGCTGACGTCGCCACCGGCATCGATCAGATGTTTGACGGCGTTGATCCAGCCCAACACAAGCAGATTTGGGTCCTCAACCCCGCAGTGGAGGCAGTCGTTCAGGTTCACCCAATCGGCAGGGTACATGCGCTGGATGAGCGGCCGCATCGATGGCCCGTAATAACCGACAGCCCCCCAAACGACGGTTGAAATGAATCGCGTCGGTTCCATGCCTGCGGCGATCAAGGCGGCCTCGCCGCCGTCGGAATAGCCGAGCAGATGGGCGCGGTCGAGCGCCAGCGCGTCCATCAGCGCGAGCACGTCGCGCGCATCGCGCTGTAGAAAATCGATCGGGAAATCGCGCGGTTTGGGCAGCGATTGGCCGTATCCGCGCAGCGTCGGGGCGATGACGCGCCAGTCGTGGCTGAGCCAATCGATGAGGCCGCCCAGGTGCGATCGCGCCGTGCCGAGGAAGCCGTGGATCGCGACGACCGGCTCGCCGGCCCCTACGTCTTCGTAATGCAAGCGCGCGCCCGTCGCCAGGTCGATGAACGGCATCCTCAGTGTCCTCTGTTAAACGGCGTCAGCTTCCGAGGGAAGGGGGACGTTGGCCGCTGGTTTTGCCGCTTCTGCCGGTCGCATCAAATCGCCCAGCGAAACGCCGAGCGCGATCAGGCTGATCACGCCGAAAATGCTGTACGCTAGCACGGTAACAGCATGGAAGACAATGCCCAGTGAAGCGGCAGCGATCGCGCTGATGCCCATCACCTCGCCAGCGAGGCGTACTGCCCCTTGAAATGGCCCAATCCCGGCGACGGTCACCGGAATGGCAACGCCAAACGAGGCCAGCGCCAAACTCAGCGCTGCCAGCAGCCATAGGTCCGTCCCCTGAATGCCAAATGCGATCTCAAGCGTGTAGATCGTCATGAGCGAGACAAACCAGCCGACCACCGTCCAGAAGGTGACATGAGCCGCGCTGCGCCAGTTCGTGAGTGGCCGCAAGCCATCGAGCACCTCCTCGAGCCGCTGGCGCAGGTGCAGGCGCCGCGCTAGCGGAACGCGCCCCTCGATGCTGACCAGCAGGTTATGCGCGATGTGCGGAAAGCGCGCCAGCGCCAGCAAGACGGCGAAGCCGACTACCGTAGCGATGGCGAACAGGATGGCAGCGTTGCTCACTGCGGGTGGCGCTGCTGGCAGCCGGGCCAGCGAATAAGCGAGCAGCAGCAGCACCGTCAGCACGTCGATCAGGCGCTCGACGACGATGGCGGCTGCCGTCGTCATCACGGGCACGCCGTAGCGCGTTGCCAGCAGAACGCGCGCCACCTCGCCAGCGCGCAGGGGCAGCAGGTTGATGAACATGGTGGCGCAGAACATGTAGAATGCCGTCAAGCGGGTGACGCGGCCGCCAAGCAGCCCATGAAAGCGAATGCCACGCGTCCATAACGCCAAACCGACCGTGCCGAAACTGACCAGAATCCATAGGGGGCTGGCCTCACTGATGCTGCGGCCAACGGCTTCGAGCGGAACATCGCGCAGCGCCAGCCATAGAAAGGCGCCGCTGACGATCACGCTGACGGCGATGAAGATCGCTTTGCGCATTATGGAGGATCCCCGCTTCATCTTCCGTTGTCTCAAGGCGCATCTGCCTTGCAGGACAAACGCGCCGTATTGTACCCCGGATCCATCGATCGACAACAGCCGCAGGGCACGTTTTTTCTTAGCCGCTGCCTAGGGCCTTGTCAGCAGTTTAGCGTTTTATTGTTACAAAGTGTCTGTAATCTGCGCCGCAGGTTCGCGCCTATTTACGCCCTGCTCGTCCTTAATGTGCTCGCCGCAAGCCGGATCGTATAATCGAGTGCGAAGTTAACGTTATTGCAAATCTGCTTCGACGACGTAAACTACCTGCATGTGCTTACACTGCTGCTAATGGATACAACCATTTATGTCGCACGCACTCGTCCTTCCTGACTCAAACTTCATGAGTTGGTATCGTGCGGCTGAGGCATATACCCGCGCCTTTGACCGGGTTGCAGTCGTGCGCTCTCCCGCTGGCAACGATCTCAACCGCTTTCGAGATGTGACTGCCGTGCAGGCGCCGGGCGTCTGGATCAATAACGATCCCGTCAGCCATATTCGGCGCGTCTACCCGATGGTGATCTTGATCGATGTGATCCGCGCCAACACGCCTCAGGCGCTGGAAGCAGCGCTGGGCGAGCGAATAGCGCGCAGGGATCGTTATGGAAGTTGGCTGAACGACGGGCATTTGCACCCGCGGTTTGTGATCGGGTGGCCGGGTGAGGTGCGCGGCGCGGCGATCGTGCGCCGCTTCAATACCGATCTCGGCGGCGGCCGGCGCAACGAAGGGATCGACATCACTGCGGCAGCCGGCGCGACAATCCGCTCTGCCACTACGGGCACGGTCGTCAATGTGACGCGCGCGCCCGCATGGCTGGGGTACGGCGATTACGTGCAGGTGCTCACGCCGTTCTTTTCACCAGCGACGGGCCTCCAGGAGTATGTCATCACTTACACGAACCTTCAGCAGATTGGGGCGCGCGTCGGCCAGAAGATCACGCTGGGCGATGTGTTGGGCAAGGCCGTCGGCCCGACGGTGCGCGTCGCTGTGCAGCTTCGCGGCGGTGGCGTTGGTGGTTATGTCATGCCGAATGTTGTCAATCCTGCGCCGCTCATTTACTGGGATCTGCGCCTGCGACCGACCGTCGATGGCCTGCGCATCCGCGAGCGACCGGGCACACAGTATAAAATCATCGGTCAGGTTTACCAACGCGATCTGCTTGAGACGCTCGAGATGCACGGGCGCACGCTCGAAAAATTGGGCGACGCGGAAAGCTGGCTGAAGGTACGCACCCCACTGAATATGGTCGGTTACACGGCGGCGTGGCTGCTGCAAGCCGCTGTTCGCGACTCGATGACTCATATCGAGATGAGCGGGATCAATCTCGATTTCCTCAACCCGCTTGGGCGGCCCGCCCCGGAACGAATGCGCGGCGTCGGTTGGCTGCGCCTGCCTTATAAAGCCACGCCGTCGCAGGGCTTCTCGACAATGGAGGCCGCGCACGCTTTTTATGAGCCGCTGCTCAACCGCTATCTGGCAGCCGGCTTTAAATTGATCATCATCCTGACACACCAGACGTGGGGTGAAGGGGCCGGTTATAACTTCAGTGCCATGTATCGTGAGGATCGCGGGCGTTGGGACGACTATATCCCGCGCTTCGTCGAGGCGGTGCGCAGCGTCGCGCGTCGTTATGCGGGCAGGGGATTCGTCTACCAGATCTGGAACGAACAGGATACGCCGTTCGGCGCGACCTATTCGGCGATTTCGATGCTGCCGGAAGATTACGCGCGCTTGCTGACCGAAGCGATCCGCGCCATTCGCGCGCACGATCCAAGCGCGCGCGTGATCACAGGCGGGCACATGTCTGGCCCGTGGAGCGGCAGCGACTACGCTCGTGCGACGCTGCGTGCCATGCCGGCCGATGTGCGCCCCGACGGGCTGGCTGCGCATTCGTATGGGCGTGGGGCGCCCAATTCCAGCGCTGGCCGCTACGCGCCGTTCGGCCCGATCGACCCGGACATAACCCTTTACGAGCGCGTACTGCCCGGCGCGCCGGTCTGGATCACTGAGTTCGGCGTGCTGGATCTTGAGCACGAGCCGGCCGATCAGGTTGGGCAGTACGCGTTCGATTTCATTCGCTATCTCAAAGCCAACTATCGCCCGCGGGTGGCGGCTGCTGTCTGGTATGCATGGGCCGATGGCATGCATAATGGCTATGGGCTGGTCGATCGCAACGACCGGCCCAAACAGCCGCTCTTGCAAATGTTTCTCGATGCTTGAGGGCGGCGGTCATGGCGCGCCCGCCCGTTCGCACGATCCTGCATCTTGATCTTGATGCTTTTTTCTGCGCTGTCGAAGAACAGCGCAATCCGGCCTTGCGCGGCAAGCCGTTCGCCGTCGGCGCCCGGCCTGAAGGACGTGGGGTCGTTTCGTCGTGTTCCTATGCGGCCCGGCGTTTCGGAATTCGATCGGCCCTGCCGATGGCGCAGGCTGTGCGCCTGTGTCCTGAGTTAATTATTGTGCCTCCTCACTTCGAGGCCTACCGGGCTGCCTCGCGCCGGGTGATGGAGCGGCTTCATGCCCTCACGCCGCTGGTGGAGCAGATCAGCATCGATGAGGCGTTCATGGATGTGACTGGCATTCCAGAGGCGGGTTACCCGCTGGCCCGGCGGCTGCAAGCTCAGATCAATGCCGAACTTGATCTGCCGTGTTCGTTCGGCGTGGCGTCCAACAAATTGGTCGCCAAGATCGCCAATAACATCGGCAAACGGCGCGCGCAGGGCGATGCCCCGCCGAACGCGATCGAGGTGGTGCTGGCGGGCGAAGAAGCGGCCTTTCTCGCGCCGCTTCCGGTTGACGAACTGTGGGGTGTCGGCCCGCGCACGGCCGAACGGCTGCGCAGCTTGGGCGTGACGACGATCGGCGAGCTGGCAGCCGTCGACCCGGAGCGCCTGAAACGATTGTTCGGCAAACACGGCGCCGAGCTGGCAGAACGAGCGCGCGGCATCGATGCGCGCCCCGTCCAACCGGAGCATGAAGCCAAGTCGATCAGCAAAGAGACGACGTTCGCCCGTGATATCAGCGATGGAGCAGCCCTGCGCCGAACGCTGCGCCGGCTGTCGGCCGACGTGGGCTATCGTTTGCGCCGCGAAGGGATGCGCGGGCTGACCGTTCGCATCAAGCTGCGCTGGGCCGATTTCACCACCATCACCCGGCAAACGACGCTGGAACGCCCGATCGATCAGGATGACGAGCTTTATGCTGCGGCCCTTGAAACCTTTGAGGCAGCTTGGCCGCAGGGGCGGCCGGTGCGGTTGATCGGCGTGGGCATCGCCTCGCTGGTAGAGGCCGAGGGCGGGGGCGAGCAGCTCAGCCTGTGGGGCGCTGGGCGCGAACCGGGGGCCGAGACGGCGCGCCGCCTGCAGGCGGCGCTCGACGCCCTGCGCGACCGGTATGGCGAAGATGTGATTCGCCGCGGCAGCGACTTGCAGCCGCGCGCCGATGAAGACGCGCCCTAAAAGCTGGCTGGTGGTCAGCCATCAAGCGCCTGCCAGAGCTGGCGAAAAGCCAGGCGGTAATTGCCTGTAAAGTCGAAACGCGGCCGCCGGCGCAGGGCGTCAGGCGGCCCAAGCGGAATCGTCTGCGCGATCAGGATCGGTTTGTTCTTC
>DAOTYT010000415.1:0-2630 GCA_034434615.1 Anaerolineae bacterium | reverse complement strand
CGATCGGTTTTTTTGAAGGTTTCCAACCCACCCTCTTTCGCCCACAGTGGACGGCCGATCGCTATCTCGGCTTCGTGACAGCGCTGCTGTTCTGGATGGGCGTGGCTTTTGAAACCCCGCTGATCTTCTTCGTTCTTGCCCTGCTCGGCTTCGTGGAGCCGCGCGCACTGCTGAAAAACTGGCGCATCGCGGTCGTCGGCGCGTCGATCGCCGCCGCCCTGATCACGCCGACAGTGGACCCGGTCAATATGTTCCTCGTCATGGGGCCGCTGCTGGCCCTATATGCGCTCAGCATCGCCCTCGTCGCCCTGGCGCGCCGAATTGCTGGGCTGCGCAGCGATACAGAAAGCGCATAAAGATGACTGTTGAACGCATTCGCATCTTCGGTGTGCTGCTCGATTTAGGCCAGAAACGCCGTGGGGTGGATATGGGGCCTTCGGCAGTGCGCTATGCCGGTTTACAGCGGCGGCTGGAACGCCTCGGCTTTGAGGTGGAGGACAGCGGCAACATCGAGGTTCCGATCGCGGAGCAAATCCGTGAGCAGGGTGAGCAGCAGACAAACGGCAGAGTCTACAATGCGGCGACCATCGGCCGTGTGTGCGGCGAGATCCGCGAACACATGGCGGCCGCGCTGACGGCCGGCGAGAAGGTCATCTTTCTCGGCGGCGATCACAGCCTCTCGATCGGCACGGTGGCCGCGGCGCTGCTGCATGATGAGCGCGTCGGCGTCTTATGGATCGATGCGCATGGCGATTTCAACACGCCACTGACGACGCCTTCGGGAAACGTCCACGGTATGGTTGTGGCGGCGCTCATGGGCCGGGTGCCAGCCGTGATCAACATGGGCAGCCGTCCCTTGCGCTCGGAGCAGATCGCAATGATCGGCGTGCGCGATCTCGATGCGGAAGAACGCGTCGCTCTGCTCGAAAGCGGCATCTGCATTCAAACGATGCGGCATGTGGACGAGAATGGCATCGCAGGGGCGCTGCGCGAGGCGCTGCGAGCGTTGGGAGATATCTCTGCCCTGCACGTCAGCCTTGATATGGATGCGCTCGACCCGCAGTTTGCGCAGGGAGTCGGCACACCGGTTCAGGGCGGCCTCACCTACCGTGAAGCCCACTTGTTGATGGAACTTCTGGCCGATGATGGTCGTGTCCGGTCGCTTGACATCGTTGAGATCAACCCAATTCTGGACAGCTCAAACCGAACAGCGGTACTCGCTGTTGAGTTAGCCGCCAGCCTGTTTGGCCAGCGCATCCTTTAGTTTCTCTCGCGACCTGCTTCGGGATGTGCGCTGCGCTTGCGCAGCACTTTAGCTTTCAACTGGCCGCAGCCCGCATCGATGTCAATGCCGCGACGCACGCGCACCGTCGCGCCGATGCCATAGTCCGCAAGCGTGGCGACAAAGGCATCAATGCGCCCTGCTGCCGACGGGCCGCCATGATAACCCCCCGTTGGATTGAGCGGAATTACATTCACATGGCATTTCAACCCGCGCAGCAGCCGGCCGAGCGCGTGCGCCTGTTCCGGCGTGTCATTTTCGCCATGAATGAGCGTCCACTCAAAGGTGATGCGCCTGCCCGTCTTTTCAACATAAGCGCGGCATGCGTTCATCAACTCGGCCAGAGGCCAACGCCGGTTAACAGGGAGAAGCGCCTCGCGCTCCGCGTCAGTCGCAGCATGTAAGCTGACCGCCAGTTTGACCTGAAGCCCTTCATCGGCAAATCGGCGGATCATCGGCACAAGCCCCACCGTGCTCACCGTGATATGGCGGGCGCCAATACCCAGATCGCGCATGATCCGCCGGACTGCTGCGATTGAAGCATCGTAATTATGAAACGGCTCTCCCATCCCCATCAGAACGACGTTGCTCAGCCGCTCTCCCAGCGCTTCGAGGTCGCGCGCGAAGAAGAGCGCCTGTTCAAAGATCTCGTCGGCAGTGAGGTGACGCGCAAAACCCATTTGCCCGGTCGCGCAAAAGATGCAGCCCATTGCGCAGCCCGCCTGCGTCGAGATACAGGCCGTGCGCCGCGCGTCGTCGTATTCCATCAACACAGTCTCGATGAGCTGGCCATCATCCAACCGGTAGAGTCGTTTGATCGTGCCATCGATGCTTTCTTCTTCCGCTTCTAACGTCAAGACGCCGAATCGAAACTCGTTTGCCAACCGCTCGCGCAAAGCCTGCGGCAAATTGGTCATCGCCTCAAAAGTGCCAACGCGCCGTTCATACAGCCAATCCCAAATCTGCCGTGCTCGAAAACGCGGTTCGCCCCATCGTTGGAGGTGAGCCTCTAATGCAGGCAGCGAAAGTGCATAAATATCGTTCATTGTCTTCCCGTCCGGATAAATGCGTAAACCAGCAGACCGATCACAGCGATTAATACCCCCACGATGAGCGCCTGCACCTGCGGCTGAAGCCCAGCCACAGCCGGCTGCGAGGATGCTGCTTCTGGCACCTCTAAACTGCCCGGAGGCCGCGGGGTCACCGTTGGCGGGGCCGGCGTGAACGTAGGCGAGGCAGTGACCGTCGCCGCGGCCTCAGGCACCAATCCGCTAAGCGCTGTAGGCGTTTCAGTCGGCGTAGCAGTTGGTGCAGGCGTCCGTGTCGGGGTCATGCTTGCTGTCACTGT
>DAOTYT010000414.1:0-6186 GCA_034434615.1 Anaerolineae bacterium | reverse complement strand
ATGCTGGACGGATGTGCTGCTCGAACTGTTCTTGCGTTACACTCGTTGGGATAGTGCTCATGGAGGTTCACCTTTGGTCGGGTTTTTCCTTCCATGATGCACTATCCCTTTCACATCTCAAAAGTTTCAATCAGTTCTGACCGTGTACGCTAACTACACTAAAGCTTTCATCAACAACACTTTTGAGTCCATCGATGAAGCCCGTGCTACGCGCTACACTGTTAGGCAGGTCTGCGGTTAAGTCCAGAAGGCGCAGGTTTGTGATGTCTGCTTGCTGTATATAGTTACCCGCCCACTGGCCTAGGCTGACGGCCGCGCGATAATTATCTGGCCCCAAATAGATAGCCCCTTCGAACGGGACCGACTCTACTAATAGGGGGATGTGTTCGCGCATCGCACGTTCACGTAGTGTGTGAGCTATGCGATTCTGGACCGGCGCAATAATGAGCGCGTCAGTTACTGTGTTATTCCCACCGTTCAACTCGGTAATAGCCGGCTGTTCGACTGGACGGTAATCGACCTTCACCGCTCCGCCATGCGTTCGCAGCAAAAGCCCTTGTTCCTCAAGCTCCCGCAAATCGCGTCGGATTGTCACATCGGTTACGTTGAAAGTTTCCGTCAGTTCACGAACGGTGACTATTCCGCGTTTATTAAGAAGTTGAACGATCTCTTTCGATCGAGATACTTTTAGCATATTAAGACGATTGATTTACTCGCTAGAAGCTTGATTTTTTGTATGCTTTTGATTGAAACAAAAAATAACATACATCCGAGCAGTTTGTCAACCGACGCAAAGGAGGGGAGTGTCTAAACCGGAACAGATACGAAATCACGGACATGCGCTGGATAACGCGGAACGCGGATGGTCGCGTTTGTACAGCTGGCAGGCATTCCAGGCATAGACAAACAGGCGTACCGCCGCCTACAGCGCCTCGATAGACCGCGAAAAACAGCGGGATGCGCGCGCCAGGCGCGCCAGATAGTGGCGCAGTTCAGCATTATCGGCCTCGACCGAATAGGTCTGACTTTTGCTGCTCACCGCTTGATGTACCCCCGCATAGACGCCGGACAAGTACAGATTGAAGGCATCGCTGAAGTAGGTCGCTGCCCACACGCTTGTATCCAGCAGCGTTTGCAGCGCCTCGGTCGTGCGTTCCCACACGATGCAGCGTGTCGCGCAGTCAACCGCGGTCATCAGGTAAACAGGCTTTTTTTCCCCAACAAACGTGAACAGCTCATCCAGTTCGACGGTCTCGACCTGCGTGGGGACGGGCGCAGGGGGGAGGCAAGCTGCATGCGCCTTGACCCAATTGGCAACACTTTGGTGATTGACCCCTAACGTGCGCGCAATCCGACGGCTGTTCATGCCATCGACCGACAGGTTGACCGCTGCCAGTCGGGTTGCCTGATCGTAACCGATCGGCTTGGGGTCGGGCGTGTAGGTGCGCCGGCAGTGCTGACAACGCCAGCGTTGCGACCCAGAGGGATTGAAACCGTTTTTGACTTGCCAGTCGGTGCGGTGGCAGTAAGGACAAGTCATGATGGCTCGTTGACCTGGTGTCCGTTCAGACATCGGGGCCTACGGCGGTCAACCGCTCCGCCGCGGGTCTATACTTGATCTTACCGCTCTGTTTGAATTTAGCCACTCCCTCTGTATTGAGCGCCCTCAATATCGTTGCTAGAGCACTCAACATTGAAGGATGGTCAAGCTTATAGTCTCCACGCAGTTTACCATTCCCTACTGTTTCTACCAGCGCAACGCGCAACGGCTGCACAAGACACAGAAAAACCCTATGTTAACGCTTGCTCGCGGCTGGCGTAACTGACAGCGATAAGTGTTAAAAATGGTAGCAATGAGCTTGGTACACGCCACCAGTCCGGGAAATTGGAACCCAAAATAAGCACCCAGCCCAGCAACCAGATTCCAATAACAGCATACCGGGTTCGCCCATGCCAAGCCTGCAACAGCGGAAAAAGCAGGAGCGTTAGTCCCCAAATCAGTGTTTGAGGTAACAGCAGTAAATTCAATGGTACAGTCGCTGCAACAAATAACTGTGCATTGGCACGAAGCGGCATAAACAGCATTACTATGAACGCGATGCAAATTATCAGTACCAACGGATGCATCTGCCATAATGTTGCGGGCACCCAGTTTGTTGGTGCATAACCGGCATAGCGCTGTACTGCGTTCAACCAGTCAAACACCCACCAGCCTGCTATCATGACGCTTGTGACAAATAATATCAATCCCGCGATCATGAACCCCATTAACACACGCCAGCGATGTTCGCGGAGCGCCATCAACAGTAGCAAAATGATGGGCAGAAAGACCTGTTCCGGCTTGATAAAGCCAACCACAACAATCGGGCCTGCTACCCAGTCATGTCGGCTGAAGTATGCCCACCACCCTATGCCGACAGCCATTAATGGCAGGGCCGTGAACTGTGCCTGGAAGATCATTAGGATAGTACCACAACAACAGCATAATGATTACCCAGTATGAGGGTGAGCTACGAAGGCTGCGACTGATGAGCAGCAGCGTGCTGGAGATAAACATGACAGATGCTGCCTCCCAGGCTGCAGTTGCGATTTCGACATCGGCAATCAACCAGAAGGGCAGCAGCAGCGGCACGATCAACGCCGGGTAGGCGAAGGCTTGGGGATCAACATCAGGCGGGAGCTCCATGCCATAAAGCATGATTTGCATGGCACGGGTGGTTTCGGCGCTATATAAGTCACGCCCTTCGAAGAGCGCCAGCCGCGCGCCCGCCCAGCGAGGGTAGAAATCACGATGATCAGCTCCACGAATCCAAGTGAAATAAGTCGTCAGAGCCAACAGAAGCCAGATAGCGATACTGACTATAATTGTGATAATGACACGCTGTGGTTTATGCAAACTCGTCTCCAGTTCACAAACCGATAATTTCGCGGTAGCCAATAACTATAAAGTGTATCCCATTGTCAGGTCAGCAAAGTGACATTTTTGTCAGTGGCGGACCAACACTTCCTTCAAGACGAATTTAACATGCAGATTTAAAGTGAAAGCGGTAATATGGAGCGCTGTTGCGATCACAGCATCGCACACATGATTGAGCAGCATCCCACGAACATACTGACGAGGGGAGAACATGACCGTCATTGAACAAATTCACGCACGAGAGGTGCTCGACTCACGCGGTAACCCGACCATCGAAGTCGAGGTGGCATTGGCCGACGGGGCTTTTGGCCGGGCGATCGTGCCAAGCGGCGCTTCGACCGGAGAACTCGAAGCGCTCGAACTGCGCGATGGTGACAAAGGACGCTACGGCGGTAAGGGCGTGCTTGGGGCGGTGCAGGCCGTCAACGGCCCGATCGCAGACGCTTTGCGCGGCGCTTATGCCCTTAACCAAAAACTGATCGATGATACCCTGATCGCGTTAGACAACACGCCTTCCAAGAGCAATCTTGGCGCGAACGCCATCCTTGGCGTTTCAATGGCGGTTGCACGCGCCGCGGCAGAGTCGTGCGAAATGCCGCTTTATGCCTACCTCGGGGGCGCGCATGCCCATGTGCTGCCGGTGCCCATGATGAACATCATGAATGGCGGCAAGCATGCGGTTGGCAGCACCGACTTTCAGGAATTCATGGTCATGCCGGTTGGGGCGTCAACATTTCGCGAAGCGCTGCAGTGGGGGGTGGAGATTTATCATGCCCTAAAAGGCATTCTCCATAAAAAGGGCTACTCGACGACTGTCGGTGATGAAGGCGGTTTCGCGCCCAGCCTCGGCTCCAACCGCGCTGCGCTTGATGTGATCATGGAGGCGATCGAAGCGGCGGGCTTCAAAACCGGTGACCAGATCCGCATCGCCCTCGACCCGGCAGCTTCCGAAATTTACAAAGACGGCATGTATCACCTCGAGATCGAGGGCCGCACCCTTTCTGGCGAGGAAATGGTCAGCTTTTGGCAAAAGTGGATCGACGAGTACCCGATCATTTCGCTTGAGGACGGGCTGGCCGAGAGCGATTGGGAAAACTGGAAACGACTGACTGCCGCCGTCGGTAACCGTGTGCAAATCGTCGGCGACGACCTATTGGTGACCAACACCGAACTGGTAAAGCGCGGCATCCGTGAGCGGGCGGCGAACTCGCTGCTGTTCAAAGTCAACCAGATCGGCTCGCTGACTGAGGCCTTCGCTGCAGCACAGCTCAGCATGCGCCACGGTTGGACGGTCGTCACCAGCCACCGCAGCGGCGAGACCGAGGACACGACGATCGCCGATCTGGCCGTCGCTATGAACTGCGGACAGATCAAGACTGGCGCGCCAGCGCGCACCGACCGCGTTGCCAAATACAACCAACTCCTGCGCATCGAGGAAGAACTGGGCAGCGCGGCCGCCTATGCAGGGAGAGCTGCGTTCACCAATTTGAGCCTGGATCTCTAGCAGCTGAGGACATCACCTTGACTAACAATCGCATCAACGGCAAAAAAACAAAGATCGTCGCCACGATCGGGCCAACCTCGCAGCACGAAGACGTCATCCGGCAGATGATCCGCGCCGGGATGGACGTAGCCCGCATCAATTTCTCGCATGGCGATCATGCCACGCATGGCAAAGCGATTGACGACGTGCGGCGCATCGCAGAAGAAGAAGGGACTGTGGTCGCCATCATGTGCGACATCCAAGGTCCCAAGATTCGCATCGGCAAAATCGCCAACGAACCGCTCAATCTAAAGCCGGGCGATGCGATCACGCTCACGCTGGATGAAGCGGACGGCACCGATAATATCGTGTCGCTGCCGCATCCTGAATTCATCCGCGATATCAAACCGGGCACCCAGCTCCTGCTGGATGACGGCAAGCTCGAGTTCATCGTCAAAGCAGTGACTCAACGCGCCCTTTTGTGCGAGGTGGTCATCCCTGGCCAGCTTACCTCGCGCAAAGGGGTTTCAGCGCCGAATGCTCGCCTGACGCTGTCAGCCATCACCGATAAAGACCGCGCTGATATTGAGTTCGCCATCTCAAAAAATGCCGAATACATCGCCATGTCGTTCGTTCGTTCCGAGGAAGACCTGCGCGAAATGCGCTGGCTGGTGCGCCACTTGGGCGGCAACGCAGCGATAATCGCCAAGATCGAGAAACATGAAGCGCTTGAAGACATCGAAGCGATCGTCGCCTCGGCTGATGGCGTTATGGTCGCTCGCGGCGACCTCGGCGTCGAGATCCCAGCAGAAGAGGTGCCCTACCACCAAAAACGCATCATTCGCTTGTGCAACGCGGCGGCCAAGCCGGTCATCACTGCCACACAAATGCTGAACTCGATGGTCGATAACCCGCGGCCAACCCGGGCAGAAGCCAGCGATGTTTATAACGCCATCATTGATGGGACCGACGCAGTGATGCTTAGCAACGAGACGGCCAACGGCGGTTATCCGGTGCGCGCAGTCGAGACGATGGTCAACATTGCAGCCATTGCCGAGAAACACATCTTGATGCCGCGCCAAATGCAGGAACGCGTAATCATCAAGCCGAATGTCGAAGGCCGCGAGGCTGTCTCTGACGCGATCAGCCAGGCGACGACGCAGATCGCGGAAGCGCTCGACTGCAAGGCGATCATCACCTCAACGCTGACTGGGTACACGTCGCGACGTGTCGCGAAGGAGCGGCCTAAAACGCCTATCCTATGCGTGACGCCAAACGAACTCACTTATCGGCGCATGGCGTTGATCTGGGGTGTGTTCCCGCTGTTGGTACCGGAATTTCACACGATCGACGAGATGATTGGGGTGGTCGTGCGCGCGGCGCATCGAGCCCGGCTGGTGGAATATGGTGACAGCCTGGTCATCATCGCCGGCGTGCCGTTTGGCATCGGCGGGCAGACGAATTTTCTGAAAATTCATATGGTGGGAGAATCTGGCGAGCTGGAACTGAGCTAAGGCTCATCACCCTCGATGAACTCGAGCTGCTCTGTCCTTCGGGCGGCTTTGCGGCGTCCATCGCGCTGCGAGGCCGTCCGCTGGTCAGAGGCAGGCGTGTACCATTCCTGACTCGATAGTATTGGCGAGCGTTCAGTCACATAGGCTGAGGATGAGGTTGCGCAGTGGGGACACAAATCCCACGCCAGCTCCAGCATCCGGCCGCAGTGAGAACACGGTTTTTTCAAACGCGTGTGGCAGTGCGGACATACCTGCCAGTCGTCTTGAACCCG
>DAOTYT010000413.1:0-1991 GCA_034434615.1 Anaerolineae bacterium | reverse complement strand
CGGCAGCCAGCAACTCGATGGCGAGGATATGCTCGACGTTGTCCAGAATCTGCCGCAGCTTGAGGGCAGCCGTCACGCCCATGCTGACGTGGTCTTCGACGTTGGCCGAGGTAGGAATGGTATCCACGCTGGCCGGGTGTGAGAGTACCTTGTTCTCGGTAGCCAGCGCAGCAGCGGTGTACTGCAAGATCATGAACCCGGAATTCAGGCCACCCTGTCGGGTGAGGAAGGCCGGCAGCACGTGCGTGTTCGAGGCTTCGTCCGTCAGGCGCATGATGCGCCGTTCCGAGATGTTGCCCAGCTCGCTGACCGCCAGGTCGAGGTAATCCATGGCGATTGCCAGCGGTTCCCCGTGGAAGTTGCCGCCGGAGATTACGTCCACCGCGTCGGTGGCTTCGTCCACGAACAGCAATGGGTTATCGGTGACGGCGTTCAATTCGATCTCGAACGCCCAGCGGGCATAGGCGATCGCGTCGCGCGCCGCGCCGTGCACCTGAGGGATGCAGCGCAAGGTATAAGCATCCTGGATGTCCCCTGAGTTGGGCGGGCGGGTGAATTCGCTGCCAGCCAGCAACGCGCGCAAGTAGCGCGCGCAGTCCTGCTGTCGCGGGAAGGGCCTCAGCCGGTGAATGCGTTCGTCAAAGGCGGCCTGGGTGCCGTGCAGCGCTTCCAGGCTGAGACAGCCGGCGATGTCGGCGACCTGGCTCAAGCGCTCGGCGCGCACAGTCTCCAGCACGCCCAGCGCGCACATCACCGCAGTGCCGTTGGTCAGCGCCAGCCCCTCCTTGGCGGCCAGCGTGATCGGTTGCAGACCCGCCCGAAGCATCGCCTCAGCGCCTGGCAGCGTCTCGCCGCGAAAACGCGCTGCCCCCTGGCCGATCAACGGCAGGCTCATGTGAGCCAGCGGCGCGAGGTCGCCGCTGGCCCCCAGCGAGCCTTTCTGTGGAACGAGCGGATGCACACCGGCGTTCAGCATGGCCAGCAACAGCCGCAGCGTCTCCAGCCGAATGCCGGAGTAGCCGCGCGCCAGCGTGTTGGCGCGGATGAGCATGATGGCGCGCGTGGTCGGCTCGTCGAACGGCTCACCCACGCCCGCTGCATGGCTGACCAGGATGTTGTGTTGCAGTTGCTCGATTTGATCGGGCGGGATGATGCGGTTCTTGAACGCGCCGAAGCCTGTGGTGATGCCGTAGGCGACGCGGCCCTCGCGCAGCAGCCGCTGCACCGCCTGTTCGGCGCGCCGCACCCTGGCCACTGCTGGCTCGGCCAGCGCCACCGGCGCGCCGTTGCAGGCGACGGCCAGCACATCATCGAAGGTAAGCGAAGCGCCGTCGAGCGCGATGGTGTTCATAGCCAAAAGTGAGCCATGTCTTTCGCAGCCAGCATCAGCGATAGGCATATTCGACGCCGCGTTTGATCACGCAGGCGACCGGGTTATCCCCGAACCGATAGGCTAGATGCCGATAGTCTGGCACGTCCACGATCAGCACGTCGGCTTGCTTGCCGGCTTCCAGCGAGCCGAGCACGTCGCCGATGCCGAGCGCGTGCGCGGCGTTGATGGTGCAGGCGTTCAGCGCCTCGGCCGGTGTCAGCTTTTGATAACGGCATGCCAGCCCCATGACCAACATCGGCGAAAAGCAAGGCGCCGATCCGGGGTTGTGGTCGGTCGAAAGCGCCAACGCGCAGCCTGCGTCAATCAGCGCGCGGGCATCCGCGAACTGCGTGCTGCCCAGGTGGAAGTTCACCGCAGGCAGAACGGTCGCGATCGCGCTCGACTGCGCCAGGCGCGCGCGGTCTTCGGCAGTGGTCACGTCCAGATGATCGCATGAAACTGCGCCGAGTTCCAGTGCCATTGCCACGCCGCCCAGCGAGCTGAACTGGTCGGCGTGAATCTTCGGCGCCAGCCCGTGCCGCCGACCAGCCATCAGCACACGCCGCGACTGCTCGACGGTGAATGCATTTGCTTCGCAAAAAACATCGCAGGCCATCGG
>DAOTYT010000412.1:0-6656 GCA_034434615.1 Anaerolineae bacterium | reverse complement strand
GTCGAGATCCTTAAGACTTTACAGCGCAACGCGCAGATCCTAATCCTCGATGAGCCGACCGCAGTGCTCACACCGCAAGAGGTGCGTGAGCTGTATGGCGTGATCCGTAAGCTCGCCGCATCAGGAAGAACGATCATCCTGATCACGCACAAACTGCTCGAAGTGAAAGATGTCGCCGAGCGCGTCAGCATCATGCGCCGCGGCCAAATGATCGGCACGTATAACGTCGCCGATGTCACCATCAAGCAGATGGCCGATTTGATGGTTGGCCGCGAGGTCATCTTACAGGTCGATAAGACGCCCGCGCAGCCGGGCGAAGTGATGCTGCGCGCCGAAAACCTGCTGGTGGCGGGGGCCGGCGGCATGCCGGCCGTCTTTGGCGTTAGCCTGGAGGTGCGCGCTGGAGAGATCCTGGGCATCGCTGGCGTGAATGGCAACGGGCAGACCGAACTGGTTGAAGCGCTGGCTGGCCTGCGGCCGGCTGACGTAGGCACGATCGAGCTGGCTGGGCACGATATCACTCATGAGCCAGTGCGCGCCCGCCGCACCAGGGGCATGGCGCACATTCCCGAAGATCGTTTGATCATGGGCCTCAACCTCAAAACCAACCTGGACGAAAATGTCGTGGTGACGCATTACTTTCACCCGCCGTACTCCACCAGAAGCCGGTTTCATTTTCCTGCCGTGCGGCAGCTCGCCCAACGCATTATTAATGCGTTTCAGGTGCGTTCGGCGCGCGTTGGCGAAGCGATCAACACCCTTTCGGGTGGCAACCTGCAAAAAATTGTGCTGGGCCGCGAGCTGGATGGCAGCCCGCAAGTGATCATCGCAAACCAGCCCACGCGCGGCCTTGATGTGGGCAGCATCGAGTTTGTGCACCGCACTTTAGTGGCAGAGCGCGATAAAGGCGCTGCGATTTTGCTGGTTTCAGTCGAACTCGATGAGATTATGGCGCTGAGCGACCGCGTGGCCGTGATGTTTGAAGGCCGCATTATGGGCACGCTGAGCGGGCCTGAACTGACTGTACAAAACGTCGGCATCCTTATGGCCGGCGGCATGCTGCATGAGACCGCCCCGTTACCACAGGCAATATAAGATGACCACTTTCCGTCGCTCGTTGGAGAACCTGTTCATCCCGTTCAGCGCGATCGTCCTCGGCTTGATCGCCAGCAGCATCTTCGTGCTGATGGCGAACACCAATCCGATCGACGCCTATCAGCGGTTGTTTTGCGAGGGGTTTGGCCCGCGCGGCTGCGAAACCTTTGGCAATCTGCTTTTCATCGGGGTAAGCGACGGCCAAGGCGGTACACAAACCGTTTTTGCCCCCACCTACGGTGAAGGTGGGCATAGGCTGGCGATCGTGCTGGAACGCGCTACGCCGCTGATCCTCACCGCCCTTTCGGCCACCGTCGCGTTTCAGGCCGGCATGTTCAGCATTGGAATGGACGGCCAATTCGTGCTTGGGGCGATCGTCGCCGTCTTCCTCGGTTACTGGCTGCCTGACCAAATCTATCTGATCGCGGGGGTTGAAGGGTACGACGCGGCGCCGCAGGCAATGCGGACGATCATGCATTTGATCGTGCCGCTCATCGCGATGAGCGCAGCCATGGCGGTCGGCGCTTTCTATTCGTGGATCGCCGGCTATCTCAAGGTCAAGCTCAACGTGAACGAGCTGATCAGCACCATCATCCTCAACGCGATCGCAGTGCAGCTCGTCGGTTATCTGGTCAATTTTCCACTGCGCTCCGATTTTAATAATATTGCTCGCACCCGCCGCATTGACGACAGCGCATGGCTAATCCCGTTCAACCGCGGCATTTTCGCCGATATCGAATGGTTCTCTGGGGCGCGCGTTGGCGTGGGTTTGCTGATCGCCATCGGCGCAGCGATCGGGGTATGGTATTTTCTGTGGCGCACGACGATGGGTTACGAGCAGCGCATGGCCCGCGGGTCGTCGCTGTTCGCCCGTTTCGGGGGAATCCCCAGCGGGAAAGCCGCCCTGCGCGCCATGCTCATCAGCGGCGCGCTGAGCGGGATCGCCGGCGCGATCGCTATCTTGGGCGTCGAGCGGCGCGTCGTCGATGGGTTCGCCCTTAGCGGCACCGGCTTCGAAGGCGTCTTGGTCGCCATTTTAGCCAAAGAATCGGTGCTGGGTATTTTGCTCTTTGCCCCATTTTTCGCGGGGTTGCAGCAAGGGGCGACCAACCTCCAATTCGGCAACCTGCCGCGCCAGCTCGGCGGGATCATCATCGCTTTCATCATCTTGTTTAGCGCCATGGAACAATACCTGCGCAAACGTCTGGCCGATGTTTCTGAACTGCGCCGCGCTCGCCAACGCAAATTGAGCACCGAGGTGCCGACGTGATCGATAACGTGCTGACAACTTACCGCCAACCGCTGCGCAGCGCGGCGCTCATCGGCGGCATCGCACTGCTCTTGCTGCTGCTGGCCTCGCTGCCGATCACGCTGCTGCAAAGCAGCATTCGGCTGTCTACGCCTTACGTCCTCGGGTCGCTGGCGGCGATCATCGCCAGCCGCGCTGGCGTCCTCAACCTGGCCATCGAAGGCAAGATGCTGCTTGGCTCTTTCATTGCTGTGGCCATGCTGTATCGGACTGGCCTCGATCCGATGGTCGGCGTGCTCGCCTCCAGCATGGCAGGCGCGCTGCTCGGTTTAATCTTCGCGCTGCTGTATTTGAGGATCCGCATCAATCTGATTATCCTCGCGCTGGCCGTCAACCTATTCGTCGCCAATGCGACCGTCTTTTTTATGCGCGTATGGTTCGGCGCCTATGGCACGCTGGCCGATCCCAGCATTCGCGGCTTGCCCAACATCCGTCTGCCCGTCATCGCGGACATCCCGTTCCTCGGCCCGCTGCTGAGCGGGTACAACATCGTCGTCTATATCGGTTGGTTGATGGTGATCGTCATCTGGGTGGTGCTTTACCGCACCGTTTTTGGCCGTCATATTCGGGCTGTAGGCGAGAATAAGGAGGCGGCAGAAAGCGTTGGCATCAATGTGACCCGTGTGCAGGTCTTCGCGCTGATGGTGAGCGGCGCGCTGGCCGGGCTGGCTGGGTCGTTCTTATCGCTCGGCATCCTGAGCCAGTTCGTCGAAAACATGACTGCCGGCCGTGGCTGGATCGCGATCACAGTGTCGCTGTTCGCTTTTGTCCGGCCGATCCCGGCATTTTTCACCGCGCTGTTTTTTGGCTTCTCAGAAGCCCTGTCGTTCTACTTGCAAAGCCAGCCGGGTTTGAACCTGCCACCCGACCTCGTCTTGGCTTTCCCGCAGATCGCGACCATCCTTGCGCTCATCGCCGTGGCTTTGCGTATTCGCGGTTCGGAACTGCTCAAGCGACGCAACTTCGCGACCCAGTTCGGGAAGGAGCTGCGCAATCTGCGCGACGGCGTGTTCGTCGGCGGGCAGAATTAGCAGCGCTGACCGGAGGAACTGTGACTGTCACGCCGCACGGACAAGATCCCTGGACGCGCACACGAACGCTGCACGATCTCCCGGCCGATGAAGTGATCTCAGCGGTACAGAAGGAGATTCGGCGCGGCCACACCGAAAACGCCGCGCTGCTGGCCTACGAACTGTTGATCAGCAGCCCGGAGCTGGAGGCATATCTGTGGGGACGGCTGCAAGTGATCGCCGTTGAAGATATCGGCTTCGGTGCAGTGCAAGCGCCCATCTTGATCGAAACGCTCTATCAGATGCACAGCCGAATCCCTAGACCGCGGGGCGATCGCTATCTGTATGCCATTCATGCAGTGCGCTATTTGTGCGCCTGCCAAAAAGAGCGCGGCAGCGATGATTTGCTCAACTGGATCGCGCGCGCGGTCGAAAACGGCACTGCACAGCCGACGATTCCGGATTACGCCATCGACATGCACACGCGGCGCGGGCAGGAGATGGGCCGCGGTTACGAGCACTTCCTTAACGAGGCTTCCCTCGTGTTTCCCGAACTGCCCGACCGCGATTTTACTTACCTTGACCGTCTGAAAGCCCTGATCGCCGCCGATGCCCCGCGCTGAGGACTATTCCAGCAAGGCGGAGAGACGGCGCGCCGCCAGCGCATAGATGCCGGCCGCTTCAACCAATCCCTGAATCTCCACGTACTCATTCGGGGCATGAGCGTTCTCTCCAGCCGGCCCCATGCCACAGACCGTAGGGATGCCCCGCTCGATGAGCAGATACCCCTCATTGGCTGGCCCGGCAACGGCCCGTATCGGCCGCACGCCCTTGACCGCATAGACGACCTCTTCAAGCACCGAGAAGAACGGCACTGTCTCGTCGGAGATCGAGGCGGGGACAAAATTGAGCACTTCGTAAGCGAAGCTCAGCCCCCTCTGCGTGCGCGCCGCGTCGGCAATTGCCGCTTCGAGGCGCGGGGTGAAAAAGGCGAGGTCATGCTCCGGCGTCAGGCGAATATCGACGAGCGCCTCGCAGCGCTCCGGCACGATGTTGATGCTGATGCCGCCTTGAATGACCGTGCCCGGCGTGATGACGGTGCGGTAAGACTCGAAGTAGGGGTGCGCGGACGGCGGGAAGACCTGCCGCTCCAGCGCGATCAACAGGCGCGCCATGCCGATGACCGCGTTCGCCCCGCCGCGGCGCTCTTGCCAATCGAGCGAGCCAGTGTGGATCGCCTCGCCAGTGCAGGTCAAACGATAGCGCAGCAGGCCGCGATGGCCGAGCAGCAGCTCATCGCCGGAATAGGCATAAATGGCACCCAGGCCCTCTAATAAACCCCGTTCGGCCAGCACTTTGATCCCAAGCGTGCCGGTCGCCCCTGTCTCTTCATCGGGCACGCAGATGAGCGTGGCGCGGCCCCGCTGCAGCGCACCCTTCACCGTCTTAAGCGCCGCCAGCGCGCCAAGCGCCGCGGCCATCCCTCCCTTTGTATCGATCGCGCCGCGGCCGTGCACACGCCCATCTGCGATCGTGCCAGCGAATGGTGGATAGGCCCACGCGGCCTCGTCACCCGCCGGCACAGTATCGAGATGACCGAGCAGCAGCAGCCCAGTCGGGCCATCGGCAGCCGTGCTGATGATCACGTTCGGCCGCTCAGGATCGGCGCTGACGCGATCAACAAATAACCCCAGCGCGCGGCCCGCATCCGCGATCACCTCGGCGATGGCCGCTTCCGCATGTACTCCGTTGACCGATGGGGTTCGAATGAAGCGGCTGCACAGCCCTACGATCGCATCGCGCTGGCCGGCCACATAGTCGAGCAGCCGCTGTTCAACAGGGTCTTGCATCGGGTTGTGCATTAAAACTCCTTCGCAGCCCTACAGGTTCACGTTCAGCGCCTGCAGGCCGCGGATAACGTAAGCAGGCCGGTAGGCAGGCGGGCTGCCGGCGAGGCGCAGTGCTGGGAAACGACTCAGCAGCGCGTCAAACGCGATTTGCAGCTCCAGCCGGGCCAGCGGCGCGCCGAGACAGTAATGGATGCCCATGCCGAACGCAATGTGATCATTTTCGGCACGGGCGATATTGAAGCGGTGCGGATCGGGAAACTGGGCCGGGTCGCGGTTGGCCGCACCGAACAGCAGCGCAATCTCGACCCCCTGTTTAAACACGTTATCTTTGTAGATCATATCTTCCAGCACCCAACGCCGAAAAAGCTGGAGCGGCGTATCGTAGCGCATCATCTCTTCGACCGCACTGCCGAGCAGTGCGGGGTGAGCGGCCAACCGCTGGCGCTGCTCGGGATGGGTGAGCAGCGCCAGCAGCCCATTGCCAATGACGTTCACAGTTGCCTCGTGGCCGGCGTTGAGCAGCAAGATGCACGTCGCGATCAATTCAGCTTCGGTAAGGCGATCGCCATTGTCGGTCACAAGCGCTAATGCGCTGATCAGGTCATCCTGAGGATTGGCACGACGCGCGCGCGACAAATCGCGCAGATAAGCAGTAAATTCTTCGGCAGCGCGGATGGCTCGCTGCGCCTGTTCCGGCGTGTGGTCAAGTTCATACAAGGCGACGATCGCCTGAGACCAAGGGCGTAGAAGCCGGCGATCGGCTTCCGGAATGCCGAGCAGTTCAGCGATCACCGTTACTGGAAGCGGGGTGGCGAAATCCGCGATCACGTCCATCGCGCCGCGCGCCGCCGCTTCATCAAGCAGCGCATGGGCGATCTGCCTGACCCGTTCGCGCAAGCTCTCCACACGCCTGGGCGTAAATGCCTTATGCACCAGCGAGCGCAGCCGCGTATGATCGGGCGGCTCCTTATCGAACATCGAGTGTTCGCTCAGGGCATCGAACGGGGCATAAGCTGGATTTTTCGGCGGCAGCCCGCGCGCTTCGCGTGGCAGCACATGGTCGATCTGACGGCCGAGGCGTCGATCGCGCAGCAGCGCGGTCACGTCTTCATATGCGAAAACGAACCACATCCCGGTCGCTTCATCGAACTGGATCGACGCCCGTGCGCGCAGCCGGTCGTAAGTCGGATATGGGTCGCGCAGGAAGTCCGGGTCATGGGGGTCAAAAAGCATCGTTCAGCTCGTAGATCAACACGGCTTATGCAGCTGAAGATACCACACCACAACAGAGAGATCGACCATCAGCCCACTCAGCCCAGCGGCAGGCCAAGATCGACGATCTTCTGCGTGAGGTTGCGCTTCGCCAGCGGGATCAGGCCAACGGGAAGGTGT
>DAOTYT010000411.1:0-11495 GCA_034434615.1 Anaerolineae bacterium | reverse complement strand
AACCAAAACATAATCTTGTTCGTCGCAGAAGAAGGGGGCAGTTCGCAGCACTTCCCTCACTTCGGCATCCATTGCTTGTCCCATTCTATCTACTCGTCGAACTGATAGGTTGCTTCGGCGTAATAGCGAATTTCTCGTCGCGCCATTTTCTGCCGCAGCCAGCGCTGAAGGTCTTCATTCTTCTGCTCAAGCGAGGTTTCACTGTCGAGCAGGCGGGCGATGGGATAATTCACTTGGACAGCGCGGCCGTGCACGATATGCCGGCTGACGCCGGGCGGTAGAAAGGCGCGCTGGCGCGCCGCTGCGATGATATCAACAGGTTGGTAGGGTGGGAAGAAGACCAGCGCGATTCCATCCTCGAACAGGGTCCACAGCGTTTCCGGCTCGCTGATCGCGGTGCGATGCAGCACGGCATGCTGCTGATAAATGTTGACGAAGCGCCGCAGCGCGGCGTTTCGCTCGTGCACCGTCTCTACGGGGGCGCGCAGGGCGATTACGCGGCCAGTCCGCAGCACGATATGCGCGATCGCGTTCGCATCCTGACCATCTATCATGTGAATCTCAGGCAGGCTGGCCAAATGTTCGATAAACTCTTCTACAGTCCAGGCGCTGATCACGTGGTTCCAAGTTTCAAGTTCAACAAAGCCGCTGTCGTATTGGACGCATTGAACGAGCAGATGCTGATGACCCAGCGCTTGAAAAGCATAGACGCGGTTAGCGCCATCGAGGATCACATACTCCGCTTCGCTCACTGGCGCGACGATGGGTGGGTTGATCACGAAAGATTCCCGGCGAATCCGCTCGATCAGGGGCTGCGCGCGCTGGCTGTCGTGTTCCTCGTGGGGAATGACTTTTTGTATTGGGACGATCCGAAGATCGGGCGTGGGAGCGTTCGACAATCTCATGTAAAAAGTGACCCCTGATCAGGACCTGCGCTCCATGTTAGCACAGGTGCCTGAGGCAATCAATTTGGTGTTCACGAGAGGCAAAGCTGATGAGCGCAGCCGAGCAAGGTGCAGATGCGACAGTAGGGCGCTGGCTGGTGATGCCCCGAACTTTGAGTTTTGTGCGCAACGCCGATGATGTGCTGCTGATGAAACGCGGGCCGCACCGGCGCGTTTTTCCCAACCGCTTCAACGGTTTAGGCGGCCACGTTGAACGGGGCGAAGATGTGCTCGCCGGGGCGCGGCGCGAAATCTTCGAGGAGTCAGGTTTGCGCATCGCCGAACTGCAATTGTGCGCCGTGGCCAATGTCGACGCTGGCTCGCCGTCCGGAATTCTGCTTTTCGTGTTCACCGGGTTTAGCGACACGCGCGCGGTCAAGGCGAGTGATGAGGGGACGCTGCACTAGATCCCAATCGCGCGCATCGGCGAGCTCGACCTCGTTGAAGATCTGCCGCTGTTGCTGCCGCGCGTGCTGGCCCTTGGCCCTCATGAAGCGCCTCTCTTCCTGCATACCAGTTATGACGCGGACGATCGCCTCGTCATGCGCTTTGGCGAAACGTTCTGATGGCCGCTGTTTGCGATCCGCCGGTCCTGCATTTGCGCGAACTGACCTTTGCGCATCGCTTGAACTACGGCCTCAGGCGCGTTTCGCCGGCCGAAGCGCTGAACTGCGCCATGGATGCTCCGGCTGCTGCCGATGTTGATGTCGAGAGTTTAAAACGCGCGATCAATGCGGTCGTCGGTTCGCATGATCCCGCTGGCAAGATCAATTACGAAGCGCTGCGCAAGAGCGCCGCTTTCGAAAACTTCACCAACCAGATCGCCGCCCTGCGCACTTTTGATCCGCTGTCGCTGGAGGACGTCAATGCGCGGAAAGCCTTCTGGATCAATGTATACAATGCGTTGATGATCCATGCCGTTATTGCATATGGTGTTCAACGGTCGATTCAGGAGGTACCTGCCGTATTCGACCGCGCGGCTTACGTGATCGGCGGCCGCCGCTACAGCGCGAACGACATCGAACATGGCGTGCTGCGCGCCAATGCTGGCTCGCCGCTCGTTCCCGGGCCTCAGTTTGACAAGGCCGACCCGAGGAGGGTACAGATCATGCCGGCGCTTGATCCACGCATTCACTTTGCGCTGGTGTGCGCGGCGCATTCCTGCCCACCGGTCGGCGTATATCAGCGCGATCAGCTTGACCAGCAGCTCGACTTGGCGGCGCGCCACTTCATCAACAGCGGGCAGCTTGTGCTTGAACGCGCTACAATGACGGTTAAATTATCGCGGCTATTCGCTTGGTATGCCGCTGATTTTGGCGGTCGTTGGTTCGGCTTACGTGACCGCTCAGCGCTTGTGAAGTTCGCAGTGCGCTATCTGGCGGATGAGGAGCTGCGGACGTTTATCGAAGCTCATCTTGACCGCTTACATGTCCGCTTTCTGAGCTATGATTGGACTTTGAATCATGCTTTCATTGTTGACGACCACGAGCGCTGAAGCGCCGTCCAGCCCGTCCTCAACAGCGGCTCGATCCCCGCTGCGTCGTTATGGATGCGGTCTAGGCCTGGCTGTTTGGCTGGTGGTGCTATTTTTTCTTCCTTGTTTGTGCATCATGACGCTGGTTCGGCAAGAAGTCGTCATTCCAACTGGCGCGGCACCTGGGCAGGAACTGCGCGTTTGGCTGATCATGGAGGCGGACCTGCGCGGTTTAGGTGTCGCTTCTGGGGCGCCGGCAGACGGCAGCTCTTCGCAGTCGGTGTGCGTCGAGACCTATACGCAGTTTTGGCTGTGGATGGGACAGGCCGAACCTGTGTGGGCATGTGAGTGTTATTCTCGACAGGAGGATTCTGACGCATGGTCGCTGGTGAGCGTATCAATGGGTTCATGCGAGCAAACTGGCGCTGAAGCGCCCTAGTTCCGCTGCGCCTCATCATCGCTAATGGATATTCTCGCTGAGCTTCAATCTGGCAACCTGCTGCTGATCGGGTTGGCTTGCTGCGCACTGGCGGTCATTGGCACGGTCCTGCTGTTCGGACTGCAGCTTATTACGGGTCTGGTGAGCGCTTTAGGGGCGCTTGTCGATGTGATCGTTGGCATTGTTGGCGGCGGGCCGACGGCATGGTGCGGCTGCCTGTTGGCGGTTGTTGGCTGCGGGGTGTGCGCCGGCGGGGCGGTTTTCATGGCCAACCTGCTCGCGGCATGCGGAACCCCAGAAGCAACAAACTTCTGCACCCTGTTCGGTCGATAATAAAAGGCCGCCCTCTAGGTAGCGCGGCCGTCCTTGAAAAAGCTGAGAAGTTGCAGCGTGGGTTTAGCGCAAAAGCTGCGGGATCTGCTCGGGATTGTCGGCGATGCGAGCGCCCGCTGCGCGCAGCGCATCGATCTTTTCCTGAGCCGTGCCTTCACCACCCTCAACGATAGCGCCGGCGTGACCCATCCGCGTGCCCTCTGGCGCGCTCTTACCAGCGATGAACGCTACGACCGGCTTCGTCATGTTCGCTTTGATGAATTCAGCCGCATCTACCTCGGCGCGACCGCCGATCTCGCCCATGAGCACGATGCGCTCTGTTTCTGGGTCTTCCTCGAACATTTGCAGCACCTCGACAAAGCTCGTGCCGATGATCGGGTCGCCCCCGATGCCGACGCAGGTGCTCTGGCCGAGGCCGTTAGCGCTCAGCGCAGCGACTGTCTCATAAGTGAGCGTGCCGCTCTTCGAGACGACGCCCACCCCGCCCGGCTTGCCGATATACCCCGGCATGAAGCCAACTTTCGCTTGACCGGGCGTGAGCAGCCCAGGACAGTTAGGGCCGATCAGCCGGCTTTTCGTGCGCTGCAAATACTCATAAACCCGCATCATATCGAGCACAGGGATGCCTTCGGTCAAACAGACGATCAGTGCAATGCCCGAATCGGCCGCCTCATAAATTGCATCCGCGGCGAACGGGGCGGGCACTAAAATCATGCTGCAGTTCGCTTCAGTGGCCTCAACCGCTGATTTAACGGTATCGAAGATGGGCTTGCCGTGAACCCATTCTCCGCCTTTGCCTGGCGTGACGCCGCCGACGACGGTAGTGCCATACTCGATCATCTGGCCGCTGTGGAAGCGCCCTTCGCGTCCAGTCATGCCCTGGACAATGACGCGCGTATTTCGATCGACGAGAATTGACATTTAGAGTGCTCCTCTCGCAGCAGCGATGGCTTTCTGTGCGCCCTCAGTCAAGGTGGCGGCGCTGACGATGTTCGGAAGATTGGCGCTGTCGATGATCGCTTTGCCCTCGGCGGCATTGGTGCCGGCCAACCGAATGACGATCGGGAGCGTAGTGTTAACTTCTTGCAGCGCCTGCAAAATGCCACGGGCGACTTCATCTCCCCGTGTGATACCACCAAAGATATTGAGCAGCACCGCTTTGACGTTGGGGTCGGATAAAATAATGCGCAGCGCCGAGGCGACTCGTTCTGCCTGCGCCCCCCCGCCAATATCGAGAAAGTTCGCAGGGCCAATATCGCCCCCGCCGTAAAGTTTGATCATATCCATGGTGGTCATGGCGAGCCCTGCGCCGTTCACCATGCACCCGATTTGGCCGTCAAGTTTGACATATGTTAGCCCCGCCTCGCGCGCTTCCACCACAACGCTGGGCTCAGCGCTGGTATCGCGCATGGCGGCAAGCTCTGGCTGCCGGTAAAGCGCGTTGTCGTCGATGATCATTTTGCCATCCAGCCCGATCAGGCTGCCCTCACGCGTGATCACGAGCGGGTTGATCTCGGCCAGCATGGCATCGCTCTCGATGTAACAGCGATATAAATTTTGCGCGATCTGGGTAAATGTATTCCAGTACTGGCGGGGGAGGTTGATGCCACTGGCGAGGTTGCGCGCTTGATAGTCGCGCAGGCCGAGAGTCGGGCTGATTAATTCGCGCAGGATGGCTTCCGGTTTCTCGTGAGCGACCTGTTCAATTTCGACGCCGCCCTCCGACGAAGCCATCATCACCGGTTTGCCAGCCGCGCGGTCGTTGGTGATGCCGAGATAAATTTCACTCTCAATATTGGAAGCGGGGTCAACCAGCACGCGGTGCACAATGTGGCCTTTGATCGACATGCCGAGGATAGCGCGGGCCAATTCCCGCGCTTCGTCTGGGCTGTTCGCCAGTTTGATGCCGCCCGCTTTGCCGCGGCCACCAACAAGCACCTGCGATTTGACTACAACCGGGCCGCCGATGATTTCGGCGATTTCATAAACTTCCTCCGCTGAAGTGGCGGTTTTTCCCATGGGCACGGGGATGCCATATCTGGCGAAACGTTGTTTGGATTGATATTCGTGCAGATTCACCGATGTGCCTCCGAAGCGTGATAGTCCGTTTGACTGCGCGCAGTAGTATAGCCCAATGGTTCACGATAACCTATCATTCGGGCTGGAGTTGGCTCATAAGATCTCAATTTGTTCGGCTCCAATTTCCAGTTCGCTGTAGTTTCGCTCGATCCAGCGGATGATCGCGTCGATCATCTGGCTGGCATGGCCACTGGAATTGCTGACGACGGCTACAGCAATGCGGGCAGACCCCCACAAATCGTGATAATCGATTTCGGCTGCCGATGCATTGAACTGGTTTTGTACGCGCTTTAAGAGCGACTGTAGGATCCGGCGCTTTTCCTTCAGCGAGCCAACGCCATGCAGCACCAAATCTAAGGTACATAAACCAACGATCGCATTTGCCATAGGTGGTGATGCTGTGTGTGGACGGCAAGAGTTCTTGCCCAAGAGTATAATGCAGGCTGCATACTTAAGCCATGCCTTGTGGACAGAAAAAAGCCTGTTATGTTAGACTGACGTAAACCAGAAATCAACGTGTCGTCTCTCGCGGCTCGTGGTGTGATGTTTTCATTTGATCTGACGACGCGATACCGCGTCCAGCGAGTTCTGGTTGTAGGTTTTGCATTTTCCAAACGCTGCCTGCGCCTAATATCTTGGTATCACTGCTGCGCGGGATGGGAACAGGAAGTCTTTTTGCCTCTCACCAATTTGGGAGAAACTGATGAGACCACTGCGCGCTTCTCGAACCCTGTTGTTGTCGTGTTTGGTCTTTGTTTTGCTCATCACGACGGCTGGTGGCCTCTCAGCGCAAACAGGCAACCTGCTGACCAACCCCGGCTTTGAGCCGCCCTTCCTCACTGTTGCGGGTGAGCCGGCCCGCTTCGTCGCGCAGGGCTGGTCTCCGTGGCACGTTCCGCAGACGGGCAGCATGACCTCGTCCGAGAATCTGCAGCCAGAATATTACCCCGCCTCCGATATCACCAATGGGTTAGGGGTGCCGCGCATTCGCAGCGGCACCGATGCGCAGCAGTACTTCACTTTTTTCGGCACCCACACGGGCGGGGTGTATCAGCGTGTCACTGGCGTGACGCCCGGCCAGCCGCTTACCTTTTCCATCTACGCCTATATCTGGTCATCGACTTTCGATGATCCCGATGTGAGTGAACAGGATGGCGGCGTCATTCTGCAAGTTGGCATCGACCCAACCGGCGGCACCAGCGGCGAGAGCGGCAGCATCATCTGGTCGCCGCCTGCCGCTCCACAGTATGATACGTTCGTGCTCCACTCGGTCACTGCAACAGCGGCCGGCAGCGCCGTCACGGTGTTTGTCCGCTCGACGGTGAGTTTTCCGGTCAAGCATAATGTGATCTATCTGGATGATGCCGCATTAATCGCTGGGTCGGCGCCGCCCACAGCCACGCCGCTGCCGCCAACGCCGACCTTCACAGCTGTTGAGCCGACCAATACGTTCACGCCGTCGCCCATCCCGGTGACGCCCACCCCATCATTGACGCCGACGCCAGCCCCGCCGACGTTCACGCCTTCTCCAAGCCCGACGGTCGATCTGAACATTTATCCAGGGCGCATCATCCATACAGTTCAGCCGGGCGATACGGTCTCTGGGTTGGCCGCGCTTTATAACAGCTCGATCGAGGCGATCATTTCGGTTAACGCGCTGCCGCCAAATGGCCTGATCTTTGTCGGGCAGGGTTTGGTGATTCCAATCCGTTTTGACATGATCAACACCATTACGCCGAACCCGCCGACTGCGACGCGAATTCCGCCGACGCCGACCCCTGAACTGCTGCCGCCCACAGCGACCCCGGTGCAGGTGATCACGGTAGTGCCGCCAACCCAGCCGCCACCGCCGCCAGTCCCGACGATCCCGCCGACAGGCGTCATCTATATCGTACAGCCCGGCGATGCGCTGAGCACGATCGCGGTGCGTTTTAATACGACGACAACGGCACTGGCGCAGTTGAACAATATCGTCAACCCGAATTTGATCTTTGTCGGGCAGCGCTTAATCGTTCCAGCGTCTTCGCCGCCGCCAACGCCCATTCCGCCGATCGTTCTGCCGACGATCGATCCGAACGCGCCGCTGCCGACAGCCATCATCCTGCCTGGCATCCCGATGCCGCCAGAACTGCCGCCCGCGCCGCCACCGCGAACACATCGGGTGCAGCCGCGCGAAACGCTCTATGGCATCGCGCTGCGTTATGGGGTTACCGTCAGCGATTTGGTGCGGGCGAATAACATCCGCAATCCGAATTTGATCTTCTGGGGGCAAGTTTTGATCATTCCATGAGTGAGTGGCGCGTCATCCGCAACGCCAAAACGGATGCAGTTGTGCTGGCGCGGGCGAAACTGTGTGCGAATTTCTGGTCGCACCTCAAAGGACTGCAGTTTTCCCCGCGCCTGCCGGCCGATGAGGGTTTGTTGTTCGTTACGAAGCATGAAGGCCGGTCGCACACGGCTATCCACATGTTTTTTGTGTTTTTCCCCATCGCGGTGGTTTGGTTAGATGCCCAAGGTTTAGTCGTTGACCAAGCCTTGGCTAAACCGTGGCGTCCCTATTACGCTCCAGCGCGACCTGCCCAGTACTTCATCGAAGCCGATCCGCAGCTGCTCGAGCGCGTTGCGATCGGCGATCGTCTGCGTTTTGACGAGGTCGGATGATGAGCCCTCGCTGGTTTCGCATTGTGATGGTCGTTGGTGCGGTTATCTGTGGATTCGGGGTTTTCCCCTCGATCGCCGATGAACCGACGGCTGTCACTGTGTATGTCGTCCAGCGCGGCGATACGTTATTTCGGATCGCGCTGCGCCACAACATCACCGTGGACGCGCTCGCGCGCTTAAACGGCATCAGTAACCCGAATAACATAGAGGTTGGCCAGCGCCTGTTAGTTCCCGCTAATCCTGGCGAGACGCCGGTCGCTCGCTATCATCAGGTTCAACCCGGAGAGACGCTGCACAGCATCAGCCAGGCCTATGGTCTGGAGCCGCTGCTGCTGGCTGAGCTGAACGGCTTGCAGCCCGATCAGGAAATCGTCATCGGCCAGTATCTCAACGTCCTCATCGCTGAGATCGAGCCGCCAGCCGCGGGCGAGGCTTCGCATTTTGATGAAGCGCCGCTCCTATCGCCGCCGGTTGTCGTGCACCGGGTGGCCAGGGGAGAGACTCTGTTTCGCATTGCAATGGCTTATGGGGTCACTGTGAATGATCTGGTCGCTGCCAACACCATTCCTGATCCAACGCTGATCTATGCCGGGCAGGAATTGATCATCCCCAATGTTAACCCGCCCCAGTTCGCCGCTGACTTGCCCGATCCAGTTACTGGACTTGGCGTCACGCCGCTCGTGTTGATCGAGGGCAAGACGGGACGCTTTCAGATCGTGACTCGCGTTCCGGCTAACGCAGCTGGCGTGTTTCTGGAGCGACAGCTTCAGTTTGCGCAGGAAGCAGGCGGGCTGCGCCATACAGCGCTGGTCGGCGTGCCGGTGGGAACGCCAAGCGGCGTTTACCCGTTGACGATTACCATCGAACATGCCGGGGGGCAGGCACAAATCGCGGCGAACGTTCAAATCGTCAGCGGAAATTATGTGGTGGAGCGCGACATCATCCTGCTCGAAGATCGTATTGGTCTGCTCGATCCAGCGGTCGAGGAGGCAGAGCAGGTCATTTTGCGCGCGGTGATGACTGGCTTCACGCCCGAACGGTGGTTCGATGGCCCGATGGGGCTGCCGGCTGCCGCTGCCATTACGTCGGCCTTCGGCAACTTGCGTTCGTACAACGACGGGCAGGTGCAGCGCATTCATGCCGGGACCGATTTTGGCGGCGCGCCGGGCACGCCGATCTTCGCGCCCGCGGCTGGTCGCGTTGTGATGGCGGATACGCTTAACGTGCGCGGCGTCGCGACCGTGATCGATCATGGATGGGGAGTCTATACGGGCTACTGGCACAAGACGGATCGCTACGTCCAGGTTGGCGATATCGTGCAGACAGGGCAGGTGATCGGCACGATCGGCGCGACTGGTCGCGTCTCAGGGCCGCACCTGCATTGGGAGATGTGGGTCAATGGCGTTCCGGTTGACCCAATGCAGTGGGTGATCATCAATTTTTCGTAGAGCCTATTCTTCACGTGCTTTCGCCGCTTTTATTGCCTCTGAACGTTGATGTTTTCTAGCGACCGTTGGCACCGGTTTAATCGTGTGGAGACGGCCACGCCCTGTGAGACGGGCCTTACCCTCACCGGGCAGGGCCTGGTCGTTGAGATATGCGCCCTGACAGTGGATTGTCTGCGGGTTCGCTGTGCCCCTTTGGGTATACAGTTCGATCAACTTCCGAGCTGTCTGCCGGTGCCGCCGTGGCCGCAGCCGCGGATCGATCTCGAATATGACTCGGATACGATCGTTTTGCGCACCGCGGCGCTTCACTGTCGTATTCAGCGTGATCCGTACCATTTGTCTCTAGAAACGCTTGACGGTCGCCCGCTGATGGCAGAAGCTGAAGGCTTGGCAGCTGGCAGAGGTTTCGATGAGAGCGGATCTTGGTCCCTGCGGCTTGAAGAGGGCGATCGCGTTTATGGGCTGGGCTTTCAGTCCACAGCGTCCGATTTGCGCGGGCGCCGCATCGCCTTGTGGAACAGGCTGCCCGATGCACCTTTCTGTCTGCCGTTCGCGCTGGTCACAGGCGATACGGGCGCCTGGGGTGTTTACCTCGATCATGATGGCCGCGTAGAAGCGGATATCGGCGCAGAAGATCTCCACAGTCTCCGCTGGCGGATCGATCATGGTGTACTGAGCGCCTTCCTGTTCGCAGGCAGCGCTGCTGAAGTCATCGCTCGCCTTCGCGAATGCAGCGAAATGATGCTGCTGCCACCCGTTTGGTTGTTGGGCGTGCAGGGCAGCTCCCGCGATGCTGCGCCGCTGGCGCATGTGGATAGTGTTCACATGGCGCGCAGCCGGTCGAACGAACCTCATCGTCAACGCGAGATTTTGGTGCAGCTCGTTCAGGCTCTGCAAGCACGGCGTAAATGGGTGTTCATCACCGCTGCGCCGGTAGTTTCGGCTAAAACGGCCTCGATGCTCAAGCCGGAGTGGCTCATCCGCGAGGCGGATGGACAAGGAGCGGCGGTTGAGGATGGCGAAACAGCGTTTTACATCAACCTCGAAGACCTCGATGCACAAGCTTGGTGGAAACAATGGATCGCGCGCATGGCTTTGCTTGGCGTCGATGGGTTAGTCCTATCGCGTTGTACGCCGGAATTCCCGGCCGCATTGGCCGATGTTGCAGACCAGGGAATAGGGCAGGGCGGCACTCCCAGGCGGATGCACAACCGCTACCCAGTCTTGGCCGCGCGCGCTGCTGCAGAAGGTTTGCGACATGCAGACTCACAGCGCCGCTGGGGAGTAGTCGCTTCTGCAGGGTCGATAGGCCAGCAAGCTCACGCTGCCACAGTGATTGGACAACCGGTTGTTCACTGGGAAGCGCTGCGAACGACGCTGAACGCCCTCTGCAATTTGAGCGTCAGCGGCATTGATTTGTTTGGCCTGCGCCCCCAGCTTGACTTAGCTGATGGAGAACTGTTCTTGCGAACGTTGCAAGCGTTTGGGCTGCTGCCGCTGCTTGACCTTTCTGAGGCGCCAGTCGAGCGCCTGGCGGAGCCATACCAGACGGCGGCACTGGCACTACTTGAAGTGCGCCGGCGGTTTCAGCAGTTCCTCTATGGGCAGCTTGCGATTTCGCGCGAATACAAACGGCCGCTGCTGCAATTTGATCTTGACGCGACTGCCACGCAGTGTGATGTACAGTTTAAAATCGGTGAGTCGATGATTGTCGCGCCAGTGCTCATTGCGCGGATGACTGCGCGCCCTGTGACGCTTCCAGATGGGGAGTGGGTTGACTATTGGACGGGTGAACGTTTCGGCGGTGGCCAGTGTGTGACTATCGATGCGCCGATTGAGCGGCTGCCATTGTTCTTGCAGGCAGGCGTTTTGTTCCCACTGGTAGACGGTTCGGGTAACGACGACCGCCAGCGGGCCGCCATCCTGCGTGTTTTTCCTGGCCGTGGCGAGACGATCCTCTACGAGGACGATGGTTACACTCGAGCTTACGAAACCGGCGACTATCGCTGGATCTATGTCGACTGCGAATGGCGAGACGAGCGTCACTTTACGATTTCTCGGCGCGTGGCTGGCCGTTATCGCCGTCCCGAGTCTCATCTTCGCATCGAGATCATGCA
>DAOTYT010000410.1:0-4228 GCA_034434615.1 Anaerolineae bacterium | reverse complement strand
CCGGAGGCACATTAACCGCAGAACGGAGCAGGCGACAAACTCGAACGACAGCGTCAAAGATCCATTTCAATGAGGGCATGGCGGCGATGTCGGGGCTGGACGATGATGTCGATGTCAACGGCGATGTAGGGGCGCGGCGATGCTCAATGAAAATTGATGACGAACGCTGTCAGCTGCGATGCAAGGCAGTGAGGGCAGTCATGATAGGTGGATGGCTCGAGCATGTCACCCGATCCGTTCTACGGTTAATGTTAAGGTACTGTCAGACTATTTAGTTTATTGTACAGTGAGGTGGGCTGTGAAATAAAGAGCGCTGCCATGAAATTCATGAAAAATTGATATCTGCCTCTATAACAAAACCGTTATATAACCAGATATTACCTCATCAATGCAGCATAGGACTGATTTCAAGGCTCGTCGCCGTTAATGCATCGGGCGCGGCAGCCGGGTTATGATTCATAATATCATATGGCCACACCCTGATCACAAGGACTGCTGTGACTGCTGCCAACCGACGTTCACTCGCCCTGATCGCTGTGTTGATGCTGCTGGCGATCGGCGCGCGCGCGCTGCCCGGCCCGCGCACGATCGATGATGCCTTCATCACGTTTCGCTACAGCCGCAATCTTGTCGAGGGGGCGGGCTTTGTCTACAACCCCGGTGTGCGCACGCTGGGCACAACGACGCCGCTGTTCGCGCTGACTATGGCCGGGGTGAGCGGGCTGGCCGGCAGCCAGGACTTCCCACACTACGCTCTGTGGGTGAGCGCGCTGGCCGATGCTGGCACGGTCGCCCTGATGTTTATTCTCGCGCGCCGGCTGACCGGGTCACCCCTGATCGCCGTTTTGCCAGCGGCCATCTGGGCGATCGCGCCGATGAGCGTCACCTTCGCCATCGGCGGCATGGAGACCAGCGTCACGATCTTCTGGATGTTCGCCGCGTTCGCGCTCTATGCGCGGCCGGGCGCAGCCGACGACACGCCGCGGCGCGCGTTCGCGCTCGGCGCAGTCGCTGGCCTCGGCCTGCTCACGCGCGTCGATTCGGCGCTGTGGATCGGCCCGCTGTTCGCCTATCAACTGGCGGAAAGCTGGCTGCGGGCGCGCCGCCTGCCGTGGCGAACGTGGGCGGGCGTCCTGCTCATCCTCTTGCCGTGGCTGGTTTTCAGCTGGGCTTATTTTGGCGCGCTGCTGCCCAACTCGGTGACGGCCAAACGCTTCGCCTATGTGTTGGAGCCATTCTCGGCATTGGGGCAGCTGCTGCCGGTCTATTCGAATGTCTTTTCGATCTTCGATGTCCTCGGCTCGACCGGCGCGATGATCAGCGCTGTGATTCATGCCGCGCTGGCGTTGTGCGCGCTGCCCTACGCCGCGCGGCGGCTGCCGCGCGCGCTGCCGCTGCTAGTGTACCCGTGGCTGTATTTCGCTGTTTTCGCCGCGCTCAACCCGCTCATCTTCCGCTGGTATTTCGCGCCGCCGCTGCCAGCGTGGATCCTTGCCATCTTCACCGGGGCCTGGGCGCTGCTGGCGCCGCTGGCGCAGCGTGGGGTTCAGGGGCGGCGAGTCGCCCTCGGCCTGGTGGCGGCGCTGGGGTTGTTCTGGCTGTTCACGACGGCCAACGGGTGGGTGCTGCGCCCAGACCACGGCCCTGACCGCCCGGCTCCACGCATGGCCTGGCATCAAATCGAGCTGCTTTACGAACAGATGGGCCGCCATCTGCGCGATGTGATCGGCGTGACGGCCGAGACACGAGTCGCCTCAGGCGATATCGGCGCGATCGGCTTTTTCAGCCGGGCGACGATCGTCGATACGGTCGGGTTAGTCACGCCTGAGCTGACGGCCTATTATCCGGTCGACCCAGCGTTGATCGTCCCCGGCCAGAACTACGCCATTCCGCCCGCGCTGATCGCCGACACGCTGCCGGATTACCTGGTGACGATGGAGGCCTTCGTCCGCTTGGGCCTGGAGGCTGAACCGTGGTTCAACGCGCAGTATGACCTGATCCTGGAATATCCAACTGATTTCTATGGGACGGGTATGCGGCTTTACCGCCGCCGCTGACGGTCGCCTCAGCCGAGCGGCACGATGTAACCCTCGCGCATCCATGCCTCGATTTGTCCTTGGTCAACTCCGAATGCAGCGGCATCGGCAGTGCTGAAGCCTTCGGGATGCGCATCCACCAGCGCCAACAGCTGTGGCGTCTCGGTGTAATCGGCGCGGTAGTCGTGATAGATGCCGCGCCGGGCGCGGTAGCACCACGGAGCAAGGCGATAGCGCGTCGCCGCGGTGATCGGCGTGAGCTGGAAGCGCGGCGGCAGCGCCACCCGCGCGTTTTCGATCACCTCGGCATAAGCCGCGAGCTGTCGTTCGATGCTGTAGTGCTCGTGCAGGTAGGCCAGCGTCTCTGGCGAAGTGCGGCGGCCCTCGCGCAGGATGGACGCGGCGATGCTGGCAGCCGCTTCGTCATCGTCAAAATCGACCTTATCGATCAGGTGCTCTGGCAGCAGCTCGCGGTGCGAGGAGATGCGCGCGACGACCGACGGCGTGCCGCAGCCCAGCGATTCGTAAACGGCGTTGCCGAACGATTCGACGAAGCTGCCCAGTGCCAGCGTCACGCCGCCCAAACTGTAGTATTCTGGCAGCAGGTCAGCCGGAACCCAGTCGTGAAAGATGAAATGATCGGTCAGGCCGCGGTCGGCGATCACGCGGCGCGCGCGCGCATAGAAATCGCTGACGCCGGGGTCGGCCTTCGTGCCCAGCCATGTGGGGACCAGCACGCGCACGTCAGTCATCCCCTCATGATGCACCAGCCGGTCGACGACGTGGATCGTCTGCCACATGCCTTTGGTTTCCTCGGGGCGATGCGGGTGCAGCACGATGCGATACGCTCGCGGATCGATCGGGAGCAGGTCGAGGATGCGTCCGGGCGGCGTCGGCCGGAAGCGCGACCAGTCGATGCCGTTGTGGATGACGACCATGCGCTCGGGCAGTTCGGGGAAGAATCGGCCGGCCGTGTGGGTGAAGAAAGCGCGCGCGTATTCCGAGATCAGGATCAAACGGTGGCCTTGAAACTGAAAAGCGCCCTGGATCGTCTCTGGATAAACGTTGTCGCGCAGCGAGACGATCGTCGGCGTCTGCCGGTAGACGAACGCGAAGACGAATTCGCCGTCGTGGATGTAAAAGCGGTCAGCCTGTGCCACGTGCGAGGCGACATCGTAGACCAGATTGGCGATGTTGAAAGCCGGCGTGTCATAAGGCGCGGGGAACGGCTGCTTGAAGGCCAGGATCGGCTTGACGACGACGCGCGGATGCCAGTTAAAACGCGCGGGAGTATCGGCGCGGCGGGTGCACAACACGGTGATCTCATGGCCGCGTTCGGCCAAATGCAGCGCGATCAGGCGCAGGTGTTTCTGCGCGCCACCCAAATCGTGATCTGGGAACAGGGGGGTGATCGAGAACATAACGATCTTCATGATTTCAGCCCGTGGTGAGGATGGTCGGAACGGTGTATCGTATTGACGATACCGTGAAAGCGAACCCTACAGCAAGTGAGCAGACGATGAACGCTTCATTTTTGAGCCACGCCACGCCGGAAAGCCAGCGTATGTATGAGCGCGCTGCCGCGCTCGCCGCGACCTGCCCGCCTGAGCTGGGCCGCGAAATTGCGGTCCTCGGCTCGGTCGCGCGCGGGTTGGCCGATGCGCACTCTGACCTTGAGATCGCGCTGTGGAATGTCACCCTCCCGCCAGCCGCTGCCCGCGCCGGCTGGCTGGCCGAGCAAGGCGTGACCGACCTGCTTGTGAGCGAAAGCGCGCGCAGTGACGGTTCGGTCTGGGTTGCTGGCAGGTTGGACGGTTTGCCCTTTGAGGCGAGCTGGCAGACGGTCGCCGCGCTCGAAGCGGCGCTGCATCGCATCACTGCGGCTGAAGGGCTTGAGCGCGAGGTTTTGGCGCTGGCCGAGCTGATCGTCAGCGCGCAGCCCTTGCGAACAGTGGGCTGGCTGGCGCGCTGGCAGGCGCTGCTGGCAGCGTTCCCGCCGGCGTTGGAGCGCGCCATCATCGACAGCGTGGCCGGCCGCTGGGCGCGGGCAGATCATTGGGTTGGCCTGGCGCGGCTGGCGCGGCGCGGCGAGTCCCTCTTGTTGGCCGAGCGGCTGGCCGCTGAGCTGGATGCCCTGCTGCATTTGCTTTACGTCGTCAATCGGCGCTGGGAACCCTCGCGCAAATGGACGC
>DAOTYT010000409.1:0-1529 GCA_034434615.1 Anaerolineae bacterium | reverse complement strand
CACATCGGTCACGCCCACCTGGCTGGCCACAGCTTGCGCCGTTTGTGCGTTGTCGCCGGTCAGCATCACCGTTGCGCGGATGCCGCTGCGGTGCAGTTCGTCCACGGCGCGCCGGCTGCTCTCGCGCACGGGGTCGGCGATGCCGAGGTAGCCGGCGAATGCGCCATCGGCGCCGACCAGCACCGGCGTCAGGCCATTGGCCGACAGCTCGTTGACCTCATCGCACACGGCCTGGTCGTGTGGCAACACCTCGTCGAAATACACATGGCTGCCGATCTGCACCTCGCGGTCCGCCACCCAGCCGCGAACGCCGCGGCCGGCCAGTGCTTGCACCGAGTGCGCCGCAGGGTAGCGCGCTGTCAGGCGCTCACCTTCGGCAGCGGCAACCACGGCGCGCGCCAGGGGATGTTCGCTGCGCCGCTCGACCGCGCTGGCCAGCGCCAGCAGGTCGGCGCAGTGTTCGCAGCGGCCGGTCTCTGGATCGGCGCAGCGCACCGATCTCACCTTGATCACTCTGGGCTGGCCCTCGGTCAGGGTGCCGGTTTTGTCGAAGGCGACCGCCTTTACGCCGGCCAGCGCTTCCAGGTAAGCGCCGCCTTTGATCAGCACGCCGTGGCGCGCGGCGTTGCCGATGGCGCTGATGATGGTGACTGGCGTGCTGATGACCAGCGCGCACGGGCAGGCCACCACCAGCAGCTCCAGGGCGCGGTATAGCCATCCCTGGTCGTTTGCCGTGGGCATGAACGGCGCGCCCAGCAACAGCGGCGGCGCGATGGCAATGACGATCGCCAGCCCGACCACGGCCGGGGTGTAGTAACGGGCGAAGCGATCCACGAATCGCTCGGCGGGGGCCTTGTGTTCCTGGGCTTCTGTCACCATGCGGACAATGCGCGCGATGACGTTGTCTGCGGCCAGGCGGGTCACTTCGACCTCCAGGGCGCCCTCGCCGTTGATGGCGCCGGCGAAGACCTCATCCCCGCTGCGCTTCTCGACGGGCATGCTCTCGCCAGTGATCGGTGCCTGGTTGACCGACGAAGCGCCGTTGACCACGCGCCCGTCCATCGGGATGCGCTCGCCAGGCTTGACCAGGATCAGGTCGCCGATGCGCAGGTCGCTCACCGACACTCGTCGCTCCTGCCAGACAGGTGCCGAATGATGACCTGGAGGTGATCCGTCTTGTGTCGCCCGTCCGGCGTCGTCCGTCGTCAGCAGCGTCGCCTCGTTGGGCGCAACGGCCATCAGGCTGCGGATGGAACGGCGCGCCCGCTCCGTCGTGTAGCCTTCCAGCGCCTCGCCGATGGCGAACAGCACCATGACTAGGCCGGCTTCGGTGTAAGCCCCGATGACGACCGCGCCGATGGCGGCGATCGTCATCAGGGTGTTGATGTTGATCTGGCGATGGACGATGAGCGCGCGCCATGCGCTGCGGGCGATGGGGTAGCCGGCCACCAGCAGCGCACCGACGGAAGTGACGTCGAAGAGGGCGCTCTCGACGCCCAGGAAGGGCAGCAGTTCGTGGAAGAGCAAAC
>DAOTYT010000408.1:0-1866 GCA_034434615.1 Anaerolineae bacterium | reverse complement strand
TCGAACTTTTCCCAACATCGGGCATGTATACCCTCACACTGCCTCCGGATGCTTCGGCTTGGAATCGCTTTTGGGACGGCGTCCGCTATCTGGTGCTGCCGGTGATCACCTTGAGCGCAGCCAACGCCGCCTCGCTCGCGCGCTTCACTCGCTCCAGCGTGTTGGAGGTGTTAAACCAAACCTATCGCTCGACGGCTCGGGCGAAAGGCCTGCGCGAACGGCGCGTGCTCTGGCGGCACATGGTGCCCAATGCTATGCTGCCGATCATCACCATTATCGCGCTGCGCCTGCCGGGCTTGTTCGGCGGCTCGGTGATCGTCGAGACGATCTTCAATTTCCCCGGCATGGGGCTGCTGAGCGTGCGAGCAGCGACTGACAAGGATTATCCGATGATCATGGGAATAACGCTAATTTTTGCCGTGCTGCTCTTGGCTGCCAACTTCGCCGCCGATATCCTGTACGCCTTCTTCGACCCGCGGGTGCGCTATGACTAGCCTGCGCTCGCACCCTCAACCGGTGACTGTGCTGCCGGCCAAGGCAAGCATCTTGCCTAAACGGCGCGGCAGCCGCGCGCTGCGCCGCTTCCTACGCCACCGCCTTGCGCTGGTGGGGTCGATCATCTTGCTGATGCTGCTGCTCATGGCGATATTTGCAGACCCGCTCACCGCGTTCGATTACGACCAGCGCAACCGCGATTATCGCGATGGGCCGCCGAACCATGTGCACCTGCTCGGCACTGACCGGTTGGGGTTAGACGTGTGGAGCAATCTCGTTTATGCCACGCGCGTATCGCTGGCCGTGGGCATCCTCACCGGCTTGATCGCCGTGGCCATCGGAACGCTGGTCGGCCTGATCTCGGGCTACACTGGCGGTTGGGTGGATGGGCTGCTGATGCGGCTCGTCGATGTGATCATCGCCTTCCCGACGCTGGTGATCGTGCTCGCCGCTGTCTCGCTGCTGGGGCAGGGTTTGGGCAATATCATCATCGTCATCAGCCTGTTGACATGGACTGGCACAGCCCGAGTTGTGCGCGCGCAGGTGCTGTCTTTAAAGAGCTGGGACTTTGTGATCGCAGCGCGAGCGTTGGGAGCCTCCAGCGGTCGGATCATCATTCGCCACATCTTGCCAAATACGCTCTCCTCGGTTCTGGTTGCAGCCACACTGGCCATCGCCGGGGCCATCCTCATTGAAGCCAACCTCAGCTTCTTAGGCCTTGGAGACCTGACACAGCCAAGCTGGGGGCGCATGTTGAATGCCGCGCAGTCGCACACGATTTTACGGACGCGCTGGTGGTTGTGGGTTCCTCCGGGGTTAGCAATCGCCCTGTGCACGCTCAGCTTCAATTTTCTTGGCGATGGCCTGCGCGATGCGCTCGACCCGTACACCAAGGACTGACGTGCCGATGTTGACGCCGCCTTCAAGGCGGTCTGCCCGTCGCGCTTTAGCGAGTGCTGCCGGGAAAACGCATTAAGAGATCGCCAAACAAGCCAGTGCCGGCAAATCTTACCGATGCTCGCGGTGTTTACGTGTATGATGCACTCTAGCGAAGATCGCGTGAACCCGTGCTGACGATGACAACCCTCTGTGAACAGCTTCCGCACTTACAGGCAGAGTTTGAAGGCAGCGCCCCGCAGGCCATCCTGCGCTGGGCCGCGGCGACGTTTGGCGATCGGCTGGCCGTCGTCACCAGCTTTCAGCCGAGCGGCATCGTCATCTTACACCTGCTGCAGTCGATCGCGCCGGCGACGACCGTCATCACGCTGGATACCGGCCTGCTGTTCCCAGAGACTGAACAGCTCATCGATACGATCGCCCAACGCTTCAACCTGCGGTTGGTGCGCGTTCGGCCTGAACAAACTGTGCAGG
>DAOTYT010000407.1:0-4456 GCA_034434615.1 Anaerolineae bacterium | reverse complement strand
GCCAGGCAGCATTGGTGCGCAGGCGCATGGTCACGTTTTGCAGGGGCGTATTCGGCGGCAGCGTGAACGAGCAGACAGCAAAGCCCGACCACGTCGAGCTGCGCACGACCAGATCGATCGACTTGGGGACACTGGCGTCGTTGCCAAGCTGCAAGCGCAGCTCGACCGGGGCATTGGCCGGAAGCGCGAAGCCCATCTGCTGCCAGAAGCCGCCGTCTGCCGTGCCGGCGTTGCGCGTGATGGCGAGCACGTCGCTGGAGGCGGTGGCCGTGGCGTTCCACGTGCCCCAGTTAGCCAGCCCAGCGCTGAACGTCCCATTGGCGATCAGGTTAGTGTTCGGCGGCGCTGTCGGCGGCGTCGGGGTAAAAGTCGGCGTTGGGGTAGCGACAAAAGGAGACCCCAGCCACAACCGACCGGCGCCGAAGTCATAGTCATAGCCGGCCGGCCCCATATCGATGGCGCGGCTTTCGAGGAAACTGCGCACATCGGCGGCGCTGAATTGGGGGAAGCGCTGCATGACCAGCGCGGCCGCCCCGGAGACGTGCGGCTGCGCGGCCGACGTGCCGTTGAAGACGTTATTGCCATACGACCAGGTGTTGACGCGCGCGAACCCCGCGATGCGTGGCTGGGCGTTGCCCGGCACCGTCCACTGGTTGCCGGTCGCCCGCGCTGGCCCGCGCGAGCTGTACCACTCAAGGTTGAACGGACTGTTGACGTTGAGCGCAGCCACTGCAAAGGAGCCGCTGGCCGTCGCTTGGTCGATCAGGCTGCGATCGGTCACTTGATATTGGAAGCCGCCCGGGATGGCATATCCCATCAGGGTTAAGTACATGGCATGCGGGGCGTTGGCCGGAAACCGGTTGACCCGAACGCCATACAGCCCAGTGGTGGGAACGATAAAGTTGATGTGTTCTACCGGCAGGGCGCCGCCGCCCGTCTGATCATTGATCGAGCCGGCGACGTTGACCCACGACGAGCCACTCCAGCGCACCAGGTACAGGTCGTAGTCTTTGTTGGTGGTCGGCCACTCGTTCCAACGCAGCGTTAGGCTGATCCATGAACCGGCGCTCAAAGTGCCGATCTCGTTCACCTCGATCGCATCGAGGCCGGGCGTCACAATGCCAGTCGTCCATTCGTGGCGGCCGTCGGGTGTGCTTTCCGTATCTCTGTAAAATCCGTCCCAGTGAATGGTGCGGGCGTTGCCGGCCGCCTGAACATAGAGCGCGCCATGGATGTTATAGGCGGTATTGATGGCGTTGGAGATTGGACCGGTGCCATCGCCCGGCTCAACGCCGCTGAACCCGATCGACGAGGCGATGATGCGCACGTTATAGGGCGGCTGGGCCAGTGTCACGATCGTTTGGGCCATCTCAGTGACGGTGTTTGGCGAGGCCAGCCACATCTGCACGCCCGGCGCCATATCGTAAATAATTTCGGCGACCGCGGTGCCGTGGCGCGAGCTGAAATCCAGCGTTCCGTAGACGTTGAGGTTGCCGCCCTGCGGCAGTTCGCCGGCGGCCTGCGCGCTCACGTAATCCCGAAATTGGTCCAGCACGGCGACGCGGACGCCCGCGCCCGTCCACCCGTTAGCGTGCCAAACGTTGGCATTCGATGCGGTGACGCCCTGCGTGACGAAAGCGCCAGTTTGGATGACCGCTCCCTCATCGAGCGCATCGATCACGGCGGCAGCGGTGGCTATCGGGTCGGGTTCGGCTTCGAGGCCGGCTGGGCGCTCGCCGTCCTCGTGGGGCTGCACCGGCTGCACTGGGAGCACGCCATCGACGAGCAGCACGCCGGGCAGGGCAGCCAGCGCGTCGAGCGCGCCAATCGCGATCCATGCGTCGATCCAGGAGTCGTAATGGGCAGTCACCTCGGCGCCCAGCCCGGGCAGCGCGGCTATAATGCGCTCGGCGGCGGCCGCATCGGCGGCGAAGATCATCACCTGCACGCGCGCGCCGTCGATCTCCAGCCCATACAGTTCGCCTTGCAGCAGCGCCTGCGCGGCATTTTCGTCATACGTGCTGTAGAGATCCCACAGGCGGCTGCTGAGGGCAGCGATCGCGGGTTTCTCCACCTCGAAATCTTCCTCGCCGCCCAGGTTAACGAACTCGGTCGTCGGCGAGGGCGTTGCGGTCACGACCGGCGTTGGCGTGGCCGGCAGCCCGGTCGCGACGGAGATCAGGCCGCCATCGACGACGAACGAGTCGCCGCGGCCCAGCAGAAGCGCAGCCGCGCCAGAAGCGTGCGGGGCCGCGAACGACGTGCCGCTCATGCTGGCGTAGGTGCCATCAGGGCGCAGCGCCAGTACCGACTGGCCGGGGGCGAACGCAGCGACCTCAGGGCCGGTGGCGTTAAACCCGCTCGGCTGCAAGGCGGCATCGACGGAAGCGACGGCGATCGCATTGGCATAAGCCGCTGGGTAGAGCACGCCTGGCCGCCCAGTATTGCCGGCCGCCGCGATCACGATCGCCCCGCGCCCGGTCGCATAGTTGACGGCCAGTTCCAGCACCAGTGAGGGCTGGCTGCCACCGAGTGACAGGTTGATCACCTGCGCACCCTCATCGGCCGCGCGCACGATGGCTGCGGCGACATCGGAATAGCTGCCGATGCCGGCGGCGTTGAGCACGCGCAGCGGCAGGATGCGCGCGTTTGGCGCGAGGCCAGCCATGCCGACCCCGTCATCGATGTTGGCAGCGATGATGCTCGCTACGCCGCAGCCATGGCCGAACTCGTCGCGCGGGTCATTATCGTCATCGACGTAATCCCAGCCGGGAAGCACGCGCCCGGCCAGATCGGGCAGATCGGCGCAGATGCCAGTATCGATCACGGCGACAGTGACCGGCATCAGGCTGCCGTTAATGGCGCTCCATGCCGCCGGCGCGCCAATCGCGTCCAGCGCCCACTGCTGCGGGTAAAAAGGATCGGAGGGCGGCACGGCGAGCTGCACTGTGACGAAATAGTCTGGCTCGGCAGCGATCACCGCTGGATTGACCGGCAGTTCGTCCAGCGCTTCCGGCAGCGAGACAACGACGGCGTTGAGCGCATCGATCGTTTCCGTCACCGTGGCGCCGATCGCATCGAGATAAGCGGCGCGTTCGGCCTCGTCCGCCTCCGGCGCGAAACTGATAATGGCCTGGTCGGGGGGCGGTGGCGGCGGCAGCACAACCTCGATTGGCTGTTCCCGGGCCGGCAGGGCCACGGCCGTGGGTGGGGCACCAGCCAGCGGGCCAGACGCGATCGGCGTTGAGATCTGGTCGACGGTCGCGATGGCCGCCGCGGTGCTGGTGGGGCTGGCTGTCCTGCTGGCGGTCGGCGTGGTTGTCGGGGCTGGCGTCTCGCTCGGCAGCGGGCTGTTGGTCGCGGCTGCCGCGGCTTGCAGCGCACCCGCTGCGTTCCCGTTTGCCTCGTCCGCTGTTGGCAGAACCATCAGTGTGGGCACAACGATCGGTCGTTCGGCCGGCAGCAGGTTGAGCGTGATCAACCCCCCGGTGAACGACAAAAACACGAACACTGATGCCAAACGCAGCACCTGCTGAGTTTTCAAGATGGCAATCCCCAAAATTGCTTAAGCGATCCGTGACTCAGTGTAGCATAGAAGTCACACAGGAAATGTTAGGATATCTTGACAGAAGGGGAAGCGCAGGGGAAGCGTCGAGAGGAGGGATGCCGCGCTGGTAAACGGCCTGGAGGAGTTTCAGCGCGCGTTCGCGGAACGACGCCGGCGCATCTGCGCGAATTGGGCCTCCAGCTCGGCCCGGCGCTGTTCGCTGGCGCGGCGCGCCTCTTCGCGCGTCTCCTCGTAACCGGCTTTAACGCGGCGCACCATTTCGCTGCCGCTAACCGGCGCAAATAGAACGACCAGCGTCGCCCCGATGAGCGCACCGAAGGCAAATCCCGCCGCCAAACTGAGCACCTTATTCATGAGCGACTCCGATCAAGCATCAAGATAACGGCGCGCATTATAACACAGCTCGGCGAGATCGCCAGATCGCGAAGTTGCGCGGTCGGGTTTAGTTTTTCATAATTGCCGCTGTAGTTCGGTCATTACGGTTATTGGGGGAGAGACTATGCAAGCAGTGACGACAAGTGCCGCACCGGCGCCGGTTGGCCCTTACTCGCAGGCGATCATTCACAACGGGTTCATCTTCACCGCCGGGCAGATCGCGCTCGTGCCGGGCACCGATGCGCTTGCCGAGGGGGGCATTGAGGCGCAAACGCGGCAGGTGCTCGATAACCTGCGCGCGATCATCGAAGCGGCCGGCTCAAATATGAATAAGGTCATCAAAACGACCGTTTACCTGCAAGACATGGGCGATTTCGCCGCTATGAACGAGGTATACGCCTCTTATTTCTTGCAGACGCCGCCAGCGCGGACGACGATCGAAGTGGCGAAACTTCCGCGCGCAGCGCTGGTCGAAATCGAGGCGGTGGCGGCCGTTTAGGGCTAAGTCTCGTC
>DAOTYT010000406.1:0-2513 GCA_034434615.1 Anaerolineae bacterium | reverse complement strand
GATGGGGGTGGTCGGCGTGAACCGCGTCAACACACAGTCCCACAGCGCTCGGTCAGGTTTGCCGCGTGAGACGGCGCAGCGCTTCGGTGTGAAGATATCCTCGACCAAAGTGCCGATGCCCAGCTCTTCAGCGAGCTCAGGCGCTCGGTTGTTATTGGAAAGGATAAAAACGCGCTGGCTGTGCTCGCGCAGGCGCTGCAAAAAAGGGATAGCATCGGCGAACAGCGTTGGCGTATAGCGCTCAAAAACCGCTTCGATCAGGGTTCGCTTTAAGCCCTCTGGCCACCCCATCGCGTCGAAGAGTTCATCAAGGATGATCATCTCATTCAAACCGCTGGCGGCCTGGGCCTGCCCGCGCAGCAGCGCGCGCGCGAGGGTGTGCTCGTCGGCGGGCAGGGCGTGCTGGCGAATCATCTCTGGCAGCACGGTTTGCACTGCCCATGTCGTGGGGCCGAGCGCAAGCGTATCATCAAAATCGATGAACCAAAAACGCGCTGAAGACATCATCTTTCCGAGTATAATCGCGATAATCGTTCCTATGATATAAGCGATGCCTTCTGCGCGCTATCGATATTCGTTAACAGGCGATCCATGAGTTATTTGATGCGTTTCATCTTGACCGATGGCGACCCGCCGTCTCTTAATGAGTTAGAGGTCGTTATATGCCTGCGCCACCCAGAGGCCGTCATTGTGCGGGAGACCGCCGATGGCGACAGCGGCGATTTGCTCGTAGGCGACGTGCCCTATGCGGTGATCGAGCGCAGCCTGCGTCATGACCCACTCTGCCAGGAGGATCTCGATGAGCTGCGCGAGGAACTGCTGAAACAGGATGACGAGAACCGCGCCGTAGCCCTTGACGTGATCGACCGTGCAACGGGTATGATCGTCGTGCAGGTGCTGCGCGCCGGTCACGAGGATCCTGAACCGCTGGCCGCCCTGTGGGACTGGTTGTTCGCGAAGCGACAAGGCCTTCTGCAGGTCGACCTAGAGGGGTTTTTCGACCGTGACCAGCGCGTTGTCGCTTTGTTGTAAGGACTACAGCGCTTCGGCCAAGATCGCCATCAGCTCTTGGTCGGTCAGCTTGATCGGGTTGCCTTGCATGGAGCTGGCCACGGCCGCTTTGGCGACAATTTCGGGGAAATCCTGTTCAGTGATGCCAAACTCGCTCAGACGTGGGATCTGCAAGGCCTCCGCCAATGCTGACGCCCAAGCCGCTCCATCTTCTGGGTTTGCATCGGCGTAGCCGGTCACAATGCAGGCGATCTCGCGATACCGCTCGAGCGCCAAGCAGCCTGGGTCGCGCGCGCGCAGAGCGGCGATGTTGTGCGCCATGACCGGGCCAAGCAAACGGGCGCAGATCGCGCCGTGCGGGGCGGGGAACATGCCGCCAATTGGCCCGGCAAAACCGTGCACCGCCCCGAGCTTGGCGTTCGCCAGGGCCAGCCCGCCGAATAAGCTCGTGAGCGCCATATCGTGCCGGGCTAATACATCGTTCCCATCCTGATAGGCGCGCTTGATCGCGCGCGCGCCGCGCGCCAGCCCTTCGCGGCACAGCGCATCGGTCAGTGGGTTCGCTTTGTTGGACACGAACGGCTCCAAGACCTGTGTGAGCGCATCCATGCCGGTGCGGGCTGTGATCGGCGGCGGCAGGTCGTGCGTCAGCGTTGGGTCAATCAGGGCATAGCGAGGCAGCATCAATGGGCTGCGCAAGCTCACCTTAACGCGATGCTGCTGCGAAGCTAACACGGCGTTCGAGGTGACTTCGGCGCCGGTGCCAGCAGTCGTTGGAATCGCGATGTAGGGCAGGGCTGGATGGTGTAGCGGCTGACCCTTGCCGACTACCTCAAGATAATCGCGCGGGTCGCCCTCATTGTTGACTAACGCGGCGATCGCTTTGCCGAGATCGATAGCGCTGCCGCCCCCCAAACCAATGATCATCTCCGCATGTTGCGCCCGCGCTTCTGAGACTCCCGCTTCAGCCAAGAAAATCGTCGGCTCGCCAGTCACATTGAATGTGCTGACGGTAATGCCTGCTTCAGACAGCAGGGCGAGCGCCTCTTCAGCGCGATGTGTACTGCTGCCAGTGACCAGCAGGGCGCGGCTGCCGAATGAACGCGCGATCGACGGAAGTTGTTCGATGACGCCGTCGCCAAAGAGGATGCGCCCAGCGGTCGCAAATTCAAAGCGCATGGTCGTCACTCCTCGGCGTAAAGGACGTCATACTTCACGGCGGTGCGCGGTTCGGCCAGCATATCGGCCACGGTGTCGCGCCAGCGAAGGTAGTGTTCAGTGTCACGGTGTGCCAGTTGATCTTCGGGCGTTCGGTAGATCTCGTACAGCACGAAGCGCGTTGGGTCGTCCTGCTGACGCAAGACGTCGAAGCGGACGATACCCGGCTCTCGGTTGCTGTGGCGTGCATTATCCAGCGTCGCTTCGATGAACGCATCGAGGTGTTCTGGCTTTACATGCACGTGCACGATCGCGGTAAACATTACTGCGCCTCCCTACACAAA
>DAOTYT010000405.1:0-15431 GCA_034434615.1 Anaerolineae bacterium | reverse complement strand
GCCACCGCGGCCGATGTGCGCGATCACACGATAATGGCCGAATTCGACTCCGACGTCCATCCTCAGCATCTCCCTGCGTTTGAACTATCCTCAGTATACCTGTTTTTGTCGATCGACTACCCGTGAGGCTGTTTCATCGTTCAACTGGCTGGCGAGCCAGCCAGCAGCAGGGAGAGGGAGTCGATGCGGATGCCGGCCGTCTCGTTCGTCTTTGGCCAGTGATGCCATTGTCCCGTCAAGCCTGGGCCTTCCAGCACTGGCGCGCGTTGAGGATCGCCTGCCGGCATACGGCATCGATTTAACGACGACCGATCAGCCGGCACTTTCACTGGCGACCGCACCGGCATCGGCAGCAGTGTGGACTCTTAGGGTGTCGTTTGTCGGAAGCGATGAGTCGGGCAAGTCTCGGCTGGCGGCTCAGCGCACTCCGTAAACAATCACACTGCTCACCGGGTTGGTACAGCTGAACAGGCGTCCATCCGGGCTGAATTCGAGCGGCCAGCCGCAGTCGTTTAGCTCGTAGACGACCTCGCCAGTCGTCACGTCGTAGATCACCGCGGCGAGCCCGATGTAATCGCTCCTGGCATCCAGCCCTGCTGCCAGCAGCCCGCCATCGGCATCAAAGGCAAGGGCGAAGCGATCTTGTAACAGCGGGAAGCTCATGATCGATTTTGGCGCGTCGCTGCTGCTCAGGTCCCACAGCCGCACTTCCTGCGCCTCCGGTGTTGTGCCGACGCTGACCGCCAGCGTCTGACTCGCTGCGTGGAGTGCCAACCCACGAATGGGCAGCCCCTGGTCAAACGCCGCGATTTCCTCCCTGTTTTCTGCATCCCATAGACGAACGACCGAGTCATCGGCGTAGATCAGGGTCATGTCGTTCCACAGCACGCTGTCACCCCAGTATGGCGGCGCTGCGCCTGAACTGGGCAGTTCGGCGGCGAGAGCGAGCGTTCGTCCATCCAACACCAGCACCCGATCATAAATATCGGCAGCGAGCCGTGAACCGTCCTGATTAAATTCAAGAGACCAGATGTAGAAGGGGAACAGCTCGTCAGTCAGCCTAAACGACTCGTCGCCACGCATCAGATGAATCGTCCGCGCCGACGTGTACGCCAGCGCCCCATCACTGCTGATGGCGACTGCGGATGGATTATCCGCCGGTAAGAATCGAGTGCTTGCTCCCGATGCAAGATCGAAAAAGCGCAGACCATTACCAGAGTTAAGGCGTGCGTACGGCGCCGGCCTGTCATCTTGTTCAACCGTCACGATCTGCGTGCTATCTGGGGCGAAGGCGGTGCCGAACACATAAGACGCGAACCCGCCGACGCCCGGCAGCAGCGTGCCGCTCGCAGCATCAACGACGAAGACCGCGCCCGCCGGGCTGCGCCTAACGAGATAGAGCGCGGCACTGTCTGGGCTGAAAAACATCCGCAGTATATCGCGCGCGTTCAGCATAGCCAGCGGGGTCGCGCGGGTTTCGCCTGTGGCCAGGTCTTCCAGAGTCAGGGTGGACTCCTCGTTTAGGTAAGCCGCAGTGCTGCCATCTGGGCTGAGCGTGTACAAGGCGAAAGGGCTGCTGCCGATCAAGTTCAGGTCGGGAACGCTGTATACTGTGGTCGTGTTATCGCGCGTTGCTGCTACCGTGATCTGCGTCCCGTCTGCGTTGAAGTAGATCGCGCCTGCCTGCCTCCGCTCGAACGTCACCTGAGCGATCTGTTCGCCCGTCGCTGCATCCCACAACTGGAGTGCTGCGCCTGGGTCTTCCCGCAGCAGCCCCACGACTGCGACCAGCGCACCATCGGGAGATAACACAGCGCCATCCACACGCCCGTTTCCGAAAGCCAGCTCATGCCGAACGGTCTGGGTCTCCGGGTCAAGCAGCCGGACGACGGCGGGATCAGCGGCTTCCTGATTAAACTCAAGTCGCACTGGGCCGCTGGCGTCGCTCAGGCGTTCGCCCGTGATGAGGTCGAAGGTGCCGCCAAGCGATTGTTCGCGCCATGTCTGGCTGATGGTGACTGCCCGTCTGTCGATGCTGTAGCTGACGTTCGGGACGAAAAAACTGGCGTAGAAGCCGTCCAGCGGGTTACCTTCGAACGGCACAAACTGCGATTCTCCCGTCAGGTCAGCCGTGTCATAGCGCGAGACGCCGCGCGCGCTGATCACCGTCAGGGTACTGCCGTCATCCTCCAAAAATGCATCAAGGATCTGCCCCAAACCCAACTCGGTCAGGCGCGTCATCGCGCCCACGTTGCTCAGATCGATGACTTGTAAATCTTCCGGCAGGACGCCCTCCTGCGCAAACACCGGCAGCACGCATGCGAGGAGGATCAGCACAGCAGCAATCCGAAGCATTGGCAGCTCCATTTCTCAATTATGGGATGCGCGAATTTGGGGGAAAGGCTGTGGCGTGGCTCATTAGGTTCATCGCTCGTTTTGATTAACGATACGATTCTTGATTAAGTCACGTTACATAGTTCGACACGTTTCAGCCCTCAACCTAAATCCCTCTCCCTCATGGAGAGGGACTTGGAAACCCAGCGGTTCTGCTCCCCTTCTCCCTGAGGGAGAACGGGCCGGGGGATGAGGGCAGCTGCTTAACATCAATTGTTGATATTGTATCGAGTTCCAAAGCAAGCACGAGTTAACAGCATTTTAAATACGCTGTATATAATTGTTATAAAACCTCAACAGCTACTGCTGGCCAGCACTGCTGACTTGGTCATAGCTCGCCGGCAGACTCCGCTAATCGATGCCGCGCATCCGCGGGTCGAGCGCATCGCGCAGGCCGTCGCCTAGGAAGTTGAAGGCGAACATGATCATGAACAGGGCGAAGGCGGGGAAGAGCGCCTGGTTGGGATAGCTGGCGATCACGCGCGAGCCTTCCGAGATCATCGCGCCCCAGCTCGGCGTCGGCGGGTTGACGCCCAGCCCGATGAAACTGAGGAAGGCTTCGTAGGAGATATAAGTCGGGATGGTCAGCGTCTCAGCGACGATCAGCGGGCCGAGGATGTTAGGCAGGATGTGGCGCAGCATGATCGCGCGGTTGCCCGTGCCCAACGACCGGGCCGCCTCGATGTATTCTTTTTCGCGCACCGAGAGCACCTGCCCGCGCACCAAACGGGCCATGCCCATCCACGAGGTCAAGCCGATGCCGATGAAGATGAAGAACATGCCGCCCATCGCCGAGTCGATCTGGCCGAGCGCGTGCGCGAGCGTGCCCGGCTCGCGGGCGACGAAACCGGTGCGGAAAAAGGCCATCAGCAGGATGATGAAGAGGATGGTCGGGAAGGCGTACATTAAGTCGACCACGCGCATCAGAAAATTATCGACCCTGCCGCCGGCATATCCGGCGATCATGCCGACGGTCAGCCCCACCATGATGCTCACCAACGGCCCGACGAACGCGACCGCCAGCGAAACGCGCGCGCCATAAATGATGCGGCTGAACAAATCGCGGCCGAGGTTATCGGCGCCGAGCAGGTATTCATCGCTGATGGTGATGTAGCCGCCCACTTCGCCGCGCGGGATCATGCTCGGGAACAAGCGGGTCACCCACAGCGGGGCGGCATTGTTATCGACCAAGACCTGCTGCGAGAAACTGCGCGGCGCGATCTGGTCGGCAAAGATGGCGACGAAGATGCTGACCAGGATGATGATCGCGCCCAGCACGGCTGCGCGGTTGCGGCGCAGGCGGCGCCACGAGTCCATCCACAGGCTCTCTCCGCGCGCGGTTCTCTCAATTTTGACGACGCCGCTCACGGCGGGCTGCCCTTGTCCTTCTGCAACAGCCATCGATCAAACCCTCCTCTGCCTAGTCCAGCCGAATGCGCGGGTCGATCCAGGCGTAGATCAGATCGACCAGCATGTTGGCCAGCACTAAGAACGTCGCAAACAGCAGCACTGTGCCCATGATCACGGGATAATCGCGGCCCGTGATGCTGTTGACGAAATAGCGGCCCAACCCGGGAATGCCGAAGACCGTCTCGACGACGAAGGTGCCGGTCACCAAAATGGCGAACAGCGGGCCGAGCACCGTGACAACCGGGATCATGCCATTTTTGACCGCGTGGCGCAGCACCACCATCCTTTCAGACAGGCCTTTGGCGCGCGCCGTGCGAATGTAATCCTCGTTCAATACCTGCAGCAGGCTGGCGCGCGTGAGGCGGGCGATCAAGGCTGAATTGGCGAAGCCTAAAGCCAGCGCCGGCAGGATGACGTGCTGCGGCGTGCCCCAGCCCGTCACGGGCAGGATGCGCCACTGCACGCCGAACAAATACTGCAGCAGCGGCGCCGTAATGATCACGGGAACCGAAACGCCGATGATGGCGAAGCCCATACCGGCGTAATCGAAGATCGTATTGCGCTTGAGCGCTGCGATCAGGCCGGCTGGGATGCCGATCGACATGGAGATGGCCAGCGCAGCCACCCCAAGCTGGAACGAAACCGGCAGGTTATCGCGGAAATAATCATTGACCGAACGGCTGCGCGAGCGGTATGACGGCCCGAAGTTCATCCAGCGCAGCGTCGGCTGGTCGCCCAAGAAGGCCGGCAGCGGGATGTTGATCAGGTAATTCTCCGTCAGCGAAGGGCGCTGCCGCCCGAAGGTGAGGCGCGGGACGAGCAGATCGGCCATATAGCTAAGATACTGCTCGTGCAGCGGGGCATCGAGGTTGTACTTCTCATTGAGGATGGCGAGCGTCTGCGGCGGCAGCGGTTTTTCCTGATCGAACGGCCCGCCCGGCACGGCGTACATCAGCAAAAATGTGATGATCGAGACGACGAATAAAACCAACAACATCCACAGCATGCGCCGCACAAAAAACTCGACCATACAAGCGCCCTACAAACCCCTCGTACATCGACTGGAACAGGCTTTATGTTGTAAAGCCAGCATGAAAAAAATCTCTATATCAATATCTGTATCAAAGCGAACACTGCTGCTGTCCTAGCGCGGCGGGCAGTGGGGGGCGCGGCTGCCCGCGCCCCCCGGTTACTCAGGTCAGCAGCGGAGACCCACTGCTAGCTAATTGATGTCCCAGAAGTAGTAGTACTCGTTGCCGGTGACCGAGTACGTCCGTTCCACGTTCGGGGCTGTGAGCTGGTTGGTCGTGTACCAGTAGATCGGAATGATCGCCGCACCTTCGTTGATCAAGATTTCCTCGGCCTGCACGTACAGTTCCAAACGCTCAGCCTCATCGCGCAGCACGCGTGCCCGGTCGACCAACACATCGAACTCAGGATTCGCGTAGCCGGTATAGTTGAACTCCGAGTCGGAGCGGAAAACGTCGTACAGGAAGTTGCTGGCATCCGAGTAGTCCTGGCACCAGCCGGCGCGATACATCATCGGCGCATCTTGGCGCAGGCCGCTGAAATAGCCGGCCGACTCGCGCTGGCTCAGTTCCACGTTCACGCCAAACGCATCCACCCACATCTGCTGCATCGCCTGCATGATCGCGGCATGGCCGGCTGCATCGTTATAGGTGAGCACCAGCGTCGGCAGTTCAGCCGGCGATGACAGCCCCATGGTCTCCAACGCCAGCGCCATTTCCGCCTGCGCCAGTTCGAGATCAAACTTCATGCCCAGATCGGGATGCGTTTCCAAAGTCGGCGCCGCCGTCAAGCCCGGGCGCGAGAACCACTGCGCTGCGATCTGGCCGCCGCGCGTCACGTTTTCGACGATGGCGACGCGGTCAATCGCGGCCGAGAGCGCCCGGCGCAGGTGAACGTTGTCGACCGGCGCTTCGGTCACATCGAAGCCGACGTAATAGGTGCACGGGTTAGTGCCAACGGTATACTGCTGGCTGAGCACGGGGTCGGCCTCAATGCGCGGGATCTCCTCAAGCGGAACCGAGCTGGCATCGAGATTGCCGGCTTGGAATTCGGCGAACTGGGCGGCCGGCGACAGGAAGCGGAAGATGATCTCATCGATCCGCGCCTGCGGGACCGTCTCGGTGCCGGGCCAGAACGGATTCTTGATGAGGGTGATGCTTTCGTCGTGCGCCCATTCTTTGAGCGTGTACGGCCCATAGGTGTTGATGTACTCCGGCTCCGTCCACAGGTCGCCCGCTTCCTCAATCGCCCATTCAGGCTGGGCGCGGCCCATCCACAGGCCGAAGATGCTCACCGCAAAGGCGACGGGTTCCGCCGCGGTCACCTCAAGGGTGTACTCATCCAGCGCAACGATGCCGAGGGCTTCCGGGCCAGCTTCGCCGGCATTATACGCATTGCCGCCAGCCACGTTGCCCGCCAGCACGTAGGAATAGGCGCCGCCGGTCGCTGGATCAAGCGTCCGCCGCCAGCCGAAGACGAAGTCCTGCGCCGTCACAAAGCGCGGGTTGCCTTCCTCATCCATCACCATCTCGACTTCACCAGTATCGGCGTTGTAGCGCACCCATGGAATTTCCGGGATGATGCTGAAGGTGTAGACCAGGCCATCATCCGAGACTTCCCACGTCGCGATGCCCGGCTCGACGCTGGCCGTCAGGTTGTTCTGATGGGTGAGGCCGATGAACATCTGGTTGATGATTTCGATCTGGCTGACGGTTTGCGCCAAAGCCGGGTCGATCGTCTCTAGATCGGCGCCGACCATGCTGAGGCCCGTTCGCAGCACTTTGTAGTCGCTTTGGCCAGCGACACCGCCGACAACGGCCAGCAGCAGCGCGGCCAACACGAGCAAGCTGATGAAGCGTGACGCGCGTTTCATAACTTCTTCTCCCCTAAAATTTATCGACTCCCGAAATTTGTGCAGCTTTTTTTGCTGAGCAGAAAATTAACACCTCATGAAAAGTTCTGCAAATTTGCAGCATCTTTCCGGAAGTGGCGCTCATCTGCTCAGCGATCGATCAGGTGGGTACGAAGCGCGGCTGCGGCGCGATTGATGATCAGGCTGCGTAAATAGTACGCGCATCAGCCTGCGCAGGTTCATCGCGGGTCTTCACTAATGAGGAGGGTTGCAGCCGGTTCACGCTGCGCGCGCGACCAGCGTGAGGATGAACGCCTGCGCCGCTTCGAGCGAAGAGAAGACGAAGACTTTGTCGTGCGCGCTGAGCATGGCGACCATCTGCAAAGCGCCCTGCATCGAGCGCTCGCTGGCAATGAAGACGAAACCGTTCAGCCAGCGCTGCCGCGTGAGCTGCGCCAGCACAATGGCGGCCCCTGCGGTCACAAAGCGCAGCTCGGAAGCATCGATGACGGCGACGACCGGCCGGCTCTCAGCAGCGGCTTTGCGTTCAAGCTCACGGCGCCACTGTTCAGCTGCGGGTTGGTCTAAACGACGGGGTGCGCCTGCATGCCACACACGTTTCAGAGATGGGTCAGGCATGAAGACGTCGAGCAGTTGAGGGTTGAGTTCGTTGTATTCGTCCATGCAGTCAATGATAACACAATCTTTCCTTTATGTTCCAAAATTCAGGGGAAGTTCATAAAATAAAAGCGGCGCCCCAAGCGCCGCACCCATCCGCCCCAACGCCAAATGGGACTTTAACCGCCCGCCACCACACGTTTCGGCTCGATCTTGAACATGACGCGCTGCTCCTGGCCGCGCAGCGCCGGGTTGCGGCTGTAATAATCCGGATTGCCGGTATAGAGTTCGCACAGCCGGTTGATGTGTTCCAAGCCGGCTTCTTCGCTGCTCTCGGCAACGCGACCGCGCACTTCCAGCCAGCGGTAGGGGTTCTGCGGGTCAATGGCCAGCACAGTGACCTGAGGGCGCTCAAGCATGTTCTTATATTTCTGGCGGCCAGCCGCCGTGTTCACCCGAACATAGGTGCCGTCGTAATCACACCACACCGGCGTCGCCTGCGGCTGGCCGTCGGGCATCAACGTCACTAGGCTGACGACGACCGGCCCCTCAAGCAGATCGCGATGCGTTTCAGGAACTCGGGAGGACATCTTGTTTCCTTTCTTCTCTTCTCTGCACAGAGTCAACCAGCAGTATGGCGAACGACCTCGCCGTTACGAATTCGAGAGGCTAAGCACCAGCTGCGCGTAGTGCTCCAGCTCATCGAGTAGGCGGCGGCGATCTTCGGCCGGGATGAGCGCGACGACCGACCGCAGTTGATCGGCCAGGCTGCGCGTGACCGCGTCGAAACGCTCGCGGCCCGCTTCGGTTAAGACGACATGGACGGCGCGGCGATCGGTCGCGCTCGTCTCGCGCAGGACGAGCGGTGGATCCATCGCTTCCATGCGGCTGATCAGCCCCGTCATCGTGGCATTCGTCAAACCATGCGCCCGCGCGATCTGGCCGATTCCCCAGCGCCCGCCGCGCTCTGACAGCGTTTTGAGCACGTAGAACTGCGGCACTGTCAGATTATGCTGGCTCAAATTTTCCGCGATGCGCCGCTCGCCATCAAGTACAGCAGCGAACAGCAGCGCCCACAAGCGGGCGACATCTTGTTCAAGCTGGTCATCCATGTGGTGATATCCTTAACTCGAAATTCAACCGCCCGCTAGCGCGCCCGAGAATCGTGATGGGGCAGGTATTTACTGCTTGAATCCTCAACCCCCTACCCCTTCTCTCCGCTTACGTGGGAGACGGACAGCTTGCCACAGGCAAGCAGGGTGAGGGATATCGTGAAATACCTGCCCCTGTCCCGCCTGAGGATGGGGGCTATTTCCGACATTTTTATCGTGTTTTGATACTTTATTATCAGAAGATTGTGGCGCAGATTTGTCATTAATGCTATCACAGTAGAGCGACATGCTAACAGGAGTATAGACATTATGAAGCGCAGATATCCGATCCTCGGCATCATCGCAGTGATTTATCAGATTCTCGGCGTGATCGTGGTGATCTCTGCCGTGATCGTCGCTATCATCCTGATGATACAAGGCGTCAACCAAACGCCGCCGCCATCGCCCACAGCGGCTCGAGAGGCCGAAGCGATCGCCAGCGTTGTGACTGTCAATTTCGAGGGCTCGCCGCTGGCGCTGGGCGTCAGCCTGCTCGTCAGCGGGCTGGTGGGCGGTTTCGCCTTGTTTGCGATCGGCGAGCTGATCAACCTGCTGCGCGATCTTGAGCTGAACGGGCGCATCGCGGCGGAACACAATCGGCAGGCCGCCCATTACACCCGCATCGCGGCCGAGTATGCGGCCGGGCGGCGGCGCGCCAGCTAGGCGGCCGGCGGTTCATTCGCCCAGCGCCGTCCACACTTCCAGTTTGGCCTTCACCCGGCGGATGACTTCATTCGTATATTCGCTGGTGGAGGCCTGGCCGCCGAGATCGGGCGTGCGAATGCCATCGTAAACCGCCTCCATGACCGCCTCGTAGATCGCGCGGCTGGCGATGCGGGCCACGTCGGTCGGCACGTAGCGCAGCAGCGCTGCGCCGGCGAGGATCATCGCCATGGGGTTGGCGATGTTTTTGCCCTGCAGGCTGGGCGCTGTGCCATGCGGAGCCTCAGTCAATACCGTCTTCACATTGAATTCATCATCCAGCGAGAGGATGATCGACTCCGCCCCGGCGATGCTGCCGAACATTTTGAGGACTAAATCGCTCAGGCTGTCGCCGTCGCGGTTGAGCGCGGGGATGACGAGCGGTTCGCCGGTCGTCTCTAACAGCAGCGCATAGGTCGCATCGATGAGCTGCGGGTCATAAGGCACATCGGGGTAGCGTTGGCTGGCAGCATCCAACTCTTCCTTAAACAGCCCCTCATAAACCGGGCTGACGGTGTACTTGGGCCCGCCAAACACTTTCGCCCCGCTGCGGCGGGCGTATCGAAAGGTGAATTCCGCCACAGCCCGGCACACGCGCCGCGACAGCTTGCGCGTGCTGTAGGCAATTTCATCCAAACCGCTGCCCTCGCGCCAGTCTTTGGCGCCATACGCATCCTCAACCGCCATGCGCACCACCGCGATCGGCGCGTAAACGCCGGCCAGCGGCCGTACCGACGGGATGCGCCGCCCGGTGCGCAAGATCACCTGCCCATTGATCAGCTCGCGCAGCAGGGCGTTTGGGCTGCCGACATCGTCGGGGTTGCCCGGCGTGATGGTCGCCGCCTTAATGCCTAACCCGGTCGCATTGATGAACTCGGCGGCTTCGCGCACGACTTCGTTCCTGCTCGCCCGGCGCGCTTCCAGCGACAGGTCAAATTCCTTGAATTCGAGATCGCAGCGCGTCACTGCCGGGTCGAGCACGCGCAGCGCCTCATCCAGCAGTTCCTGTCCAGTTTGGTCACCTTTCAACACGGCGATAATCGGTTTGCTCACGAGCGCCACCCTTCAGCATTAGGGGTCATCGATGCGGCTGCATTGTAGAGCAGAATCGGCATGTTTAGTAGAGGTAACGTGCGGTATGATTGGGGGCTGAGTAACAGGAGGTTTCGCCCGTGAAAAGACTGTTCTTCGCCTGTTCGATCGCGGCGGTGCTGCTGCTCGCTGCGCCCATGCTCGCCCTTTACGCGCAGGATGCTGCTGAACCTGCTGAATTCACCGGGCCGGCCAATGCCGTGCAGGGCTTCTTCACCGCTTGTGTCGATTCGGCGTTCATCGATCTCAACGGCACGCTGCTGATCGGCTGGGATGTCTTCTATCAGATCTTCGCCGGCGCGGCCGGTTCCGGCACCCCGCTGACCGGGGTGCGGCAGGTGCAGGTTGGCGGCCAGTTCAGCTTCAGCGAAAACATCCGCTACAACGAAGGTCAAACGCTGCCGGCCGGCGCGACGGCCAGCGCGCGCGTGTGGGTGGGCCGTGAAACCGACCCGAACCGCATCGACTTTGAATTCACGCTGACCGATGTGCAGGACGGCTGCGAAGGGCGGCAAGTGCAGGGCACCCCTGGAACCAGCCTGGATGCTGGCAGCGGCCCCGCAGCGGCACAGCCCCCTGCCGCCGGCCGCAACCTGCTCGCGCCCGACGGCCGCATCCTCAACCCGAACCTGCGCCCAGAGCCGGCCGTCGTCGTTGGCCCCCGCCTGAGCGACCGCTTTCGTTCCGAAACCCCGGGCCTGATCTTCGCCGAGTGCAACGCCTTTGAGCTGGCGCTGCCCGGCATCGTTTATGACAGCGACCCGATCACAGTTTACTGGGCGTGGTTTGCGCGCACCGAAGCGCAGATTCAAGACCATTTTGATAACGCCATCTATGAAGTGACGATGAACGGCGCGCCGTTCAACAATGTGCGCGTGAGCGAGGTGACGCGCCGCAATGGCAATTTCTGGGTCTTTTACACAGCCGATGTCGGCAACCTGCGGCCGGGCCATTATGAAATTGCCTACCGGCTGACGTGGGCGAACCCGATCAGCGATGGGTTTGAACAATTTGGCCCTGGGACTGAGAACCCGGTTGAAGCGAATCGCTGCAATTTCGACGTGCAGCGCAATCCCGATGGGCTGAGCATTGTCTACAGCGGCGAATTCTTCCCAACCCGCGGTCCCGTACACGACATCACGCCGGACGAATAGCAGGGCGCCGATGGGCCTTCTCGCCGAGGATGTGGCGGCGCTGCTCGGCCTGCGGCTGACGCCGGCGCAGGTCGCCGCGTTCGAACGATATGCCGCCGAGCTGGCGTCGTGGAACGCGCATACGAACTTAACGGCGATCACTGATGCGGAAGGCGTACGCGTGCGCCATTTCCTCGATTCGCTGACGGTAGTGAAAGCGGCAGCGCTGGGCGACGGAACCCGCGTGATCGACGTGGGGACTGGAGCCGGGTTTCCCGGCCTGCCGCTTAAAATCGCTTTCCCTGCCATTGAGCTGACGCTGCTCGAAGCGACGGGGAAAAAGGTGCGCTTTCTCGAGCACATATGCGCCGTTCTGGGGATCGAAGCGGTCGTGCTGCATGCGCGCGCCGAAGAAGCTGGCCGCCAGCCGGAGCTGCGTGAGTCTTATGACCTCGTGCTGGCGCGGGCCGTCGCCCGCCTGCCGACGCTGCTGGAGTATCTGCTGCCGCTGGCGCGCGTGGGCGGAAGATGCATCGCCATGAAGGGACACACCGCGCACAGCGAAGTGGAAGACAGCGCCCGGGCTTTATCGGTCTTGGGGGGGCGGCTGGCCGGTATCATTGCCGTCAAACTGCCCGCGATCGCCGAAGCGCGCTACCTGGTCGCCATCGACAAAGCAGCGCCGACCCCGGCAGCATATCCGCGCAAGCCCGGTACACCCTCGCAGCGACCGCTGTGAACTACGCGCGTCTCACCGTGATCAACTGGCCGTTGATGGCGCGCGCCGCGTCGGAACACAGGAAGAGGACGATCGAGGCGATCGAAGCGGCCAACGGATCGTCAACGTCGGGCGGGGCTGCGATCGCATTGACGCGAATGCCGCGCCCGGCCAGCTCGGCGGCGCTTTGCGTCGTCAAGCCGATGATGCCGGCCTTGCTGGCGATATAGGCCACCCCATCGAGGCCGTTGGATGCGGTCGCCAACACCGAACCGATGTTGACGATCGCCCCGCCGCCTTCTTCGGCCATCACCCGGCCCAGCAGCTGCATACAGAAGAACGCCCCAGTCAAGTTGACATCGAGCGCGCGCCGCCAATCCCATTCATCGACCTGATCGAACGGGCCACGCTTGTAGACGCCGGCCGCGTTGATGAGGATATCGACGCGATTGAACGCATCGCGGGCCGCCTCGATCATCGAACCGACCTGAAAACGATTGCTGACATCGGCCTGCCATGGCAGGGCCCTGCCCCCGCCAGCAATGATGACATCGGCCGTCTCATCGGCTTTATCGGGGTTGATGTCATTGACGAGGACGGCTGCGCCGCTCTGTGCCAGCGCGATGGCGGCTGCCCGCCCGATTTCGGCGCCCGCCCCCGTGACCAGCGCCGCATGCCCGGTCAGATCGACGGTAAATGGCGCTAAATACGGCTTAGCCAATCGGCGATCACCTTCTGCGCATCGAGAGAGAGCGCACCATCGGCCGTCTCAAGCATACGGGTCACCCCGTCGATGATGTGATAGGTCGACCCTAGTTGATGGGCTGCACGATGCGCCTGGACGGCGCCGATCGCATAACGCTCCGGCGGGTTCCAATCGTCGGCGCTGGCGAGCACGTAGATGGGCGTTTTGATGGCCACGATCGCCGTCTCATCAAGCATATTGGAGATGAGCAGCGCCGCTCGTGGGGGCTGCACCTGCGCGAAAGCGTCGAACGCGCTGCCGAAAAGGCCGGTGCCCGCGCCGATGGCGAGGACGACGACACGTTCGCGATCGATGAACGGCTGTTCGACCGCGCAGGCATAAGCGTTCACCGCGTCCTGCGTCGTTGAGCCGCGGCCGCCACCGCCGCTGCGCCCGCACCCACGTTTATCCCAGCGAAACGCCGCGCAGCCGCGCTGTAAGGCGAGCTTGGCATAGCCTTCATAAGCATCGCGCGTGCCGCAGCAGGCATGGTGCAAAATGAACAACAGGGGGTAGGCGGCTGACTTCCGCGGCGTTTCCGGATACTCGATCTGCCCGGTCAGCAGGACTTCATCTCCGGCAAACGTGACTTCCTGAATCAGCGATGGGGAGACAACTAGGTTTGATGTCATCGTCATTCCACTCGGGTGTAACAGCGATCAACAAACACCAAACAATTTTGAGTTTAAAAGCTAACCTACGACGATGGTGGATCTAGAGTATATCATCTTGCTTTAATATTTTACACCCCGAGGTTAACGGAGTGTGCGATGCATCGACACGACCGGGGCAGCATGGGTTCAATTTGATTGGTACACCCCATTCACGCTCATCGCATTCCCCCTCAGGACAATGCGTTGTAAGCCACCCTCACTCCCGCTGACAGAGGCAGATTTCTCACGATACGCCTAACCCTGCTCGCCAGAGGCAAGCTGTCCCTCTCTCACGTAAACGGGGAGAGAGACAAAAGCGGTCTTTCTCGACGGCGACCCAGTCGCAGGGAGTGACGGCGCAACACAGGGAGAATGCGCTTGCCCTGCATTCTCCCTTAGGGCAATTGCGTTCTCCTGTATTGTCCCTCGCCCGCTGCGACTGCGTCTCCGTGCCGCTTTCCCACGGCTTCACGAGGCGAGGAGAAAACCGTCAGCATACGTTTTTACCCCTCTCTCCAGCCGCGCAGCGGCGCTGGTGGGAGAGGGGTGGCGCGTTAGCGCCGGGGTGAGGGGATTTAGCTTAGAGCGCGCTTGCCCTGTCGCCCCCCTTCGGGTGCGTTGACTTTTTTTCAAAGTTCGACTATCCTAAATCTTGGAAAGACAAGCAATCTCCGAAATAGGTGTTGCATGCTGACACTCGTGATCGGCGCTGGAACAGCCGGGCTGGCTGCCGCCCGCGATCTCGCGGATGCAGGGCAGGCAGTGACGGTTCTGGAAGCGCGTGAGCGTATCGGGGGGCGCGTCCACACAGATCGCACCTTCTCCTACACGCCCGTCGAGTTCGGGGCAGAATTCGTCCACGGGGACTTAGCTCCGACCTGACTTCTGGTCCGCGAACTGCGGCTCCGCACAGTCCACTGGCCCAAAGCTGAAGAATCGATGGTTCGCCTCGCCGATGGCGCGTGGCTGACGATGGCGCAAGCGCGCCGCCTGTACCCCGACTTCGACCTCACGCGGTCGTGGGCGCTGCCATCGGTCGCGCCGCTGCCTGAAGACGAGACGCTTGAGGCCTATCTGCGCCGCATCGGCTTCACCAGCGCGCAGCTTGATTACGCGCGTCGGTCGTGGGTGAACGCGGCGGGCGAGGCCATCGATCGGTTGAGCGCGACCGCTGCGCTGCAGGACATGGGAATCCTCCCCGTGGAGGGCGACTCGTTCTACGGCTCGCCGCTGCCTTCGAGCGGCGATGGCGACTACCGCATCGCTGAGGGCTACGACCGCCTGCACGTGTGGCTGGCGCGCGGCCTTGAGATCCGGCTGAACGCCGTTGTCGACGTTGTCGAGTGGGATGATCGAGGCGTGGCCGTTCACCTGCGCAGCGGCGAGATCGTGCGCGGCGATCGCGCCATCGTCACGGTGCCGCTGGGCGTGCTCAAAGCCGGGGCGATCCGCTTTGCGCCGGCGCTGCCCGCAGACAAGCAGGCCGCGATCGACGCGCTGCAGATGGGGCCGGCGCTCAAACTGGTGTACCGCTTCGCGGCGCCGCCGCTGCCCGGCGTGTGGGCGCTCTACAGCGCGCTCAACCCGCCCATGTGGTGGACGCCCCAGCCCGACGCCACCGGCGAGCAGGTGTGGACGGCCTTCGCGACCGGCGACTATGCCCGCGCGCTGCTGGCCGATGGCGAGGAGGCCGCGCTGGCGCAGGGGCTGAAGACGCTGCGCGCCGAGCTGGGCCAACCCACGCTGAAGCCGCTTGACCAGCGCATCATCAACTGGGCGGCGGATCCGTTCGCATTGGGCGGGTACAGCAGCGTGCCGCCCGGCGCGGTGGGCGCGCGCGAAGTGTTGGCGCGCCCGATCGGAGATCGATTGTTTTTCGCAGGGGAAGCGGCCGCGCCGCATCCCTGGGCAGCGACGGTGCACGGGGCCTACAT
>DAOTYT010000404.1:0-4925 GCA_034434615.1 Anaerolineae bacterium | reverse complement strand
GCGGCGGAACGGGAAGCTGCCATTGATCCCCAGCGTTTCGCCCAGATCATCAGCGCGCATCGCGATGAAATTGGGGATAGCCGCCTCAGATTGATCGAACAGTACATCGCGCTGCACACGCAGCTCGGCATCATCCGAAAGACACAGACGCTGAACCAGCGTCCCGAATATGAACGTTTGCTGCAAGAGAAGGAGGCCGAACTTCAGCAGCGCATCAGCGGGCTGCGCACCGAGATCGGTCTGTACACGTGGATCTGGCTGCGGACGATCATCCCGTCAACCGAAATGGCATCATGGAAAAGTTTAGAAAAGGAACTGGGGCGCAGCAATCCGTTCCTTGAACTTGCTATCAAGTTGGGTGAGCGACAGCAAACCTTAACGCGCGCCGAGATCGACCGGCGGCTGCTGCTGCTGCGCGGCATAGCGCTGTTCGAAGCGCTCTCGCCCAACGATCTCGAGGACTTGGCTGTGATGATGACCAGCCAGCATTACGAGATCGGCGATGTTGTGCTGCAGCGCGGCGATGTTAACACCAACCTGTTTTGTGTGGCTGCTGGCCAGCTGGTCGTCAGTGCGATCGATGAAAACGGCAGCGAAACGATCGTCTCGGGCTTGGCCAGCAGCCAGGTCTTTGGCGAATTGAGCATGATCGATCTCAAGCCGCACCCGGTTACGGTGAGCTGCGTGGCCGCCGTTGAACTGCTGGTGCTGGCGCGCGAAGACCTGCTCACGCTCATCAATGCCAAGCCGCAGGTCGGAATCGCGATGATGCGCGAGCTTGTCGCTCAACTGCGCCAGCAAACCCAGCTCTTGATGTGGGTGCGCCAAACCAGCGAACGAGATACCTATGCCGATTTGATCGATGGTCGTGTGTTTACGCGCAGCTCAGCCTGATGCAGTTGGGGATGTGCCGCGGTCGTCGTCGTTTTGGCTGCTGCCCTCGGTCTCATAGACATGCGTGAGCATTTCCGTCATTAATGCCGAAACATAGCTGACGGCGCTGATGGCGCGCCCGTAGTTCAGGTTAGTCGGCCCTAAAACGCCGACTGCGCCGCGCGCTTGACCAGGGATGCCGTAGCGGCTGATGACCATCGACAGATGGCTTAACTCTTCCCAACGACCGTTGCCCGCGATCAAAACCTGCACGTTGTTCAGCAAAGGCGAAAGCACTTCGCTGAGGATCATGTTGAGGACAGCCCGCTCTTCGAACACGCGAATCGCCTGTTGGGCGCCCTCGCTGTGCGGGAAAGCGCCGATCATCTCAGTCAGGCCATCGCGGTAGACGAGGCGCACCTGCTGCGTATCGTTGGAGTCCATCATATCGGCGGCCAGCTCGGCGACTTCGCGTTCGAGCAGGTTGAGCTGAACGCTTTTAACGCGCAGCTCGTTGGCGGTCAAAGCTAAGGCCAAGCTGTTGATCCGATTCGCCACATCACTCAAGCGGGACTGCGGCACTGGTTCGGCCAATGTAAGCATTTGCTGGTGTACCGAGCCTTGGGCCAGCACCAGCACCATCAGCACCAGCCGGCCCTGAATTGCGATGAGTTCGAGATGCTTGAAGCGGCTGGTTTCTGCAACGGGCGGGGTGACCAACGCCGCCGTTTGTACGGTGCGGGCCAGCACGGTCGCGACTAAATTGAGCCAGCTCTCCGTCGCCAGGGGCAGCGACTGGAGCTTCTCGCTGATGCGCATTTCTTCGCTGGGCGATAAATGGTTCGGCGTGATCAAGCGCGTGACGAAATAACGATAGCCCATCTCCGTCGGCACACGGCCGGCCGAGGGATGCGGCGCCGCGATCAGGCCGAAGTCCTCGAGGATGGCCATTTCGTTGCGAATGGTGGCCGGGCTCACGTTAAGCCCGCAGTGCTCCGCCAGATACTTCGAACTGACTGGTTCAGGCGTTTGTGAGTAGGCGCGGATGATGCACGCCAGAATCGTTTCTTGTCGAGAGGTAAGGTCAGGCAGGGGGGTGTCGTCAAGAGTCATGGTTCAACACTGTGACAAGGCCGAAGGGTGGCACTTCAGGGAACGGTGCAGCATTGAGCCGTGTACTCATACTCTGTATGATAGCATGCTGTTAGCGCAACGTCAAAACGAAACAAGGAGTGGGACGAGACCGATGGGCAGCAAAACTTTTGAAGTGACGACCGCAAATTTCAACAGCGACGTGCTCTCGTCAGATCAGCCGGTGCTGGTTGATTTCTGGGCTGAGTGGTGCGGGCCGTGCAAGATGATCGCGCCGATTGTCGACCAGCTCGCCGATGAGTACGAGGGCAAGCTAAGGGTCGGCAAGCTCGATGCCGACGTGCATCAAGACGTGTTGATGCAGTACGGCATCATGAGCATTCCCACGCTGATCCTGTTCAAAGGCGGTGAGCCGGTCGTTCGCATCACCGGCTATAAGACCAAAGAACAAATCGTCAACCAAATCGCTGCGCATATCAATTGATGGGGGCTGCGCTGTTATGCAAACGGGGCGGCTAACTTCCTGCCCCGTTTGCGGCACAACCTTAAAATTCAGTTGATAGTTTTGATGTCATCCCACACCTCACAACTTCCCAAAGCCAGATAAGCAACATCTGTTATAATCGCGTCGATGGCTGATCGTGAACTGCCGCCGAGGCGCTGGCGCCGCTGGCGTTGGATCGCCGTTGGGGGTTTGCTGTTATTGATCAATGTAGGGGCGGCATGGCATGCGCTTGCGCCGCCTCAGCAAGTGCCGACCAGCCTGCTGTCTGCGCTTGAGTTCGTCGTGGCTGGGTTGTGGGCATTCGGTTTCGCCGTCGCTATTGTCTCGGTGTGGCGCCGAGCGCCAAGCGCTCGGCGGCTCATGCTAGGAGCGGCGCTGGGGTTTGTGCTGTACAGCGTCGCTCGTTTGGCCATTTTTGCGCGGGCAGACTATGATCGAGGACGGCTGCCATTTCTAGCGATCGCATTGGCAATCGTCATGGCCGTCGTGCTGATCGCGGGCATCGCGGGTTTAATGGCGGAGAGAAAAAGTCATGAATTCAAACGAAAAGATTGAACAGCTGCGCGCCTTGCGAGAAAAAAGCCGTATGGGAGGAGGGCCAGAGCGAATTCAGCGCCAGCACGAGTCTGGGCGCAACACGGCCCGCGAGCGGCTTGATATCTTGCTCGATCCGGGCAGCTTTCGCGAGACGGACGCTTTTGTCACCCATCGCTCGCGCGATTTTGGGTTGGATGGTCAAAAGTATTACGGAGACAGCGTAGTCACGGGGTGGGGGACGATCAACGGGCGGCTGGTCTACGTCTTCTCGCAAGATTTCACGGTGATCGGCGGCAGCCTGAGCGAAGCGCATGCCGGCAAGATCTGCAAGATCATGGATATGGCCATGAAGACTGGTGCGCCGCTGATCGGGCTGAATGACAGCGGCGGCGCGCGCATCCAAGAGGGGGTCGTCAGCCTTGGCGGCTACTCCGATATTTTCCTGCGCAACACGCTCGCCAGCGGCGTGATCCCGCAGATCAGCGTGATCATGGGGCCATGCGCGGGTGGCGCGGTCTACAGCCCAGCGCTCACCGATTTCACCTTCATGGTCAAGGATACCAGCTACATGTTCATCACCGGGCCCGATGTCATCAAGCAGGTGATGCACGAAGAGGTCACCGCCGAAGAATTGGGCGGTGCTTCCGTTCATGCCACTAAGAGCGGCGTCTGCCATGTGGTGGGCGATAATGAAACGAACACCCTGCTGCTGGTGCGCGAGCTGCTCGGCTATGTGCCGCAGAACAATATGGAAGACCCGCCGTTCGTCCCCTCGCGCGATGATCCTCTGCGGGCCGACCCCGCGCTCGACACGATCGTGCCCGATAACCCCAACAAACCCTACGACATCAAAGAGGTGATCCAGCGCGTCGTCGACGACGGCATCTTCTACGAGATCCACAGTGAATTTGCCCAGAATATCGTGGTCGGTTTTGCGCGTTTAGGCGGCCACAGCGTCGGCATCGTCGGCAACCAGCCGGCGGTGCTGGCCGGTGTGCTCGATATCAAGGCGAGCGAGAAGGCTGCGCGTTTTATTCGATTTTGCGATTCGTTCAACATTCCCCTCGTCACATTCGTCGATGTGCCCGGTTACATGCCCGGAACCGATCAGGAACACAACGGCATCATCCTGTCTGGCGCTAAGCTGCTGTACGCTTACTGCGAAGCGACCGTGCCCAAGCTAACGGTGACGACGCGCAAAGCTTACGGCGGCGCCTACTGCGTGATGAGCAGCAAGCACATCCGCGGCGATCTCAACCTCGCATGGCCGACGGCGGAGTTTGCCGTCATGGGGCCAGAAGCGGCCGTTGAGATCATCTTCCGCCGCGAATTGCGCAACAGCCCAGACCCAGCCGCGCGCAAGGCGGAGCTGGCCGCGGAGTATCGCCAGAAGCTCGCCAACCCATTCGTCGCCGCCGAGCATGGGTTTGTCGATGATGTGATCGAGCCGCGCGATACCCGCGCGCGCCTGATCAACGGGCTTGAGGTCTTCCAAAACAAGCGCGACAGCAACCCGCCGAAGAAACATGGCAATATCCCCCTCTGATGGATCGGGTTATTCGATTGTTGAGGACGGGACTCCGTCAGCCAAAAGGCAGGTGACGATGAATTACGAACCCACACAAACCTCGATCAAGAAGATCCTGATCGCCAACCGCGGCGAAATCGCTGTGCGCATCATCCGCGCCTGTCGCGACCTCGGCATCGCGACGGTTTCCGTCTATTCGGATGCCGACCGAACCAGCCTGCACGTGCGCTATGCCGATGAAGCCGTGCGCATCGGGCCGCCGGCGCCGCGCGACAGCTATCTCAAAATCGAGGCGATCTTGGAGGCGGCGCGCAAAACCGGCGCCGATGCCATTCATCCTGGCTACGGCTTTTTAGCCGAGCGCGCTGATTTTGCGCAGGCGGTGCTCGA
>DAOTYT010000403.1:0-3617 GCA_034434615.1 Anaerolineae bacterium | reverse complement strand
GGCCCGCTGTTCAGCGAGCCGTTATCGGTTACATTCGGAGAAATTTTCTGGATGGATGACCGTTTCTGTCATTGTGATCTGAGGTGAAATGCGATGCGGATCGCGTCTCTGCTGCCGAGCAGCACCGAGATCGTGTGTGCGTTGGGCTTCGAGCCAGCATTAGTGGCTCGCTCGCATGAGTGCGACTATCCCCTTACTGTTCGTGAGCTGCCGGCCGTCACTGCGCCGAAATTTGACCCTGATGGGCGCAGTTATGAAATCGACCAGCGCGTGAAGGCGATCTTACAAGAGGCGACCTCCGTCTACCGGATTGATGCCGATCGGCTGAAAGCGCTCGCCCCGGAGATCATCGTCACGCAGGCGCAGTGCGAAGTGTGCGCGGTCAGCCTGGCGGAAGTCGAGCGGGTGGCGTGCGAATGGCTGGAAATTCCGGCGCAGATCATCGCTCTGGAGCCGAACGCGTTGGCCGATGTGTTTGCAGATATTCAGCGCGTCGCGGATGCGCTTGGCGTGCCGGAGCGCGGCGTGGTGCTGGTCACTGACCTCAAACGGCGGATGGCTGAGATCGCGGCGCGCGCAGCGGAGCTGCCGCGGCCGACGGTCGCCACCATCGAATGGATCGACCCGCTGATGTCCGCCGGGAACTGGATGCCAGAACTGGTCGAAATGGCGGGCGGGCGCAACCTGTTCGGCAAGGCGGGCGAGCACTCCCCATGGCTGACGTGGGACGCGCTGATCGCCGCTGACCCAGAGGTGATCGTGATCCTACCCTGCGGCTACGATATGGCGACGACCGAACGCGAACTGCCCGCGCTGACCGGGCATCCAGACTGGGCGGCGCTGCGAGCGGTACAAACCGGCCGCGTCTACATCACCGATGGCAACCAGTACTTCAATCGTCCTGGCCCGCGCTTGGCGGAGTCGGTGGAAATTCTGGCGGAAATCCTGCATCCGGCGCACTTTCGCTATGGGCACGAGGGATCGGGCTGGCGGCGCGTGTAGGCTGTGCATCCCAATCAATTACAGGCATTCGGGATGCCGCACCTGCCGCCCTAAATTTCGATGAGCGGTGCGGCATTCGGCAGCCACCAGCCTGCGCAGCACTCACCCGCCCTCTTCCGGCGGCACTTGCCATACCCGCACCGTGCCGTCCTCCGATCCCGAGGCCAAGCGCACCCCGTCCGGCGACCACGCCACACTGACCAGCCAGTCCGTGTGCCCCACAAGAACGGCGTGCACTTCTCCGCTGGCAGCATCCCACACCCGCACGATATCGTCAGATGACGCCGACGCTAGGCGTGCTCCATCCGGTGACCATGCCACGCCCCGCACTCCATGCGGGTGATCCAACTGAGCGAGCTGCGTCCCGTTGACGGCATCCCACACCCGCACGGTGCCGTCCCACGACCCCGATGCCAAGCGCGCCCCATCCGGAGACCACCCCACAGCGACCACCGAGTCCGTGTGTCCCTCAAAGACGGCAAGTTCTGCCCCGCTGGCGGCATCCCACACCCGCACGGTGTTATCAGCCGACCCCGACGCCAGGCGCGCTCCATCCGGCGACCACGCCACGCCCCGCACCCCGTGCGTGTGATCCAACTGAGCGAGCTGCGTCCCGTTGGCGGCATCCCACACCCGCACGGTGCTGTCCCACGACCCCGATGCCAGGCGCGCCCCATCCGGCGACCACGCCACACTGTATACCCAGCCTCTATGACCCTTAAGGAGGGCCAGTTCTTCTCCACTGCCGGCCTCCCACACGCGCACGGCGCTGTCCCATGCTCCCGATGCCAGGCGCGCCCCATCCGGCGACCACGCCACGCTGAGCACCGTGTAGGTGTGTCCCTCGAACAAGCGCGGCTTAGAGTCCAGGTCATCGGCATCATACAGCCAGACGCCGATCGATGTCGCCACTGCCAGCGTCCGCCCATCGGGCGCGTAGGCCACTTCGCTAATCCTGCCACGCCCAATGTGCAGCAGATCGCTGGTGTCTGCGGTGGGCTGCGCCTGCGCGTCCAGCACAAGAACGATGGTTAAGGCGAACGCGAACAGGATCAACCCTATTTGAATCCATCGGTGAACGGTCATTGGGACCCTCTGAGAATACAGGCAACAAGATCTGATCTGACATGAGCGGCTTCACTGACGGCTTCAAGGATGATCTTACTCTGAACCGGTTTGACGAACAGTTAAAAATACGAGGGCAGGCGAGCCGCTCGCGCTTGATCGCGTCGTGTAGACCGATGTGAGATGCAGCCGCTGACCGAACTCCCTGATGACTCAGGCCGGCAGCATACGATCGAACATTTTCTCATTTTGACCTATTGACTTATCCAAAACGTTTTGGATATAGTTAAGTAGTAGGTCAAAACGTTTTGGATTGAAAGATACATTGTGACAACTTTAAAAGATATCGCTGAAAAATCAGGATTTTCTGTCACCACCGTCTCACGAGCGCTGGCGGGCTACAGCGACGTCAGCCCGCGCACGCGCCAGCTCATCGAGGCGATCGCGCGCGCCGAAGGCTACCAGCCCAACATGCTGGCGCGTCAGCTCCGCGCGCGCAGAACGGATACCATCGGCTTGATCCTGCCGGCGTCTCACGATCGCTTCACCGACGATTTCTTCAACGCGCTCGTGATGAGCATCGGCCATGCCGCCACCCAGTACCAGCTCGACTTGTTGATCAGCGCGAAGCCGCCAGAACAAGAGCTGGATGCCTACCGTCGCATCGTGGGCGGCAATCGGGTTGATGGGGTTATCGTGGCGCGCATTCGCCAGCACGACCCGCGCATCGCCTATCTGAAGATGGCAGAGCACCCATTCGTGGTTTTTGGCCGCGCCGCGCCGCCCGAAATCTCAGATTTTCCCTATGTGGACGTGGACAGCCGCGCTGGCCTTCAGATGATGGTGCAGCATTTGGCACGGCTGGGGCATCAGCACATCGCGCTGCTGCTGCCACCGCCGACGCTGGCAATGACCCTGGAGCGCCTTGCAGGCTTTGAGGCTGGGCTGGCGGCCGCTGGGCTGAACTTTAATCCGCAGTGGATCGCACATGGCGATCTGACAATTGAAAGCGGCGAACGCCTGACGGTGGAACTGCTGGCCCGGCACCCCAGCCTGAGCGCGATCGTTGCCAGCAACGACTTAATGGCGTTGGGCGCGCTGCGGGCGGCCCATGCCGCCGGACGGCACGTGGGCGTTGATCTCGCCGTCACGGGCTACGACAACATCGCCGCAGCAGCCTATGCGCATCCAACGCTGACGACGGTCGCGCCCCCCCTACAAGAGATCGGACAGCGCTTAGTGGCGCTGCTGATGAGCATCCTGCACCATGAAGCCCCTGAGGAACGCCAAGTGCTGCTGCCCCCCACGCTGATCATCCGCGAGTCGTGCGGGGGGAACACGGTCGGAAAGGAGGTCGCAAGCCCCTGAGAAACCTGGTAATGGCGATGAATCACCGAATGATCGTTTTTGTTATGAAAGGATTGTCAAATGATGCTAAAGCGTATTCTGTTTATAGTATTGGCGGTTTCACTTCTTTTGGTCGGCGGGGCTGCGCTGGCACAGGATGAGCCCGTCAACTTCCAATCCACCCAGTTCAACACGGTAGAAGA
>DAOTYT010000402.1:0-2896 GCA_034434615.1 Anaerolineae bacterium | reverse complement strand
ACCCTCAGCGCAGCATCCGCTCATAGAGGCGTACCACGCCAGCCATATCGATTTCCGTAATGGCTGTGACGTTGGGCTGCAGGCCGGTGCGCGCCATATGGTCGATGACGGTCTGACCGCGGGTGTGCGTGCCGCGCAGCTCCACCATCATGATGTAATCGGCCGCCTGGCGAATGAGCGCCGGCTCCAACGCGATCGCCATGGCTAAGGGGTCTGGCAGCAGGTAGCCCCGCAGGAAGCCGTAACTGCGCATCAGCCCGCTGATCATGCGGGTGGTATCGCGGAAAAAACGCGATCGTGGGCTGCCCATATTTGCAAGACGCCCATACGTATCCCAGTCGATGGGATGGGCGAGGGTCGTCTCCCACGACAGCATGGTCGCGCGGGGAAAACTGCTCAAGACGATGTGCGCGGCTTCGGGGTCGCACCAGATGTTGAATTCAGCCGTCACCGTTGTGGTATTACCGACCCCTTGCAGCGTGCCGCCCATAAAATACAGCTGTTTCACCTTACTGGCGAAACTGGGGTCGAGCCGCTGGGCCATGGCGAGGTTCGTCAAGGGGCCTAACGCGACGATCGTGTACTGCCCCGGGTTCTCGTTCACAAGCCGCACCAGCGCGTTGACGGCGTGCTCACGCTCTAACCCCTGCAGGGGATGCGGCCGGTCCGTCCAGTTGCCGAGGCCATCGTCACCGTGCACCTCCGGCGCGCCAGCATGCCACGGCTCAACCAGCGGCAGCGTCGCGCCGGAATAGATGGGGATGCGCATCCCCATCAAGGCGAGGATAGCGATCACATTACGGTTGACTTTATCGACATGCACGTTGCCAGTGACGGTGGTAATCGCCTCGACGCGGGCGCCGCCATGCGTCAGCGCCATGAGGATCGCCTGAGAGTCGTCAACGCCTGCGTCGGTATCAATGATTAATCGCATAAGGGCCTGTCCTGTAAGTGAGCGTATGACAAAGAGGACTCGATCATAACAGGCGATCGAGTCCTCCGCGAAAAAAACTATCAACGCTCAGGCAAGGCCGGCCGCAGCGGGCAGGTGAAGGGGCTGGCGCAGCGTCATGCGGTAGCGATGGCGGCGGGCGACGGCCGGCCGGCGCGCACCAGCCGGGTCGTAGTCGGGATTATGCCAGACGATGACGGCCCCCCAGCCGCGCGTCGACTCGTCGTCGACGTAATTAGGGATCAGCCCGCAAACCCTGAAGCCCTTGCGCAGCTGCTTGGATAGGTTCCGGTCAAAGAAACGGCCGCTGATCACGCCGTCGACATACTGCTCCGGCGTGATTTCAGGGCTCACCTCGGCATAGCTGATCAACGCGCTGCCAGCGACCATGCCGCGCAGGTTCAGCTCGCGCGCCGTCTGAAAGCGCGCTTCGATCAACGCCCCGCCGATCCCACGCCCCTGATAGTCCGGATCGACGCAGCTCTCGACGCCATACATCCACTCGCCGGCGGGGTCATGGCGCGTCAGCCAGCCGCCGCCGATCGTCTCCAGCCACGGTTCGATGAACGGGCGTTCCGGGTCGAACGCGAGACGCATGCTCACCGTCAGGCCGACGACGCGCCCGTGATCCAGCGCGACAAACTGGCCTTCCGGGAAGATTGCTTGATGGTGCAAAAAGTGCTGTGCCAGCAGGATGCCGTCCGTATCGTCCGGTTCCATTGCATAAACGCGGCGCTGCAGCGCTTCCATCTGGGCGATGTGGCGCGGGCGGCTGCGCTCGACGGTGATGCGGACGGCCTGTTGACTTGATGGGTCAAGGGGTGAAGGTTGGGTGGACATTGTCCGTGCGCGTGACGCGCTGCTCCTTTTGCGTCCAAAATCGTGAACGATGCCTTTCGCAAAACCTTAAGCTGGCTTGGCCAGGCGAGGCGCACAGCCATACGACTGCGCGCTTCGCCCGCCAAGGCTGTCGCGGAATTTCCGCTCGCGATGCCGGGGCCATCCCGGTCATCGATCAGTGTCTATATCAGCGCAAACCTTTCCCCTAAGTTCCAGCCGCGAATGCAGCGGCGGCCGCCGGGCGCTGCCCGCGCGGTTTAAGCTGAACATCGAAGCGAACAGGGATGATGTTGGCAGCCGCAGGTTCGGCGCTTTCCACATAATCCGGGTTCTCCCACACGATCGCGACGGCCCAGTTCAGGGTGCGCGGATCGTAGACATAATCCGGGATCAGGTTGAGCGCGCGGAAGCCTTTGTGAAGCTGCTTACTCAGGTTTGTGTCAAAACGTGTGCCTGCCACCACCTCGCGCACATACTGCTCAGGGCTGATGAGGTGGGCCACTTTGTGGTAATCCATGATCATGCTGCCGGCGATCATGCCGCGCAGGTTCAAGCGGCGCAGCACCGCGAAGCGGGCATCCATCAGCTTGCTGCCGACGCCCCGCCCACGGTAATCAGGATGCACGCACGACTCGACGCCGTACATCCACTCGCCGTTGGGGTTGTGTGTGGTCAGTCAACCATCGCCGGTGGTCGCCTTCCAGCTTTCCAGCAAAGGCTTGGTGGGGTCGTAATCGAGGCGCATGCTGGCCGTTAGGCCGATCACGCGGTCAGTCTTGGCATCAACGGCGATGAACTGGCCTTCCGGAAACACGCGCGCGTGGTTGCGGAACTTCTCGGCCGTCAAGCAGCCGTCGTTGTTCTCCGGCGTAACGTTGTACACCTCATATTGAAGCTGTTCCATCTGCTCGAAGTAGCGCTCCGAGCTGGGTAGGATCAGAATGCGGTCTTCGCTGGCCGCAGGCCGTGGTGCGTATTCAGTTGTGGTCTTGCTCTGTCTATCCTTGTAGTGATACTTGTGCGCTATCATGTTCGTTCCTTTCTACTCCTGCCGATAAAATGGCGTGCGCGGCGCGGCGGCCGGTCATGTAGGCCCCGTGCACC
>DAOTYT010000401.1:0-1678 GCA_034434615.1 Anaerolineae bacterium | reverse complement strand
GACGACAGATGTGCCACCTTCGCCTGCCCAGGTGGACGGGTTGGGATTTTGCAGGTAAATGCCGCAGCTAGGGGAATACACCGGCTGCGGGTAGCCCATCACATCCTGAGCGTGACCGCGCAGATACGCCAGCGTGATGTCCAGCCCGTCAATCGGTCCGGGTCCTGCCGCCCCAGGCAGATACACATCGAAGTGATCGCACAACGCACCCAGGTCGAGATCATTGGAATTGACCTGCGCCAGCGACGAGAAATCTCCGGCATTGTCGTCTAGGCCCTGAAGGACGCTCAGGTACATCACCTGGCTGATATTCAGCCGGAAGGTGTTCATGCCCTGATAGAAGCTGGGGCCAATCGTGAAGAACATCACACCCGCCACATACCACATGATGGCGCTGCGCGGCGCGACGACATCCAGCCGGATAAACGCCGCCAGCAGATAGGTGATCCCCAGCACGAGCAGCGCAACGATAAAGACCCAGCTTAGCGCCAGACCCAGGCTGTTGTTGGTCTGGGCAATAATCGGCATGAAGGCGTTTTCGATCAGCCATTGATTCACCAGTTTGATGGTGTAGCCTGCCATCAGCACGGCTTCTTGCAGACTCCAGTGAACCCCGGCGATCAGCACGATAATGCTGTATTGCAGCTCATCAATCATGCGGGCGAAATCAGGCATGGTCGCTCCTTTTCGCTAATCGGCGACATCGCCGGAACAATACGGGTTGGCGGTGCTGACCCAGGTGATGCGGTTGCCGCCGTCGCCATCCAGCAGATAGGCGAACTGGCGTACCGTCCCGGCGGGGATGAATGCCGCGAGGCGATAGGTGCGGGTTGAACCGGGCGCAAGAGGGTCATAGTTTTCGTTGGTGAAACCTGCCGCCTGCATCGCCGCTTCCGAGGTGCGCCACGTCCCGGGCTGTTCACCATTAGCGGTGTTGATGCGCGTGATGACCATTAGCGCGACGGGGATGGTTTCGTAGGTCGCGCTGCCCAGATTGCGAATTTCCAGCCGCCACGTCACCAGATTGCGCGTGCCGGCGGGTTGATTCTGTACATTTTGCAGCCGGAAACGCAGACGCAGCGGTGCGCCCGGCTGCCCGACAAACACGGCATCCCCCACATAAAAATCCTGCGGCGGCGCGATGGTGTAGGGGGTCGGCGGAGGCGGCAGCGTCGGCATGGGTGTGCCTGCCAGCGTGGTCGCCGTCGCTTGCGGTACAGCGGTTGGGCAGGTGTAGGACGCGGTATCGGTCACCAGCGTACCGCACGCCAACGCTGCAAAGAGCAGCATGACCGGCGCGACCAGCAGATAGATCGAGCGCAGCAGCATCGAACGCTGCACCTGCGCCAGAGACAGTTCATTCTTCATCACAGTTCGCCTCATTTAAGGAATCAGACCGGGTTGATTGCCGGGCGTGAGCAGCAGCGTGAAGCGCACGTTGCCCCCACGACGACTGTTAGGCAGCGGCCAGACCTTGCCAAAATACGGCACGACCACCCGCGCCTGAGCAGAAGTCACGACCTGTAACTGGGCGAAACCGCTGCTGTCGGTGAATGCCTGCGCGACGACGCGGTTGGTCCCCACTTCCACCACCCGCACCGAAATGCCGGATACCCCTTCCGCCGGATCAACGGCGCGGTTGCCGTTCTCGTCATAAGCAATCACGACTGAAACCGTG
>DAOTYT010000400.1:0-2881 GCA_034434615.1 Anaerolineae bacterium | reverse complement strand
GAGCAGCTCATCGACCGAGGGCGTCGGCTGCGGCGCTTCGCCGAGGTAGAGCACTTCCGGGCCACCCGGCTGGTCGAACAGGATCGCTTTCATGCGGGCTGCCTCACCCGATGACGCCAATCTTCAAGAACATCGCGCAGGGTTGTCTCCAATGGGATCTGCGGCCGCCAGCCTGTGAGATCGCGTAGTTTGGCCGCGCTCCCCCACGATTTTCGCACGCCGCGGTGACGCAGCATATCGGCATTACTCTGCACGTCGATCGCGGCACTGGTATAGCTAAGCAGGATATCGAGCAGATGCTGAATGCTGCACGTCTTTTCCGAAGCGACATTATACGCTTCGCCAGGCTCGCCGCGTTCCATCAGCAGATGGTACGCACGGACGATATCGCGCACGTCTGTGAAGTCCCGCTCGGCGCTCAAATCGCCAACTTTCATCACAGGGGGCTGCTGGCCAGCCTCGATGCGAGCGATCTGCCGTGCGAAATCAGGCGCGACGAACCCCAGGTTCTGCCCCGGCCCAAGATGGTTGAACGGGCGCGCGCGAATGATCGGCAGGCGGTGGCTTAAGTAATACTGCAAGCCAAGCATGTCCTGCGTCACCTTACTGACGCTGTAGGGATTAGCCGGCCGCATCGGGGCGTCTTCTGGGGTGGGCTTATCCGCCGCCTGGTCGCTTCCGTAGACCTCGCCGGATGTGATCAAGAGGATGCGCGGCGCGATCCCGGCCTGAAGGCAGCCGAGGATGAGATTGAGCGGGATGCGGATGTTGTTCTCCAGCGTTTCCCACGGCCGCTCAAATGATTGATGAACGATGGCCGAGGCCGCGAACTGGTAGATGCGGTCAGGGCGCAGGTCAGCCAGCAGCGCGGCGACCTGCGCTTCTTGCCGCAAATCGAGGGTGTGGAACGAGACGCCCGCTGGCAGGTGAGCCGGAGCTGCATCGATGACAGTGCCATGAATTTCTACGTCAGCATCGACCGCTAGCAAGTAGCGGCACATGTGGCTGCCAACGAAACCTCCGATACCTGTGATCAGTACGCGCACGCGGTGATATCCATTCCTGTGAATGCGACTCTCAGCAGGCATTATAACGAATAGCGGTCCGCGCGCCAGTCCGTCGCTGGCTTATACAATTGAAGCCGGCGACGCGCTATTCAACGGTGACGCTTTTTGCCAAATGGCGCGGTTGATCAACGTCGGCGCCGCGTTTTACCGCCATCGCATAAGCGAGCAGCTGCAGCGGGATGACGTTGACGATCGGCGACAGCAGCTCCGGCGTTTCTGGCACATAAAGCACGTGATCGGCTTTCGCTGCGATCGCATCGTCGCCCTCGGTCGCCAAAGCGATGACGATGCCGCCGCGCGCCCGCGTCTGCTCGATCTGGCTGATCATTTTTTCGTAGAGCTGATCGCGAGTCGCGATGGTCAGCACAGGCATCTGCGCATCGATCAGGGCGATCGGGCCGTGTTTCATCTCTCCCGCCGGGTAACCTTCAGCATGAATGTAGCTGATCTCCTTGAGCTTGAGGGCGCCTTCAAGCGCGATCGGATAATTGATCCCACGGCCGAGGAATAGGAAATCGCGCACGCTGTGCAAGCGTTCAGCCAGCTCTCGTACTGCGCTGTCTAGCTCGAGGGTACGTCCCGCTAAGTCCGGCAGCCGCGCCAAATCGTGGATATAAGCGCGGCGGCAGTCTGAGGAAAGCGTTCCGCGCAAATCGGCGAGGTAGAGCGCCAACAGATACTGGCAGACGAGACTGGCCGTGAACGCCTTCGTTGAAGCGACGCCGATCTCCGGCCCAGCGTGCATCAAAACATATCCATCGGCGAGCCGCATCGCCTGGCTGCCGAGCGCATTGACGATGCTCCAAAGCGTTGCGCCGCGCGCTTGCGCCTCTTCCATGGCGGCTAACGTATCGACCGTCTCGCCGCTTTGTGTGATCGCGAGCAGTACGGTTTCAGGGGATACAATTGGCGACCGGTAGCGAAATTCGCTGCCATAATCCACCTCGACGGGGATGCGCGCAATGCGTTCAAGATAAAACTTGCCGATCAGGCCGCTGTAGTAGCTCGTGCCGCATGCTGCGATGATGATGCGTTCAAGACGCGCGGCTTTTTCGGCGCTCAAATGCAGTTCAGGCAGCTCGACCCGCGCGCGCTCAAAATCGACGCGACCGCGGATCGCAGCTAGTAAACTGCTCGGCTGTTCAAAGATCTCTTTCTGCATGAAATGGGCATAACTGCCCTTGGCGGCTGCGGCGAAATCCCACTCGATCTGCTGAACCTGTGCTGTGACTGCAACGCCAGACAGTGTTTCTAACTTGACGCCGTCCGCTTGTACGATCGCCATCTGCTGGCTTTCCAAGAAGACCATACGCCGCGTTTGATCGAGGATGGCTGGAATGTCGGAGGCGATGAAATTTTCGCCATCGCCCAAGCCGATGGCAACGCCACCGGCATTGCCGATGCGAAAGGCGATTAAACGGTCGGGCTGGTCTTTGTTCAAAACGACGACAGCTTGTGCGCCTCTCAATTGCCCAGCAGCCATGCGCACCGCTGTGATGAGATCTCCGTTGGCGCCATCTGCTGCGTAAAGCGCGATGAGTTGGGCGATCACCTCGGAGTCGGTTTCCGATTGGAAGCGGATTCCTTTGGCCGTTAATTTCGCCCGCAGCTCGAGGTGGTTCTCGACGATGCCGTTGTGCACGATGACGAAACGGCCATCCATGCTCACGTGAGGATGCGCGTTGTGTTCAGTTGGCGCGCCGTGCGTCGCCCAGCGGGTATGGCCGATGCCGACCGTGCCATGGGCAGGACGTCGCTCAAAGCGCTGGCGTAGGTTCATCAGTTTCCCCACGTCGCGCCACAGGTTAAGTTCC
>DAOTYT010000399.1:0-14088 GCA_034434615.1 Anaerolineae bacterium | reverse complement strand
GTATTCTGGATCGCGCAGTTCGGGGTAGTAACGGCGTAAAATCTCGACCGTGCCCTGCACTTTGTAAACCACACTGCGCGAACTGAACGACGGGAAATGAACGTGCAGCTCGCGTTCCAGTGCGGTTTGCAGATGGTAGATCGTTGGTTCCAGTTGGTCTGTGCTCACCCGGCCGTTCATACCTGCGAACTGCCAGAAGCCGGGTTCATTCTTCGCCGCATTCTGGCCGAGTACATACCGGTTTACCTTAGCTGGCTGTTCGATGAGCAGCTCCAGCCCCGTCTCGACGATGCGCTGGCCGATCGCCGCCACCAGTTCTTCGCTTTGCGGCTTCAGGTGAACTGGGATCATCAAATGAGCGACCCAGAAGTTTGGGTCGGCCGCCAGCGAGGAACGCAGTCCTTTGAGGGCGAGCGTCTTGGCCCAAAGCTGGCGCGGAATATCGGTCATGATGCCGACGCCATCGCCTTCGCCGTCAACGATACCGGTGCGATGGCCCATGCGCGTTAGCGCTTCGATCGTCCTTTTGACGTTGCCATGAGTCGCTTGGCCGCCTTTGCGGACTGCGCAGATCAGCGCGCAGGCATCGCGCTCGCGGGTGTCTTCCCGGTGCAGTGGAGGAACGTCGATAGACTGCTTGGGTGTAAACATGGCGCTCCCCAGAATTTGTGGACTAACGACAAAATTTCCAGCCTAGGATTTGTCTACAATTTAACAAGCCCACAACTTGGGGTCTACGGGCACACTATAAGAGAAATATTTCCCTCAGCTAATGCAGACTGCACAAGAGGGTCTCAATTTAGCGCTAATAGACGGCGAATCGTCAGCGCCAAATGCAAAGCGAGGCGAATTTCTGGGCGATCAAGGTCGATCTGCGCGATCTCATTGATGCGGTTCATGCGGTAAAGCAGCGTATTACGATGTACGATCAGCATTTCTGCCGTTTGGCTGAGATTGCCGTGACAGGCGAAGAAAGCTTCCAGCGTCTTCAGCAAATCAGCGTGCTGCCGAACGTCATATTCCAGCAGCGGGCCCAGCGTCTTTTCGTAGAAATTGATCAATTTGTCGCGGTCCGACAGGCTGAGGATGAGCTGGTAAACGCCGAGATCGCCAATATAAAGCGGCGTATCGGTTTGCAAGCGCACCGCTAAATCAAGCGCTTGAACGGCATCGCGATAGCTGGAGCGCCACTGCGTAATATCACGGGCGGGCTGCCCTAAGCCAATGGCTACCCGCGCCCCAGGAGATTGACGCCCGATTTCCAAGCTGAATAACTTTGCCAGCTTCAGCGAGGCATTGACCGGTTCTTTTTCATCGACGGCGTGAAAGACCAGCACTTCCTGTTCGCGCTCGCGCTGCCAAATGAGCGCCGATGCGCGCTGAGAGGCGACGACGCTGTTGATGATGGTTTCTAACCGGCGCAGCGATGGGGTCTTTTCGCCCTGCCATGCTAACACGATCGCGACGTGCGTGCGCAGCATATCATGCTCAAACCGCTCACCCTGCCGAACCGCTTCCTGCTGGCTGACGTCGCCAATGAGCAGTCGATCTAAAAACGTGCCGCGCAGGCGTTTTTCGGTATCGCTAATCGCTTTGGCCTTCGCCATCTCTAGCGCGCAGGCAGCCGCTCCATGCTCAGCGACCAACAGATCGATGTCATCAAGATCGTTGTCGCGCCCAATGATCGATAAGTAACCCCGACCGATATCCTTGGTAATAATGGGCGAGACCAGCCGCGCCAGGCCAGGCGTTGGCAGTGACTGCATCAGCACTGGGTTTTCGATTTCGACGACGCGATAGCGGTCTTGCATTTCGACGGGTAGATTATCAAGCTTGCGCAGAAACGACTCGATTTGTTCCCAGTAAGCGACGAACTGGGGCTGCACCGAGCTGTACAAAATTTGCAGCCGTTTATCTTGCAGCACGACAGCCTTGTTCGTCAGCCGTGCCATGGTGCCGATGAGTTCGGGCATGCCCTCATTGCGCGATGAGATCTGCGTCAGCTGTCGATAAATCTGTGTGCCGCGCCGCTCAATTTGGCCTTTGCGGTCAACCAAGAGACTGACGACCTGTTTTTCGACCATGCGGATGCGCGTTCCGCTCGGCAGCACTAAAACAGGGATCCCGTAGGCATTGGCTTCGGCGATTGCTGTGGGGGAAGGGGAGGCGGCCATCACGATCGCCGCAGCCTGATGGTCGCAGGCCCAGCGCACAATCTCAACATCGCTGGTATTACGCGCGTCTTCGTCACTGTTATTCGGCGCAACTAATATGATCTCATCGCTTTGCAGAACTTTGCTCGAGATGCCATCCCCCGGATAGATGACAGTCGTCCATGCGACGAGCCGGTTAAGCAGTCCATCGCCGGCTACAACGCGAGTGCCCAATGGCAGGGCGAGTTTACGGACGTCTTCAACAGTGACTCGATGACTGGTTTCCACGAGGTAATTCCTTCGGGCATGTTGCACAATGCCTACTTGAAATAACGTATTTTTCGCTGCTTGTCAACGTATCAGGTATCCCCGGTGAGCACGCCGAATAAGATCACACCGGCAAAGACGATCAACGCGAGGCCAGAAAAATCGCGCGTTGGGTCAATTTGCAAGCTGTAATAGGTGAAAAATGCCATTAAACCAGCGGCGATCCAAGTCACCGGGCTGACGCGCCAGCGGCGCGTGTACTGATATAAAGCTGAGCCGAATAAAATCGCGGCGCCAGACAGCGGCAGCATCCAATTGGGCACGCCGGCATCTTCGAGCAGGCGAACCACCCCAAACGCTAAGACCAACAGCACCCATGTCAGCCGCTCAACGCGCGCCTCGCGTGGACTCTTGCCACGCGGCGTAGTTCGTGCCTCGCGGCGTGTCGTGCTGGAACGTCGCCGTGCCATCGCATCCCCCTCAGGAGAGTGATTTAAGGAGGGTAGTCTAACATATCGGTAGAAAGCTGTCTCTAGTATAATGACGGCGCTTGTGCGTCTTCGGCGTTCAGCGAGGCAATATTGACCAAGCGAATTGGTATTTTGACGGGCGGAGGTGATGCGCCTGGATTAAATGCTGTCATCCGGGCGGCCGTGCTTTCCGCAAGCAACCGTAACCAGTGGGAAGTCGTCGGCATTCCGCAGGGATTCGATGGCTTAATCGCGAAGGCGGAGCCGATCCTGCTGTATCCCGAAACCGTGCGACCGATTTTAGCGCGGGGCGGCACCATCCTCGGTGCTGTCAATCGGGGCAATCCATTCGTGCGCGCCATCGACCGGCCTGACGGTTCTGTGGACTATGTCGATGTCGCCCATGAGGCGCTCGAGCGAATCGACGAATTAGGTCTCAGCGCTGTGGTCGCGGCTGGCGGCGACGGGACGATGGCGATCGCGCATCGCTTGGTGACCATGGGGGCGCCGATCGTGGGAGTGCCCAAGACGATCGATAACGATCTGGGCGGGACGGACGTCACCTTTGGATTCGATACCGCCATTTTGACCGCGACCGAAGCGCTCGACAAACTGCAAACAACTGCCGAGAGCCATCACCGGGTAATGGTGATGGAGGTCATGGGCCGGAATGCCGGCTGGATCGCGCTGGTTAGCGGTGTCGCCGGCGGCGCTGATGCGATCTTGATCCCGGAGATCCCTTTCGACATTAACGTGGTGTGCGAGCGGCTTGAGAGGCTGCGCGCTGCTGGTCGTTTGTACTGTCTCGTCGTCGTGGCTGAAGGCGCCGCACCTGTAGGTGGCCAGCAGGAATTCTACATTCGAGGGCGTGGGCTGCTCGATGCGCGGCTGGGGGGGATCAGTTACCTGGTTGGCAACGCGCTGGCGGATTGTTTATGCGCTGATGTGCGCGTGATCGTGCTTGGCCATCTGCAGCGAGGCGGCCAGCCTACCCCGCGCGACCGCTGGCTGGCGACTCGTTTCGGCGCAGCGGCGGTAGAACTGATCGAACAGCAGCGGTGGGGCTGGATGGTCGCGCTGCAGGGAAACAACATCACTTCGGTCTTAATGGAAGATGCCGTGCGAACGCTGCGCGTGGTCGATGCCGATGGGGAGATGGTTCGTATGGCCAGAGATTTGGGAATTGTGTTTGGATGATTGGTGCACAACCTCATCATGCACCGCCTGCGCGGGCCCGGCCGCCGTACACGGCGCCGCGGCACCGTGGGTGCTTTCCAGCGGTGCTGCTGCTCTTGTTCTCCCCGATCTTTCTATGCGGTCTGTCGCTGGTCGCTTACTTGCTGCTGCCGCCGCCCTCACTTTCAATTATCGTTTTGGGCCTCGATGCGCGGCCGAATGAAGGCTTCATGGCACGCGCCGACACCGTCATGCTCATCAGCGTGCAGCCGCGCGCTCAGCGTGTAAGCTTGCTGTCCATTCCTCGCGATCTGTTTTTTGATGTCCCCGGTTATGGCTACCAACGCATCAATGCCGTCAATATGCTGGGGGAAATGGAAGGGGAGGGACGAGGCCCATCGCTGGTCGCCCAGGCGATCGAACGCGGTTTTGGCTTCTCGCCAAATCGCTACGTTCGCCTTAATTTCGAGGCCTTTGTCGAGTTGATCGACGCTGTAGGTGGGATTACGGTCGATATTGAACGGCCGATCGTCGATCCGCAGTATCCAACCCCTGACGGCGGAACAATGATGCTGCGGTTTGAACCCGGTGTGCAGGTCCTTGATGGCGAGCGCGCGCTCGCTTATGCCCGCACACGATACGCTGATGACGATTATGCGCGCGCTGGTAGGCAGCAGCAGGTGCTTTTGGCGCTGTCGCGCCGGCTGCTCAACCCGGCCACGTGGCCGGCGGCGCTCTCCGTGTTTAGCCGCTCGCTCGATACAGATTTGACTCTGCTCGATGCTGGTGCTGCTTTGCCGGCCGTCGTTCTGAATGCTGGCCGGTTCGATCGGCTGGTCATCGATCGCAGCTTGATCACGGCTAATGCTCGCGGGCAGGCGGTGCCAAACTATGCCGCGCTGGCCGATTGGGTTAACGAACGCTTCGACTAGCAATCACTGCTCGTTCGGCGCTCGCTCTAGCAGCAAACGGGAGTGCGCGTTTTGCCACAAGCTTTCATCGCGCGTGAACTTGGTGATCTTAATATCGCCGATATGCGGCATGAGCTGAACCAAGATCGCGGGGAAATCGTCCCATCGCTCGTCAAGGATTAGGCTGTAAAGTCGGTCAGCGATCTGTCCTGCCCAGGCCCAACGCTGGCGCAGTTCATCGGCTTTCATCCAGTAATCGCGTTTTTCCCAAGCAGCAGCCGAGGCATCGATGCCCTCATCGATCTCGCGCAGGCAGTAAACCAGCAAGGCGGCCATGTCTTTGGCATCGTCGTCAACGACTGTTTTTTGACCTAAACGGCGCACCAGTTCAGCGACAGTACGCATAAGCTGGTTGCGCTGTTTACCGGTGCTGTCTGGATTGATCACACGCCCCATGATTGCTCCATCCGATCAATTTATGTTATGAGAAGTTTGTCTATTCAGGGCTGTGATGCTTCAGCCCTGGGCCGGCCGAATCCCTTTGTAGATGCGCGTTCCGCCGAACGTTTTTAAGATCAGCGTGGCTGGCCGGCCAATTTTTTCGGAAAGTTCTCGCGGGGTCTGCGGCGTATTGCCATTAGCGATAAACACCCGAAAAACGCAGTCAACGATCGAGGTGTGAGGGTTAATAAAATTCGGATCGCGGGCTGCCTGCTGAAGCGCAAGGCCAAGCTCATCGTGCTGGGTCACCTCTCCGGTATCAGGATCGATGAAATCAACCAGCGTATTTTCAGAGTTGTGGCTGAGCCATTCACGCTGAGTGGGAGAAAGATGGCTGAGTAGGTAGGTGCGCAGGTCTTCGTCGCTTTTCTCCCACCACGAATAATCGATGTGAAACAGGGTATCGAGAGTTGGTTTGATGAGTGCGCTCGGCTTACTGGGGGACGCTTGCATGGCTTTCTCCTAATCCAGGATCAGTCTCCAGTAATTATTGCCGACGTGCTCAAATTCTGGGCTGGAAGCAAGTGCGGCAAAGATTGGCCCCGGCGGGCATCGTCGCAGCACATTGACGGCGCTGTATAACGTCTTCGCATGCACCGTTTTTTGAGGTGACATTTTGCCCAGCTCTTTCATCAGCATGATGAGGATCGAGATGAGGCCGCGGCGGCTTTGCTGCGTCGCCTCGAACAGTGCATCGACCGCTTTCAGATCATCAGCGCCAAGGATCATCAAATCATCATATTCAGCGCCGATGGCTCGCTTTTCTTCGTCGAAGGTGATTTGGCCATTCTTGGGGACGATTAACCGGACGTATTCGGTTCGCGGCCGGTGCGCGTGAAAATCGACCACAATCTTGCCTGGCTCTTCACTGGTGCGAACCGTGATCGTCGCCCCAACCGGCAGTTTATGTTTTCGATAGAGTTGGCCGAGGCCGAACACATAGCGGTCTTGCCAGACCACCCACCCGGGGTATTCAGTGCCGTCCTGGCCGTCGATCAAGGTCACCCAGATGCGCGAAGTGCGCCGCGCAGTGGGAAAAATACTGCGCATGTGCGCCGTCAGCGGCAGCGTTCCCAGCCGCCGGTGGGGATAGATCAGCGAGATCGACGCCTCGCCTGGGAACTGCTCCGGCTCAACAATTGGAGACCATTCGTCACCGATCTCCTGCTCTAAGGCTGTCATCTCCGGCGTGAGCAGGGCTTGGTCATACTCAATGGGCTGATACTTCAGCATAGCTGGCACAGTGCGAACTTCTGAAGGTTCCAGCCGTTTGAGATACCACAGAACCGTGCCCATCGACCCCACTTCGTCGAAGCGGTCATCGCCTTTTAGCGCATAGTTGAGCGAGAAAACTTGCAGCGCCAAGGGCGACTGGCCCAACCCGCCGATCGCCTCAATGATTTGTTCGGTCGATAAAGGCCCTCCATCGGCTAAATCGAGTGCAGCTTCTGCAAGATTGAGGTGACCTTCATGGATCTCCAGCATCAGGCTGCGTGGGAACCAGAGGCCAGCGACGCTGACGAGATCCTCATGGCTGCGCAGCCGCTCTTCAACCAGTTTAACGATGCGAGTGCGTTCAGCGTCTAAAATTTCGTCTACGGACAGCGTGACGGTGTTATACGAAGTTTCGCCGCCGTTGTTACTCGCTTTACTGAGGATATGGTCTGCATAGTTGGCTGCAAACTGTCGATAGCGGGGTTCACTATCGTCTTCAAACTCAACAGTGATCACCGAGTAGCTGCCATATGCGGGGTTGTTGCCTGGCCGCTGCTCGACGACCCTGCCAACGGCATAGGCCAGGGCCGGAAAAACGAGCTTTTGGCCAATCGAGTAGCTGTGCGCGGGGTTATAAGGAACGACGTCTTTGAACTTTTCTTGGAGCGCTGCTGTTTCTTGAGCAAGCCGGTTCTGAATGAGGATGCGGACGATGGCTTCTGTGTCGAGAGGGGTTTCTTTTTCGAGCAGGGCGCCCATGATGAGATCGATGTCATCGTCCGTCACAGCGAAGCTGCGCGCCCATTGGTGAGCAGGCATTAAGCTAAACGACCTCCAAGTGCTCGACTCAAATGCTCGACTACCGCGTGCATGGTCGAAGGTGAGTCCGGGGTTTGTGAAACATTAACTAATTGTAGAATTATACCTGAGTTTTTCTCGTGATTGCAAGGGAATGCCTAAACCGCGCGCCAGCAGCTTGCTTATAGGAGTGTTTTATACCGCCTGCACGGTGAACTGGCAGTGCTGCTGGCAGCTCTGCTGCGCGGCGAAACTCGTAGTTCAAGTTCATAGGCTGGACGTTGTGTAAGCGCCATCAAAGGCGCATTGACGCCTTCCGGCACCCCGCCTATACTAAACGAGAGTGAAGTCAACGGAATTTTGCCATGCCTAACAGCTTTCGCATGGAAGACGACAACACAATACCGATCTATCCTCGTTCATCCGGGCAAGGAGAAGGGACTTCACCGGCCGCGGCTACATCGAATGGAAGTGTTCGGCGCTACGAGTCGGTTTATCAGCATGCCTCGACTTTGCGCAGCATGCCGCCCGTGACTCAACCACAGCAGCCTCTCAGCGGCGCAGCTCCGCTGCCTTTACCGCCGGTAGAGACATCAGCCCATGTGCCGCCGCGTACGCGCCGCCGCTCTCGTCGGCGTCGTAATCATGTTGAATGGGCGTGGGTCGTCATCGCGCTCGCGCTGCTCAGCGTGGTGATTGTGCTGAGTATGAGCGTCACGCTGCTCGTGCGCGCAACGACACAGGGAATTGCCGTCATGCCGACGGCTGTGGCTGCGCTGCCAACAGCCGTCGACGCGCGCCTGAATTACGACCAGTTTGGCGGCCTCGTCATCGGTTCACAGGTGACGCTCGACGACGGGCGCAGCATCGTTTTGCAGCCTTGGAATGGTTCTTCGCGGTTCACCGTATTGGTGATGGGGATGGACCGCCGGCCTGGCGAGACTGGGCTGGCTTATCGCACCGATACGATGATGCTCGTCAGCCTTGACCCGCGCTCGCAGCGTTTGGGCATTTTGAGTATTCCGCGCGATTTATACGTCGAAGTGCCTGGTTACGGCCAGCTTCAGCGTGTCAACAGCGCGCTGGTGTTAGGTGAGCTTCAGCAGACGAATTACGGCCCGACGCTCGCCATGCAGACGGTGCAGTACAACTTTGGCATCCGCATTCACAATTACATCCTGCTCGATTTCAACGGAGTTATTAACCTGATCGATTTGATCGGGGGCATTGATATCGTCGTGCCGTACGACATCATCGACTATGACTACCCGGACATGAACTATGGTTACGATCCGCTCATCTTGCGCGCTGGCCCACAGCACATGGATGGTGCGACGGCGTTGAAGTTTGCCCGCACTCGCCATAACGATAATGACTTCGAGCGCGCGCGTCGCCAGCAGCTGGTGCTGTATGCCATCCGCGATCGCATCCTGAATTACGATATGCTTCCACAGCTCATCTTACAGTCCCCCAGCATCCTCAGGACGCTTAATAATCACGTCTACACTGGTTTGTCGATCGAGCAGATCATCCAGCTTGCGCTGTATCTGCGCGATATTCCCAGCGAGAATATCGTCACCGGCGTTTTGGATAGCAACTACATCATGGGCTATACGACCCCCCAGGGCGCGCAGGTGCTGGTGCCGCGGCGCGCGCAGCTCAGCCAGCTCTTCACCGAAGTGTTCGGGGCGAACTACTCCGAATAATAACGACGCCCGCGGTAAGTGCGGGCGTCGCTCATTTTCAAACTCCTGCCATGCCGTGTGAGCGAAGTTTTGAACCTGCTTTCGCAGGTGGGAGCCTCGCTGACGCTGGGGTCTTGGCCGCAGCCTATCACCTTACTGTCACATGCCAGCTCCCGTTCAGAGGATGTTGGCTCAAAACCGGTTGGCGCTGCATCACGCGCACAGCAGGTTAGCCTTGTTATACCAGCCGATCTCCCTGAGGTAAAGGGTGCTTTTCTCGCTGCAGGTTAAGCCTGCGCCGAACGAGCCTCACTATGCATCATCGTGTTCAAGGGCAGTGCGCGTGATGCTGGTCACTTCCTCGAGTGAGCGACCGCGTGCCGCTGTCAGCCGGCTGTAACGCTTCTGATACTGCATCAGCGCATAGCTGGCGAATTCATCGACGGTCAGCCCGAATGGCATTGGGTCGTACAGCGTGAACAGATCATCGATGACGCCCAGCGCCGGCCCGATCATTGCGTTCAGGGTTTCTTCTACTACGTCCCAAAGCTTTTCGTCGCTCGCTATCAGCCGCGAGATTAGGAAAATGCCGTAAGCGATGTGGCGCGATTCATCTTGCTTCAGCAGCGTGATGCCTTTGATCTGCCCCGGCATCAGCTGGTTGCGCTCCAACATCGCTTTATAGGCATGATAGCCTGTCTCGGCCAGCACGCCCTCAACGATCATGTTATAGATGACCGATGCGCGAACCTGAGCCGCCGCCGATGGATCGTCGATCAGGGCATGGAGAGCTGCTGGCAGCGCCTCGTAGACAATAGTACGATAGTTCGGGGTCGTATACTCGCTCAAATCGGCAGGATGGCCGGCCACCTCGTCCAAAAAGCGGCGGAAAAAATCGGTGTGCTTAGCTTCCTCCCACAAAAAGGATGTCAGGAAAATCTCTTCCTCGATCCGCCCCTCGCGCGCAATCGTCATGATCAGCGGCAGCAAGTCAAGCGTTACTGCTTCTTCACCTGCCTGGAACAGCGATGTCAAATGAAGGATGACGGTGCGTTCGCGGTCGTTCAGCCGCTGCCAGTCGAGCTTATCCTGCGTAAAATCGATATCAGTGGGGTTCCAGATGCCTAGGCGTTTGGCTTTTTCAAAGAGATGCATCGGCAGCGAATCGCGCCGCAGGCCGCGGGTGGTCGTCGCAAAAGTCTGATGTTCAGAAATCATCTCTATTTCTCCCTGCTGACAAAATCGCAAGCGAGCGGGAGATCCCCGCGTCACCTGCGCGGTTCGAAGATTAAGTAGTTGAACCCATTCATCGCGATCGAGTCGGTCTGTTCATAGTGTTCTGCGATCGCGATGAGGACATCGGTCGGATAGAACTGCGCTCGCATTATGACTAAGCCGAATTCCTGCTGTTCGATCATAGTGACCAGTGCAGTTGAGTCAAACAACCCATTCAGCCACAGGTTGCGAAGCTGCGTGGGGTTGGTGATCACTTCCTTGCCCGCCAGCAGTGTAAAAGCAGCCTCCTCGCTCAAGACGGGCCCGTCTACGGCGCGCACTAACTCAACGATCCGCCATCCAGCATCGATGTCTTCTTGTGTGACGAGGTGCCCAATGTCGGCGTATCCGCCAGCGATGCGCCCCGCCGAGTCATAAAACCCGTTCAGCGCGTTTGCCTCGATACCAAGCGTCCGCGCGATCGGGCCGAAAACTGGCCCTTCCGTAGGCATATGAAGGACTGCCCGCCCATATCCTAGATACAGGAGCGGGATCACAACCATCCCGGCCGTCGCAAGGGCAGGGCCAAAGCGTCGCAGTGGATCGATCAGGACGCGCGAGAGGTAATTGTGTTCGAACGTCCACGTGCGGTTCAGCGTTCGGCTGGCGAAAATACCGCTCAAGATGCATAACGCGGCGATCGAGGTGGCAAAATAGCTGTCGCCTGCGCCCCACTTGCCCGAGAGCAAACTGTTCGCCACCGCGGCAGCAAACCAGACGGTGTAGATCGAAAGCCGCGCAAAATACAGCTCATAGGCCGCATACAGCGCCGCTGGAACCAGCAAAAAGCCGTGCAAGCTAAACCACAGCCGAAACAGGCCGATCGTCTGGTCAGGATAGTATTCGTTGACGTTGGCCGCGATCGTTTGCAGCCACCACTGTCCTTCAGTTGCCCAGTTCATCCACAAGAAGATGCCCCCGCCAACTGCGGCGAAGAGCACCCCCCATAAAATGGCGCCGCGCGGCTGCCGAATGAACAAAAAGATGAACACCGCGATCGCAGTGGCCAAGGCGAGCTGTTTGGTATAGCCAGCCGCCAAGACCAGCGCCAGCCCCAGCGCGATCAGCCGCCGCCGGCGGTGCGTATCATCGATCGTGACAGCATGCGCCAGCACCAGCACAGCGAGCGTCTCGAACATCACCATCGTCATGTGCTGGCGAAACAGCGGGCCAATATGGTAAATCGTGTTAGAAGCGAGAAAAGCGAACCCGGAGAGCAGCGCGACCCAGCGATGTCCACCCTCTCGATAAACTGCATAGCCGATCGCGCTCGCGGTCACCAGCGTTCCCAAAAAGCCCAGCAGCCGCCCATACCAGTAGGCCTCTCCAAAAATCCAGACGAAGGGCACTAACATGATGTGAAAGAGCGGAGGATAGTTGCTCGAATAGAACGGGTAAACGTTCGTATCTTGATACGGCCATTGTCCCCGGCTGAACATGATCGTATCCACCAGTTCAAACCCTTCGCCCTGATCGTAATCGAAGGGGAACTGCATCAGGTTGACGGCATAGACGACGTAAATGAGGAAATAGCCAAGCAGCACCAACAGGGCCGCCGACATCAGCAGCCGATGGACGTTGAGCAGCATGCCGACCGAGCGAGTCCGTTCGGAATGCGCTGGCTGGAGCGTTCGTTCGGCCGTCATCAGGCGAGTTGGTTCCCTAATGGGATCAAACTCAAGCCGATCCCTGCGACCAACAGGCAGCCCGCAAGCGCGATTTGCTGAACTGGGCCGATGCCGCCCTCGCGGCCGACATCAATAATATCGATCGAGAGCACGCCGAAGAAACCGGCTATTCCGCCAACCAGCAGCAGCAGGCCGAGGTGGCGCTTCGTGAGGGTGAAATTGTTCTTCATCATGGCCTAAGTATACCGAATTCTTGGGCGGCCGTTGCAACTTTAGTGCGCGAATGACGTATTATTGCACAGATATAGATTGGAAGATGGCCTGTTGATTGTCATCATGCTATTCGAGGGTTCGTTAATGAACGACGAAATCAAGCAGCCTGCCGGTGATACCCCTGAGGATCATGCTCGCGTCACACGGTTGACCGCCTCCACGGCGGCAGACTCCGCCTCGGCTCAAAGCGGAACGTTGACCGAAGACGGCGATGCTGTGGTTCAGGAATATGAGAGCCGCTATCGCCGTATGCCCGAGGAAACCCCAGCTGTAGATCGCCCTGCCCGCCGGCAGGCGCCGCGGCAAATGCCGCGCAGTTACAGCACGCTGCGCGTCTCGGATGATGAACGGTTGTGGGCAACCGTTGCGCATGCCAGCGTATGGGTGACGGCCCTCGGCGGCCTGTTCACCATCGGCGCGATCATTCCAGTCAGCATCTTTTTGCCGTTAGTCATCTATTTCATGTTCCGCAAACGCTCCGACTACATCGCTTTTCATGCGTTGCAAGCGTTCGTCATTCAGTTAGCTGGCACGGTTGGCGCCTTTGCCCTGTTAACCGTCGGGGGACTGGTATGGGTGCTGGGTATGGTTATCGCGCTGTTGGCGATGGCGATCCTGATCGGATTCATCTTAGTGCCAGTATGGGGGATCGTCGGCATCGTCCTTGCGCTCGTCGTCTTGCTTCTGCCGGTGGCGATGGTATTTTTCGGGACGATCGCCGCAATTGAAACGATGAGCGGCCGCGATTACCGTTATCCCCTGGTTGCGCGCTGGGTGGATCGGCAGCTTGCCGGTGGCTATCTGCATACCGTTTAGATAGAAGCCTCGAAATAGGTGCAGCGGCTCCTCACTACGATTGAGCCCGGGGCAACTGCTGAGCGTCACTGGAGCGCAGGGCTTGCGCTTTATTTCTTTGCCGCGCCGTGCTATGCTTTGCCCCGTTCATTTTTTGCAGCACTACTTCGGTGAGGGCGCCACCATGCTGAAAACGCAAACCTGCGGCGAACTTCGGCCAGAGCACGCTGGGCAAACGGTCCTGTTGGCCGGCTGGGTGCATCGTCGCCGCGATCAAGGCGGGCTGATATTTATCGATCTGCGCGACCGGTGGGGCATGACGCAGATCGTCGTCGATCTGGAAAATGCTCCCGAAGCGCATCGTGTCGCCAGCCAAGCGCGCAATGAGTACGTCCTGCAGGTGAAAGGTCAGGTACGGGTGCGGCCTGAAGGGACGGCTAACCCAGAGCTTGAAACCGGCGAGATCGAAGTCGTCGCAAGTGAGATTGTCATCCTGAATGCGGCCAAAACGCCGCCGTTTTACATCAACAAAGACGAAAAGATCGATGAAGTGGCGCGGATGCGTTATCGCTACCTCGATCTTAGGCGGCCGCGCATGCAGCGCAACCTTGTGCTGCGTCACAAAGTGGTCAAGTTCATTCGCGATTATCTTGACGCGCGCGGCTTCGTCGAGATCGAGACGCCGATTTTATTCAAAACGACCCCGGAAGGGGCGCGCGACTTTTTGGTCCCCAGCCGCTTGCTGCCCGGAAAATTCTACGCTTTGCCGCAGAGTCCTCAGCAGCTCAAGCAGCTTCTCATGGTTGCTGGTTACGAGCGCTATTTTCAGATCGCGCGCTGCTTTCGCGATGAAGACCTGCGCGGCGACCGCCAGCCCGAGTTCACGCAGCTCGATCTCGAAATGAGCTTTGTTCAGCGTGAAGACGTCATGGAGCTGATTG
>DAOTYT010000398.1:0-4372 GCA_034434615.1 Anaerolineae bacterium | reverse complement strand
TAAACGGAGAGTATGATCAGATCGATATCACCACCCGCGATACGCGCGCGGTGCAGGGCGGTTCTTACATGAGCGCGTATGAACGAGCACAGACGAGCTTCCACTTTGTGCTGGGGCCAGAAAGCCATTATGGCAGCATCGGCTTCCGGCTTGTTTGCCCATAAGTGCCGCAGTGACAGCCTACAAGCGTGAAGGCTCAACCTGGGAGTGGTCAGAAGGCGCGCGTGGGTACAGCGTTCGCGTCTTCGCCAACACAGGGCGGCTGATTTGGTCGAGCTGGGTCTCGACGGCGGAGGGGCCGCAGTTTGATGACGGTTTCGCCCAGCCGATCGAGGCATTTTTGGCCGGAGAAGGGACGCCGTTCCCTGTGCCCGAGGCGATACGCGCTGAATTAGAGGCGCATCTTAAAGAACTTAACCAGCCAAAAAACCCGTCAAACAGAATAGCGAAATGGTTTGGCCGTAAATAGGCGTTTCGAAAGAAGTCGTCCATCTCGCTTAAAATGAAAAGCGCATACACGCATACACATGGAGCCTGCCATGACGAGACAGGCTCCATGTTTTTGCCATGCAGCTTCACGACGGGATTTCAGACGCAGCAGGCAGAGCGCTTTCTTCGCCAAGCGTTCCCTCACGCACGGCTTCATGTTGAAATTGGCTCATGTACAGATCGTAGTATGCCCCGCGCAGCGCTAAAAGTTCGCGATGCGTGCCTCGTTCAACGATGCGTCCGTCCTTCAGCATCAAGACGATGTCAGCATTGCGAATCGTGCTGAGACGGTGCGCGATGACGAACGAAGTGCGCCCGCGCAGCAGTTCTTCAAACGCGCGCTGGATCAGCCGTTCCGTGCGCGTATCGACGCTGGAAGTCGCTTCGTCAAGGATCAGGATGCGCGGGTTCATCAAGGCGACGCGAGCAATGGCGATGAGCTGGCGCTGCCCTTGGCTTAAGCCGCTGCCGCGCTCGCCCAGCATAGTTTGGTAGCCCTGCGGCAGCCGCTCGATGAATGTATCGGCGGCGACCAACTTCGCTGCGGCGATCACCTCCTCGTCCGTCGCGTCGAGGCGACCATATCGGATATTGTTCATGACCGTGTCGGAGAAAAGGAAAGTATCCTGCAGCACGATGCCGATTTGTCTGCGCAGGCTTTCCATCGTCACGTCGCGCACATCGTAGCCGTCGATCCGCACGGCACCGCCGGTCACGTCGTAGAAACGCGGGATCAGATTGATGATGGTCGTCTTGCCGGCGCCGGTTGGGCCGACGATGGCGACCGTTTGACCGGGCTCGGCCGTAAAGTTGATGCCGCGCAGCACAGGGACGCCGGGTTTGTAAGCCGCTTCAACGTTATCGAATTCGACTCGTCCGACGATTTCAGGCATTGGCTGTGCGCCGGGCTTGTCGTCCAGATCGACCGGCACGTCGAGCAGGCCGAAGATGCGCTCGCCGCCGGCGATTGCGCTCTGAATGTTCGTCCACAAAATGGCGATCTGCTGGATCGGCTGGTTAAATCGCTGAACATATTGCAGATAGGTGAAAACCAAACCCAGCGAAATGACGCTCGTTCCCAGCAGCGGCTCATTGCGCAGGACTGAGAGGCCGCCAACGACGACGACAATGCCGATCGCTACGTAGCCAAGCGCCTCCAAGATAGGGTTAAGCGCACTGGTGAAAGCGGCAGCGCGGACGTTGGCATCGCGATTGGCGGCATTCGTGCGCCGGAAATTCTCGATGTTTTCATCTTCGCGATTGAAGGCCTGCACCTCGCGCACACCAGCGATGCTTTCCTGCAAATCAGCATTGACGCTGCCCATCTCGCGCCTGCTGCGGCGGAATGCGCGCCGCGCCTGATTGGAAAAGTAGACGGTTGCGATGAACATCATAGGCACTACCGAGAGGCTGATCAGGCCGTAGGGCAGGTTCGTTTGCATCATGCGGATGGCGATCCAGACCATGAGCAGGACGCCGCTGAACACGCTGAGCAGCGCAAAGCTGAAGGCCTGCTGAATGGTATCGGTGTCGTTGGTCACGCGGCTCATGATGTTGCCGACTTCGTTCTCGCTGTAGTAACCAAGCGACAAGCGCTGCATGTGGCGGAACAGATCTTGACGCATTTTGCGCAGTACATACTGGCCAGTGCGGCTCATAGCGAAGAAGGCGAGACCATTCAGGATCGAACTGGCGATGAACAGGCCAGCCAGGATGAGCGCCAGCCCGCCCAAACCAACCAGTTTTTCCTCGGTCGCGGCAGCGACCGCCGTTGGCTCGAACCAGCAGGCATCGGCGCGGGGAAACAAATAGCAATCTACTGCTTGCCCAATCAGTTCAGGGGCCACGACCTGCGTCCACGTCGCAGCGATGATCAGCGCAAAGGCGAGGGCCAGACCAACCCAGTACTGCCGGAAATAAGCGCCGAAGCGGCGCAGCGTCGCGGCAAGGTTAGTCGCTCTGCTCACTTCGTTTTCCATGAGACGGCGGTTGCCGTCAAGTCCCATCATGATCTCAGCCCTCCTGAGCCAGCAGCGCGGGGTTCACTGCCTCGATCTCGACATCGCTGACGAGCTGCGAATTGTAAATCTCGGCGTAAAGGGCGCTGTTTTCCATCAAATCGCTGTGCTTGCCGCTGGCGACGATGCGGCCCTTATCGAGGACAAGGATTAGGTCAGCATTCAGAACGGTCGTGATACGCTGAGCGATTACAAAGCTGGTGCGTCCTTTCATCAGCCGGTCGAGCGCTTTCTGGATCAGATGCTCCGTTAGCAGGTCGACGCTGCTGGTCGAGTCATCGAGGATGAGCAGGCGCGGGTCAAGCAGCAGCGCGCGCGCGATGGCGATGCGTTGTTTCTGGCCGCCGGAGAGAGTCGCCCCGCGTTCGCCGACGGGCGTATCGTAGCCTTGAGGAAAGCTCATGATGAAGTCGTGCGCGGCCGCCGCCTTGGCTGCAGCAATGATCTCTTCATCTGTTGCTTCTGTGCGCCCAAACGCGATGTTGTCGCGAATCGTCCCGCTGAACAAATTGGTCTCCTGCAAAACGATGCCGATTTGAGAGCGCAAACTGTCAAGCGTGACATCGCGCACATCACAGCCGTCGATCAGGATGCGCCCTTCACTGGCGTCATAGAAGCGCGGGATAAGATTGATGATGGTCGTTTTACCGCTTCCCGTTCCCCCAAGCAGCGCGACTGTTTGGCCTGGCTTGGCCTCAAAGCTAATATCGCGCAGCACCGGCTCTCCCGAGTTGAAATACCGGAAAGTGACATGCTCGAAAACCACGTGACCTTGAATCGGAGGGAGGTCAATCGCGTCGGGTTTATTGGTGACATCGCTTTTCGCATCCAGGATTTCGAAGATGCGCGTGGCCGAGGCTGAGGCCTGCGCCAGCAGCGAAATGATGAACCCGAGTTGACCAAGCGGGAAAAAGACGTAAATGACGTACAAGCTGAATTTCTGGTACACCCCCAGTGAGATCGACCCATCGAGGATGAAACGCCCGCCAAAATAGAGGATGGCAACCTGGCCGAGCTGCGCGATCAGGAAGATGACCGGGAACAGCAGGGAAAATGTGCGCGCCACCCTTAACTGCTGGGCAAACAGATCGTCGGTAGCGGCATCGAAGCGCCTCTGTTCGTGCCGCTCGCGGGCAAAGGCGCGCACCACTTTGATGCCGGCCATGTTTTCCTGCAAAATGGTGTTCAAGCGCGACAAGCGCATTTGCAGCTCGACGAACAGCGGCTGCGAGATCTTGCCGAAGATCATGAAGATGATGAGCGCCAGCGGTAAAATCGGCAGCACGACGAGGGTGAGCTTCCAATCGGTCAGGAACAGGATGACGAGCGTTGCGCTGAGCAGCAGAAAAGCCTGCGCCGTTAACACCAGCCCCTGCGCGATGAACAGGCGCACTTTCTCGACGTCATCAGTCGCGCGGATCATGAGCTGGCCGGTCTGGTTCTGATCATGGTAGCTGAATGACAGGCGCTGAACTTTAGCGAAGATCTCGTTGCGGAAATCGAACGCAACCCCTTGCGAAGTTTTTTCAGCCATATAGGCTTGAATAAACGAGAAGAGGCCGCGCGTGATCGCAAAAATAAGGATGAACAGCGTCGCGCCGATCAACCATGTCTCAGCATTTGCCTGGAAGATGCGCAGGTCGTCAATAGTGAAGCCAGCTTGCGCGGCGGCAAAATTCTGCGCGATTGCCGGCAGCCCAAGGATCGCATTGGCAATCGTGCCGTTGGTGACGGCATCGATCATGTTTTGGACTAGGATCGGCACGGCCAGCTGCGCCAACGTGGCTATGACCAGCGCGCCATAAGCGATCAGTGTTGAGCGTTTCTGCTTTCCCAAATAACGAATAGCCCGCATCAAGCTGCTA
>DAOTYT010000397.1:0-3277 GCA_034434615.1 Anaerolineae bacterium | reverse complement strand
TTTACTTTGCCGGAATGCTGCGCCAGTGCCGGGTGCGGGCTGAGGTACGGCTGGTTCATGAACGCATGACGCGCACCGCCCCAGACGTGCCATCACTCGCCCGCGATTTTGCGCCCCATAACGCGACCGCGAGTGATCTGGCGGCGTTTACCAGTCGCCTCGCCCCCTACGTACAACCAACCTCTGACGGCGTGATGTACACCTGCCGCTTTGCCGTCGGGCTGGTGATCTGGCAGCGAACTGGAGTAGAAGGATAGATGGATCCTAAAACGATTGAAGAACTCGGGAACGGCACGCTGGAAGTCTGGGAACTGGAAGTATCCGAGACGTTTCTCAACCATCTGTTGACCGATCTGTTCGAGAACCACTGGCAGGAGATTGTCTTTGGTACTTTGATTCAAGGCAGCGTATTCGAGGTGAAGGTGGATCGTCCGCCGGAGAAAATCGGCGTGCTGGATGGCTACTTGACAGTGGACTTTGGCCCCTGGCATTTTCACATCTGCATCGGGCATAACGCGGGGACATCACGCAATCCGACTTCGCCCGAACTGTCCCAAATTCGCAAGACATCCCGTGCCGAACTTTACCGTCGCCTCAATCCTGACGGCAGCGTGGGTAGCTGGGGACTGCGCCTGTTCAACGGGCGTGACGAGAACCAGATCACGGTTTTTTTGCCGAACCCATTCCTATCCGATGAGATGAAGTTCCTCAAGCAGCCGGATTGGTCACGATTGGCGCTGTGGGACAAGTTGCGCAAAACCTGCCTGGGTCTTGATCCCGACCCAAAAGACCGCTCCGGCAAGACGATGTTTCACGGGTAGGCAGTCATGATCGAACTGTTCAACGCTTCCGTTTACCAGCAGATGGCAGGCTTTCATGGCATGGGTTGGGACGCTATCGCTGATTTTGCCCGTGAGCATAACATGCAGGGCATCGAACTGCTGATCGACATTGATGGCCCACCGGGTGACCTGCCGCCTGACCTAGTCTATGGCGTGCATCTGCCTATCTGGATCACCTGGCTGGACATCTGGCGCAACAAGACCGATGCGGTGCAGCGCTACTACCAGGGCGAACAGGACTGGGCGCGGCGCTATGCCGGGGGTATCTGGCGCAGCCAGATGCTCAACGGGTTGACCTGCCAGTTGAACGATGCAGCCCGACTGGGCGCAACGTATGCAGTCGTTCACGCCGCGCATGTCGAATTCGCGCACGCCTTCACCCGTGCCTACACCTATACCGACCTTGAAGTGCTGGATGCCTTCGCGTCTGCCCTGAATACCGTCGCCGAGATGAGCGGTGGAGAACCGCCTGTCACACTCTATATCGAAAACGTGTGGTGGCCAGGGCTGACTTTCGCCGATCCAACGATGTCCGAATATCTGATGCGCTGTCTGACCTTCGATAACTGGGCCTTCGTGCTGGATACGGCTCACCTGATGAACACGCGGCATGGATTGCGTACGGAACAGGATGCCATTTTCTTCGTTCTGGATCGGATCGAGGCGTTGTCCGCTGCTGTGCGTGATCGGATCGCGTGCGTCCATCTCAACCTGAGTCTGTCAGGTGATTACCAGCAGCGCACCATCACTGAGGGGCTGCCAGAAGGCTATGCGGATTTGCCCTTCGCAGAGCAGTTCATCCTTGCGCGTGACCATGTCGGTCGCATCGACCAACACCGCCCCTTCACCCTGCCCGACTGCCAGCGCATTGCGGAAGCAGTCGAGCCGCTGGTGGTGGTCCATGAGTTAGCAGCAAACAGTGCCGCTGTGTTGTCGCAGGCGCTGAAAACACAGTACCGTGCGCTGCACCATTTACCGAGAACTGAAGGAGGAACACAATGAAACGACTATTCACCATTTTGCTTCTGGTCGCCCTGAGCGGTCTGCTGGCGCTTCTGCCCGCTGCTGCCCAGGATGACGTTGTGCTTGACGCCAACCTGACGGACGAATGTGTCACCGATTATGATCCGAACGTTGACTACTTCCCAGACAAGATCACCATCACCGATGCGGTCAACTTCAGCGTTGAGTATTTCAACCACTACAAAGTGGTGACGGTGACCAACGCCTTCGACGGCGCGGAGCCGTTCACCTATGTGCTGACGCAGTGCGGCACGCCCGCGCCGGATGCCGCTGACTTCCCAGATGGCACGCAGTTCATTGACGTGCCGGCGGGCGAGATCATCGCCATGTCCACGACTCAGCTCCCGCACCTGACCGAACTGGGTCTGGTGGATAAGCTGGTCGGGCTGGACAGCTTCCTCTATGTCAACTCGCCAGAGGTGCGCGCGCTCATCGACGCCGGGGAGCTGGTGGAGATCGGCAGCGGCGCAGAAGTCAACGTTGAGCTGGTGCTGGATGTCGAGCCGGACATCGTGATGACCTTCGGCTTCAATCCCGCCAGCGACGCCCACCCGGTGCTGATCGAGGCGGGCATCTTCACGGCGCTGAACGCCGAGTGGCGCGAACCCACGCCGCTGGCGCGCGCAGAGTGGATCAAATACACAGCGCTGTTCTACAACGCCGAGGCGCGCGCGGAGGCCGTCTACGCTGACATCGTGAGCGCTTACAACGAGGCGCGCGAGCTGGCGGCGAGCGTGCCGGAAGATGAGCGCCCGGTGGTGCTGTGGAACACGTATTCCAGCTTCAGCGAGGCGTGGAGCATCCCCGGCGCACAGACTTACGTCGGTGCGCTCATCCGCGATGCTGGCGGGGTGATTGCGCTGGGCGAAGAAGCGCCCGAAGGCAGCGCGCCCCTCAGCTTTGAGGCGGTCTACGATGGGGCGCTGGATGCCGATGTCTGGATCACCGGCGCCTTCGGCGTCACCACGCTGGATGATCTGCTGGCGCGCGACAGCCGCTACGCCGATTTCGCTGCTGTCCAGAATGGCAATGTCTGGAACAACACCAAAGATCTGAACGAGAACGGCGGCAACAACTACTGGGAACTGGGCGTGACCAACCCCCACCTGATCCTGCAAGACCTGGTGGCGATCTTCCACCCCGACCTGCTGCCGGATCATGAGTTCAACTTCTACCTGCGCCTTGAATCCGCAGGCAGCCAATAGTTTGCTTGATGGGAGGCAGTCGTCATGACTGCCTCCCTCCCGTAATTGGAAAAGCGATGTCAGAAGCAGGCTACAAACCGATCCCACGTCCTGCTGACTACGCTCAGGACACGGCACTGCCACGTCTCAACCTAGGGCTGCGCCCGGCGCTGCTGCTCGTCCTGCTGGTTGGGCTGGCGGGGATGTTCTTGCTCAGCCTGTCCATTG
>DAOTYT010000396.1:0-12546 GCA_034434615.1 Anaerolineae bacterium | reverse complement strand
CGATGACGACGATCTCGGCCATCATTTTTCTGACGACCCCTCAAACGAAGATCATGACACAGCAGATCCTCAACGAAGTTGAGAACGGTCGCTACGGCAACGCCTTCGCCTACTGCGTGATCCTGATCACGATCGTCCTGCTCGCAGTTGGCATCTTGTACGCGCTGGTCGGCTCGCGCACCGGCGCAGAACGCACTATTGAAGGAGGAGCACGATGAACGCGCCCACTTCGCCTGCGGTTCGCCTGCGCCTCAGGAACGTCTCAAAGCTGTTCGCGCAGCGCGGTGGCGATGGCACAGTCGCCGCAGTGGACGATGTCTCGCTTGATATCTACAGCGGCGAGTTCGTCACCCTGCTTGGGCCTTCGGGCTGCGGCAAAACGACGACTCTGCGTTTGATCGCAGGCTTCGAAACCCCAACCAGCGGCACGATCCTGCTCGATGGACAGGACATCACCCTGCAGCCGCCCAACAAACGCGATATGGCGCTGGTCTTTCAGAATTACGCACTGTTCCCGCATATGAGCGTGTACGACAACATTGCGTACGGCCTGCAAACGCGCGGTATGCGCAAACAGGAGATTCGCCGTAAGGTTGACGAAGCGCTCAATCTTATGGGCCTCGGCGGGCTGGGCGCCCGGCGCCCCAATCAACTTTCGGGCGGCCAGCAGCAGCGCGTCGCGCTGGCGCGGTCGCTGGTGATGGAGCCGGCCATTCTGTTGTTCGACGAGCCGCTGTCCAACCTTGATGCGAAACTGCGTGTGCAGATGCGCAGCGAAATTCACCGCTTGCAGCGCCGCCTCAACATCACGAGCATCTACGTGACGCACGATCAGATTGAGGCGATGGCGCTTTCCGATCGCATTGTCGTGATGAATGCCGGCAAGATCGAGCAGATCGGCACGCCTGAGATGATTTATAGACATCCGAGCACTCGCTTTGTAGCCGATTTCATCGGGCGCGCCAATTTCCTCGAGGCGCCCGCCGAGGCGGGTGCCAATGGAACGCTGCATGTGCATGTGCTCGGTCGAACGATCGCAGCCCCCGTTTCCTTCGACTATCGCGCGGTTGGCGGGGTCATCGCGATGCTGCGGCCAGAGGCGCTCTCGCTGCGCGAGGACCCGGCGCTGCCGCAGGCCTTGGTCGAGCAGACGATGTATCTCGGTTCTGAAGTGGAGTACATGGTGCGCATCGACGGGCAGATGCTCGTGGTCGTCGATAACGACCCGCGGGCCAATCGCATCTTCCCTGAAGGCCAAACGGTAGGGGTCGATTTCATCGACGAAGCCGTGCACCTGCTGCCCGCTTGACGGGAGGGAGCTAGCGGCGGCCGCGCAGCCAGCCGAGCACCGCATCCTTGACCCGGCTCAACTCGGTGGGCGGGTTGTTCGCCGCCAGCGCTGCGTCAAAGCGGGTTTGCAGGTCAGCGGCATCGACGCCACCATGTTCGCCGATCACGACGATCTGGGTGATGGGCGTTTGTGAACCCCACGGCTCACCAAAAGTCAAGGTCACCCGTTTGCCGACCACTTGCAGCAGCGCACGGCGGTCGGGGGCATCGGCCAACCACACGAAGCCTTTGGCCCGAAAAATCGAGAGCGGCAGGTTCTCGACGACGCGCCTGAGTGGTTTCAGCGCGAGGGGTTGGTCGCTCACCCAGCTCCATGTTTCAAACACTAGGCTGTGATCGGGTTCTGGGTGGGCGTGGTCAACCGAAGCGCCAGCTTCATGCACGTGAACATCGCGCGGCGTGCGCTGGTCAAGCTGGCGAAGGTCATAAGTGCCGGCCCCCAGCACCAGCGCCGGCGGCACCCGTCCATGCGTCGTCTCGATCAAGCGCGCGCGCGGCACGATCTCGCGCACCCACGACTTCACGGCGGCAAGGCGTTCAGCCGATACCAGATCGGTCTTGTTGATGACGACGATATCGGCCACGCCGATCTGATCCATCGCCAGAAAAAAGAGTTCACGCTCCAGCCGGTCGCCCCCCTGTTCGGCGTCAAAAACGGTCAGGATGCTGTCGATATGAAGATAGGGCTGCACCTGAGGCAGCAGGAAGGTTGAAGCAACGCTGGCTGGGTCGGCCACCCCACTGGTCTCAATGATGATATATTCAGGCGGCGGCTGTCGATCAAGCAGCTTCAGCACTGCTTCCAGCAAATCGCCACGGATCGTGCAGCAGATGCATCCATTGGCGAGGCTGATCATATTATCCTCAACCCCAACCACCATCTGACTGTCGATGTTGATCGAGCCGAAATCATTCACGAGGACGGCCACGCGCATGTTGTGATCAGCGTGCAGCAAATGATTGAGCAGCGAGGTCTTGCCAGCACCAAGGAAACCGGTGAGGATCATCACTGGAATTGAGGACACTGTCTGTTTTTGTTCCATGAAACCTATGTCGTAACCTTCACGAATACCAACCCAAACGGGCATATTCCGCCGCATGCGGGAATTCAGGCAGCAGAGTACCTTGACGGAATTCGGGGGTCAAGGGTAAGATACCGGTAGTCGGTCATCGCCCGGCGATACCGGCTTGTGCTTTAGAGTTGTGAGGTTAACAACAAGGATGGACGACAGTCGTCCACGACTTCGCCTAAACACCCCCACAAGGCGAATAACCCATCCCAGCCTGACCTAAACGGGCATTGGCGCTGCTTAGGCACACGACGATGCGCTTCACCCCGGTCTGGCTTGGTCAGCTCGGGGATTTTGTTGTTTGCGCAGTTGGTCTATGTAAACCGCTAAAGTCGTGTGCGCGAGGAGAGGCCGAATGCTCGAAGAAATCGTCACCAATGTCCGCACCCTAATCGACCAGCAGAACTGGCAAGCCGTTCGCACTGAACTGAGCAAATGGCCGGAGCCGGAGATCGCCGAGCTGCTGTTCGATCTTGACGAGCAGGAGCGCATCGTCGTCTTCCGGCTGCTGCCGCGCGAAATCTCTGGAGAGGTTTTCGCGCAGCTTGAATATGACCTGCAGAACCAACTGCTCGAAGAGCTGACGCACGAGGAGACCCGCCGCCTGCTGGCCGACCTGAGCCCCGATGACCGCGCACAGATCTTCGATGAGATGCCAGGACAGGTGACGCAAAAACTGCTCAACCTGCTTAGCCCAGAAGACTTAGCCAAGACGCGCCAACTGCTCGGCTACCCGCCAGAGAGCGTTGGCCGCTTGATGACGCCTGATTATGTCGCTGTGCGCCCAGAGTGGACGATCGCACAGGCGCTGGCCCATGTTCGCCTGATGGGCAAGCGCAGCGAGACGATCAACGTTATCTATGTGACCGATTCGAAGTGGAAACTGCTCGATGCGCTCGATATTCGCCGGTTCATTCTGGCTGACCCGGAGGCTACGGTTGAGCAGATCATGGATTACACCTTCATCAGCCTGAACGCGAACGAAGACCGGGAGCAGGCCGTTCGCATCATGGAGCGCTACGACCTCGCTGTGGTGCCGGTGGTTGACTCGCAGGGCATCCTCGTCGGCATCGTCACGTTCGACGACGTGCTCGACGTTGCCCGTGAAGAGGCAACCGAAGACTTCCACAAAACGGCCGGTGTCGCCCCGCTGCGCATGAGTTATCGCGAGGCTACCTTTCTCGACCTGTACCGCAAACGCATCGGCTGGCTGGTCGTCCTGGTGTTCGTCAACATCTTTTCCGGCGGCGCAATCGCGGCTTTTGAAGACACGATCGCGCTCAACATTGCGCTGGTCTTCTTCCTGCCCCTGCTGATCGACAGCAGCGGCAATGCTGGCTCGCAGGCCGCTACGCTGATGGTGCGCGCGCTGGCGACCGGCGACGTCAAGTTAGGCGACTGGAGCCGGCTGTTCTTTAAGGAGCTGGGGATCGCCGCGACCATGGGATTGACGATGGCCGCTGCCGTGGCCCCCATCGCTTTTCTGCGTGGCGGCCCTGAGATAGCCCCAGTCGTCGCCCTCACGATGACCCTTGTCGTCATCGTCGGCAGTGTGATCGGCACTGGCCTGCCGTTTTTGCTCAGCCGGCTGAAGCTCGACCCGGCAACAGCGAGCGCGCCGCTGATCACATCTCTATCGGACATCTCCGGCGTGATCATCTATTTCTCGCTGGCAACTTTGATGCTCGGCACGCTGGCTTCGAACGGCTGAGCGCGCCGCGCGCGGGCGATCATTTATCGCGCGTGATGGCGAACCCGCTCATGAACTGTTTTTGCATGATGACGAACAGGATGAGCGGCGGCAGCGACGCGATAATGCCCGCCGCCATCAGGACTCCGTAATGAGGCGTAACGCCGAAGTTGACCGCGTTGCGCACCCCAACCTGAATGACCTGATCGGCCGGCTGCTGAATGATGAGCACCGGCCACAGGTATTGATTCCAACTGCCGATGAACTGGATGAGCGAATGCGCCACGATCACATTCCACGACATCGGGATCAGCACGGCAAATAGGAAGCGCAGCGGGCTAGCGCCATCGATCTGCGCCGCTTCGACCAGATCGCGCGGGATGTTGCGAAAATGCTGCCGAAACAGAAAGGCGCCCGTCGCCGTCGCTAAGAACGGAATGGTCAGCGCCAGCCGCGGGTAGCGATCGCCCCAGCCCAGTTCAGACATCATGCGGAACAGCGGCAGCAGCACGATCTCGGTCGGCATGAGCAGGGTGAGCAGCACGGCGAAGAACAAAACCGTTCGCCCCGGAAATCGAAAGTAAACGAACGCCAAACCGGCCAGCATGGCCAACAGCGTTTTGCCGATCACGATGACGAGCGAAACGATCGTCGTGTTGACGATCAAGGCGCCGAAGTTGAGGCGCACAAACAATTGGTTTACGTTGGTGAACAGGTCTGCCCCGGGCGGAAACAGCCTGGGCGGAGGAAAAGCGGCCTGCTCGGAGCTCAAAGTGGCGGTTTGCAGCGCGTAGAGCGCCGGGATGCACATGATGAAGCACACGGCGATCAGCGACAAGTGAACGCCCCAACGGGTTTTGCCCCGCGCTTTCACAGCTGGCCGAGACGCTGCAACCGACTCAAGCTTGACGGACGCAGCGCGGCGCCTTAGCTCAAACGATGGCGTGAGATCGTCGGTCACGCTTCATTCTCCGTAGGTAATCCGACGTTCGATGGTGCGGAACTGAAGCACTGTGAAACCGGCCACCATCAGGAACAAGATGACGGCCTGCGCGGCTGCCGAACCGATCGGCGAGCCAGGCCGGAAGGCATCCTGATAGAGTTTGAAGATCAAGACTTCGGTCGCCCCGCCATCGATGCCAGCCGCGCCGATCGGCGGCCCGCCTTGCGTCAGCGTATCGACAACGCCATAGATGCCATAAAATGAATAGGTCACATTGGTGACCAGCAGGAAGAATGTGAAGGGCGCCAACAGCGGAAAGGTGACGCGAAAGAAACGCTGCACGCGGTTCGCGCCGTCGATTTGCGCTGCTTCTAACAGATCAGTCGGGATATTTTGCAGTCCAGCCACGTAGAACAAGATGTTGAAACCAAGGATGTTCCAAACGGAGGCCAGAACGATCGTCACGCGGGCTAGGTTCGGGTCGCGCAGCCAGCTCACCGTATTGCCGGTCAGCGCGTGCAGCAGCCCGTTGATCAACCCGCTTTGGCCCTCGCGGAACATGGCGAGGAAGATCACGCCGGCGACGATCGGGGACAGCGCAAACGGCCAGATCAGCAGCGTCCGATAGATGCTGGCCCCGCGCACTTTTTGAGAGGCGAGCACGGCAATACCGAGCGAAACCGCTAAGCTGAGGACGACGATCGCAGCGGTGACGATCACGGTGATGGCGAAGCTGTTCCGGTAAACGGGATCACCGGCGAGGGCAGCGTAATTGCCTAAGCAGACGAAGCGCTCCTGCGGCAGCGGGAAACGCCGAGAGAACAGCGACAGCGTGACCGTCTGCACGCTCGGATAATAAAGAAAGAGCAGCAGGTTAAGCAGCATCGGCGCGAGGAACAGGATCGGCAGCAACCAGCCGCGGAAGTAACCAGAAGCGGCTCCGCCCGTCTGCCCGGCAAGGCGACCACGCAGCAGCGTCCATGCTGGAACGAGCAGCAGCAGCGTGCCGGCCATCGTGATCAGCAGGCCGAACTGGTATTCGAGCGGCGCGGCTTCAGGGGCAAAGGTGCAGTGCTGAGTCGGCAGCGCCAGCACCTGAGAGCCAACGGCCCCAAGCGCGAAACCAATGCCGCCTCCCTGCACCAGGGCGCGCAGCCCTTTCGGCGACAGCAGACGCTGACGCGCCTCGGCGCCCCAGAATGCCGTCCGCGCTTCCGGCTGCGCGATCAAACCGGCGCCGAAACCGACGGCGAGGCCGCCGATCATCGCTGGAACGAGCGGCACTTCAAGGGTGAGCAAAAGCGCGAATGAGGCCAGGCCGGCCAGCGCCAAATTCCGACGCAGGCGCGGAAACTCGATAATGCCGCGCGCCGCCAACACGATCGGCACGGTGGTGATGACGCCGAAGGCCGCGCCCACCAGCAGCGATTGAAGGAGGACAGCCGCAGGCAGCGCAGCATAATGGGCAGCGACATTGGCGGCTGCCTCTGGAGCGCGCAGCACGCCCTCGATCATCCAATCGAACAGGCGCACCAGCCCGTTCCACTGGGTGATGACGAAATAAGCGAGAAAGATGAGGACGAACGCGCCGATGAGACGCGCTGCAGTTTTTTCCCACACCACTGACGAGTCGGTGTTCATGGCCTCGTCCTAATAACCCACAGGTGAGACCGTTGCACGGCCTCACCTGTGCGAATGCGGCAGCTGGCGTTTTGCTACTGGCCGATCAGCGCGTTGTACTCGGCCAGCACAGCATCGGCACGCGCCTTAGCAGCAGCCATCGCCTCGGCGGGGTCGACGCCGCCATCGATGATCGACTGCAGGCCCTGCACCAACGCGGCGCGCACCTCGGCCGCGGGGCCAATGATCGCGCCGGCGTTGGCGATCGTGCCGGCCGAATTCATGAGCTGGTCAACCGCGATGCGGAAGAAGGGGAAGGTTTCAAACCAGCTCACTTCTTGGCCGGTCGCCGGGTCGATATAGCCCCCAACAGTCAGATATTCGATTGAACTGACGCGGTTCGGGAAATAGCCGCTGCCCTGATGCCAGCGAATATCATTTTCCGCCGAAGTCAGGAAAAAGATGAAGTCAACAGCTGCCTGCGTTTCGGCATCGGAGTGTCCAGCAGTCACCCACACGCTCGCCCCACCAACCGTCACGCCGTTTGTGGCATCTTCGCCAGGGATGGGCAGCGGCGCGATGCCGAGTTCGACCCCAGCCGCGGCAGCGCCCTGCACGAACAGCGTGATGCCAGCCGTGCTGCTGATGTGAAGCGCTGTCGCCCCTGAGCCAAAGAGCGCGCCTTCGCCGTTAGCATCGTTCGGCGTCCCGGTATATGTGTAGAAACCGCGCTCCGCCATCTGCCGGTAAAACTCGGCGATGCGCAGCATCTCCGGGCTGTCAAAGTTGACTTCTGTAGCGCGGGCGCTGCGGCCGTTATCATTGTTGACGAACAGCGCATTCTGCATCGCCATCCACTGTTCCGGGAACCATGAAGACATGGCCCAGTTCATGCAGTGGGTAAGGGTGGGGATGGCCGCGCGCGCCATCATCACGCCTTCGCAGATCGCGAAGATGCCATCAAAGGTGAGCGGCTCGGTCGAGCTGATCTGGATGCCGAGCGCATCCGTTATCGACTTGTTGTAATAAAGCACGGGGTTCGAGGAATTCCAAGGAATGCTCCACGTCGTCCCATCGACGTCGTAGTAATTGCGCACGACTTCCAGGAAGTCATCCAGCTCTGCGAGCTGCGCTTCGCTGGCTAACTCGCCGATCGGCAGGAAGAACCCAGAATCGATGGCGAGCTGCGTCAGCCCCTCCTCAACCTGCACGATATGCGGCGCTCTCCCCTGCTCGGCCGAGAGCAGCACTGCGTTGAACAACTCTTCATAAGCGGTTGAAGGCGAGCGGATCACCACCGTCACATTGGGGTTCTGCGCCATAAAATCATCGGCAATAGCCTGGATGACGTCGGCGCGGATATCGCCCTCACCCCCAAAGATATGGACGAACTCGATCGTCACAGGCTCCTGAGCCGCAACCGGCGCGATCGCCAGGACGAGCAGCGCCAATAATAAGCCCACTTTTGCCATTTGCTTCACGTTCACGCTCCTCACATACCCAAACACCGTCTACGCGCAGACATTAACGAAGGAATGTGAAGGTTGTGTTTCATTTACATTAACAGCGCTTAATGGGAGCGCTCGCGCTGGCGCTCGTATGTGGCTTCGTCACGGTCACGGGGGAGGGACAGCAGCGTTTTTGCGTCAAACGAGATCTTCAACACACCGAGGATGACGGGGAAAAATTCGAGGCGGCCGAGCAGCATGCCGATGCTTTGCATCCACATGACCACCCGCGGCATATCTGGCGCAGTGACCCCCACAGACATCCCGACGCCGCCAAGCGTGCTGGCGAACTCGAACAGGCTTTCATCGATGTCGTATCCAAACGCCACCATCACTAAACTGCCGGTCAAAAAAACGCCAATGTACATGCCGATGAAGGCAGCCATCAGGCGCACCTGCCGGTCATTGAGGAGCTGGCGCTTCTCTCCCTGCCAGATGGCCGGTTCATTGACCATGTGCGCGGGCATGAAGGCCTTTTTGATCTCCCAGATGACGGATTTATAGACAATATAAATGCGGAACTGTTTGATGCCGCCAGCTGTGGAGCCGGTGCCGCCGCCCATCAACATGAGCACTAACAGCACCATCCACACAAAGGGCGGCAGGCCGGCCGTGTTGACGGTGGAAAAGCCAGTTGTCGTCGCGGCCGAGGTTACTTCGAAAACAGCGACGCGCAGTCCCTTTTCGAGCGTTGGATACAGGCTGCTGGTCGCGACAGCCAGTACCAGCACGATCGAGACCGGCAGGACGAGGAACATCATGCGGATCTCGCCGCTGCGCGCAGCGGCGCGCAGTTTGCGCCGCAGCACAGTATAGGCGATCAGGAAATTGGTCGCGCCGAGCAGCATCAGCACCACAATGATCCCTTCGATCACCGGGTTGTCCCAGTAGCCGATCGACTCGACCCGCGTTGAAAAACCAGCTGTTGACAGCGCGGTAAACGCATGGTTGACGGCATCGAACAAGTCCATGCCCGCAGCCCATAATGCCAAAATGCCGAACACGATGTATCCGGCGTAGATGCGCATGACGATGCTGGCCGACTGGCGCACATGCGGCGCGAGCTGATCGGTGCGACCTTCCGCCGCGCTTAAGCCGGCGCCAGGCATACCGGCGATCGCGCTCACGGCGATGATCGCAAATCCCGTCCCGCCGGCGAGCTGCATGAAGCTGCGATAGAACAGCATCAAGTGCGAGGCGTTGGCCACATCCACAACCGTGAGGCCGGTGCCCGTCCAACCGCTGGTCGATTCGAACAGCGCCTGCGAAAAATCGAGGCCGCTGTTGATTAAGAAGGGGATCGTGCCCGTCAGGATCGCAATCCCCCATACGAGAACGACAACGACGTAGCTTTCCTGAACGGTCAGCGAGGGGGCCTCTTTGGGGATGAACAGCTTCCAGAAGGCCAAACCAGCGACGATCAACGGCAGCCCCGCCAGCAGAAAGCCGCCCAGCTGGCTCAGCTCATGTGGGTAGAACAACAAAAGGAGCGGCGGAATCAAATACAGAATGCCGATGATCGTCAAGATCTCACCGGCATAAGCAAACAGCGCGCGGTAACGTTCGCGGAGGTAAGCTCGAAGGCGCACGTCAGATCATTTCAGCCGCACAGGACTTCTAGATCTTGTTTCTGATTTTCTGGCTGCGTGATCAAGACCAGGTGATCGTCTTCCTGCAGGCGTGTCGCCCCTCTCGGCACGATCACTTCTTCATTGCGGATGATCGCCGCCACAAGCGAATTCTCGGCAAGATCCAGCTCTTGCAGCGTTTTGCCGACGGCCGGCGACAGGTTATCCAGCCGGACATCGGTCACATTGATGCGGCCGCGCGCCAGCGGCATGAGGGCTGTAATATCCTCAAAATCGGTTTCCTGATCGATGATCGACCCAATGATGCGCGTGGCCGAGAATGCCACATTGATCCCAAGGCGCTGAAAGATCGGTTCGTTATCAGGATCGTTGACCATCGCGATCGTGCGCGGCACGCCGAACAGCCGCTGCGCAAGCTGGCAGGCGATCAGGTTGTCTTGATCGTGCGAGGTCAAAGCGAGCAGCGCATCTGCCTGCCGAGCGCCGGCTTCTTCCAGGCGATCGACATCGCTACCCTCTCCCAGCACCACGGTAGCTTTGGTCTGCTCTGCGATCTCGCGGCTGCGCACAGGGTCACGGTTGATGACCGTGACATGATATTTGCGCCGAACGAACTGGCGTGCCAAGAAGTAGACGGTTTTATCGCCGCCGATGATGATGATTCTCATTGACATGTGCCTGGTCTTCTAACATCTTGAGAAACGCCTCGGCGGAAAGCTTGGTTGGGCTAATTGTCTCGATGCCGAACTCGCGGTAGATCGATTCGCGCATGGGGTCGAAGACGCGCGCCACGACGCGCGGGACATTAAAAATGGTCTTCGCCACCTGCGCGATCATCAGGTTCGCATTGTCCTGCGTGGTGGTTGCGAACAAGCAGTCGGCATTCTTGATCTGCGCTTGTTCCAGAACATGCAGTTCAACGGCATCCCCGATGATTTTGAAGCCAGAAAAATCGTAGGAGAGCTTATCGAAGGCCGACTCTTTACGATCGATCACAATGAGCCGGTGCCCCTGTGAACTCAGGCGATTGGCCAGCGTACCGCCCAGCCTGCCGCAGCCGACGATGACGATTTGCTTGGTGTTTGGCATGGGTTGTTGAAGCTCACAACATCACACGATCAGTGTAGCAGCAGATCGGCGAGTCAACAATCCCATCTTGGCCGTCTGGTCAAACTTGACAGCCGCCGAGCGCCTGCGGGGCACACATGCAGGCAAGACAAGCGATAAATGCACCCTCGACGCCATTACATCCATCACTAGTGAAGGCCCACGCGCTGAACGATCATAGAGGTGTACTTTAATGGTGCTGAATATGGCGTATCGTTTTTCTCTTCAAAACAGCTTCTCAACCGCGACCGGCAATCAAACGCACCACCCGGGAAGGCGGTCTTCTGCTGCGGCGTTTTCGCCGCGCACCATAAGCACCATGTCGCTAGCATAAATGGGAGCAAGCTATGACAGGCAATGGGGTATTCACCACAATCGATGCGAACGAGGCCGTAGCCCGAATTGCGTATCGACTGAACGAGGTGATCGCTATCTATCCGATCACACCCGCATCGCCCATGGGCGAATGGGCCGATGAGTGGATGTCTGGCGGGGTGCCTAATTTGTGGGGCACCGTCCCGCAAGTGATCACGATGCAAAGCGAGGGAGGCGCTGCGGGTGCCATCCATGGGGCGCTGCAAGCCGGTTCACTGGCGACCACATTTACAGCGTCGCAGGGCCTGCTGTTGATGATCCCTAACATGTACAAGATCGCCGGCGAACTGACACCGACAGTTTTCCACATCGCAGCGCGCTCGCTGGCAGCGCAGGGGCTGTCGATCTTCGGCGATCACAGCGATGTGATGGCTGCGCGCCAAACAGGCTGGGCGCTGTTGGCTTCGGCCTCGGTGCAAGAGGCGCAAGACCTCGCCCTGATCGCCCACGCAGCCACACTCGAGGCACGCCTGCCCTTCCTGCATTTCTTCGATGGCTTCCGCACCTCGCATGAGATCGCCAAGATCAAACTGATCGGCGATGAGGTGATGCGGGCGCTGGTCAGCGATGAGATGGTCACCGCCCACCGCGCTCGCGCCCTTTCGCCCGACCGGCCTTTCATTCGCGGCACCGCCCAAAACCCCGATGTCTACTTTCAGGCGCGCGAAACGGTCAATCCCTTCTATGCGCAGTGCCCGGCGATCGTGCAGCGAACTATGGACCGGTTCGCCCAACTCACCGGCCGGCAGTACAGGCTGTTTGACTACCACGGTTCCCCGAATGCCGAACGCGTCATCGTGCTGATGGGTTCTGGCTGCGAAGCAGCGCATGAAACGGTCGATTACCTGAACGCGCAGGGAGAGAACGTCGGCCTGCTCAAGGTGCGGCTCTACCGGCCGTTCGATGCCCAGGCGTTTACTGCCGCGCTGCCGGAGACGGTAAAGTCGATCGCCGTGCTCGATCGCACGAAGGAACCGGGCAGCGCCGGAGAGCCGCTCTACCTCGATGTCATCACTGCGCTGGTGGAGGCCGGCGGCTCCCTGCCAAAGATCGTCGGTGGGCGCTATGGTCTGTCCTCAAAAGAGTTCACCCCCGCCATGATCAAGGCGGTGTTCGATAATCTGGCGCAGGAACAGCCGAAGAATCACTTCACGGTTGGCATCGAAGATGATGTGATGCACACGAGCCTGCCGTTTGACCCGACGTTTTCAATCGAACCGGATAACGTCGTGCGCGCCGTCTTTTACGGCCTCGGCGCCGATGGCACAGTGGGCGCCAACAAGAACTCGATCAA
>DAOTYT010000395.1:0-1973 GCA_034434615.1 Anaerolineae bacterium | reverse complement strand
TGCGTGTGAGGTTGGGCCTCCGGCTCGATGATCGCACGCAGCGCGTCTAACGTCGGTTCGGCGTGGTGGATCCGGTTAGGACAAACGGCCGAGATCCCCTCGATCGCGTCGTTGTGGTAATCGATCGTCACATCAGGGTCTTTCAGAATATGGCCGGTCAAAATGCCGACGACGGTTTCATGCGGCTGAATTACGCCCGCTGCCGTCAGTTTGCGCAGCCCGGCCAATGTGCAGCCAGAGGCAGGTTCGCAGCCGATGCCCTGTCCATCGATCAGCGCTTTTGCCTCCAAGATTTCCTGATCGCTCACTTGTTCGACCACGCCGTTCGTCCAGCGCACAGCGCGCACCGCTTTCGGGTAATTGACAGGATTCCCAATCTTGATCGCCGTAGCGATCGTCTCGGCAGTGACTGGGCGCAGCGCATCGAAGCCGCGCCGGTAGCTGGCATAGAGCGGGTTGGCTCCCTCAGCCTGGATGATCGCGAGCCGCGGCAGCCGGTCGATCAAACCGAGCTGGTGAAGTTCGTACAAAGCCTTGCCAAAGGCAGAGCTGTTGCCGAGGTTGCCCCCTGGGCAGATGATCCAATCAGGGGCGCGCCAGCGCAGTTGTTGGATCGCTTCGAATACGATCGTTTTTTGGCCTTCAAGGCGAAACGGATTGACCGAGTTCAACACATAGATCCCCAGCGCAGTTGAGATTTCGCGCACCAGCTGAAGGTTGCGGTCAAAATCCGCAGCGATACGGATGCAGGTTGCGCCGTAAGCTATCGCCTGCGACAGCTTGCCCAGCGCGATCTGTTTATTCTGAAACAGGACGATGCCTTGAATGCCGCTCCACGCTGCATAGGCTGCGAGCGATGCCGATGTATTGCCCGTTGATGCGCAGGCAACGCGTTTCATGCCCAGTGCGCGCGCCTGCGTTAGCCCGCCTGTCATGCCGCGATCCTTGAACGATCCGGTCGGGTTTTCGCCTTCGTGCTTAAGGTAAAGCGTCTCGATACCCGCCCAGCGCGCCAGCCGCGGCGCCCGATAAAGATTCGTGTTGCCTTCTGGCCGGCTGACGATCTGTTCATCGCCAATTTGAGGGTAAACGAGTTCTTTGTATCGCCATACGCCGCTGTTGTATGGAGGCTCCAGCGTTCCCAGGCGCGCGTCGAAGGTCTGCCGGCTCACGCGGCTGCGCAGCGCGTCGATATCATGCTGCACGTCGAGCAGCCCGCCGCAGGCATCGCAGACGTAAATAACGGTGTCGGTTGGGTATTGCCGCCCACAATCCATACATTGTAATATGCTGCGCATAAACACCTCGCTTCGCGGCATTGCGTTCGTTAAGGATAACAAGTCTCATGCCAATTTCCAGAGCCGAAGCCTACGCGCCCGCCACCGTTGCGAATTTGGGTGTCGGCTTTGATGTGCTGGGCCTGGCACTTGACCGCCCCGGTGACCTCATCACTGCCGAATGGGGCGAGGCCCCAGGGGTGACGATCGCTGCGATCGAAGGAGATGATGGTCGTTTGCCCCGCGATCCTGCTAAGAATACCGCTGGCGCGGCAGCGGCCAGCGTGCTCCGTTTGGCCGGCGAAATGCGCGGCGTCAAGCTGACGATCACAAAAGGGCTGCCTTCCGCCAGCGGGTTGGGCAGCAGTGCCGCCAGTGCTGTGGGCGCTGCACTGGCGGTCAACACCTTGATCGGCGAACCGTTCACCCGCGGTGAGCTGCTGCCCGCCTGCCTCGACGGAGAGGCGATCGCCAGCGGTTATCATGCCGATAATATCGCGCCGTGTTTGTTTGGGGGCATCACGCTCGCCTATGGTCTCACCAGCGACCACATCCACACCCTGCCGGTTCCTGCTGGGCTGTGGCTGGCGTTGGTCACGCCCGCGGTTGAGGTGCCGACCAGGGCAGCGCGGGCTGCGCTGCCCGCTTCCGTCCCTCTGCGGACGTTAGTAGCGCAAACTGCCGGCATAGCGCGGC
>DAOTYT010000394.1:0-7553 GCA_034434615.1 Anaerolineae bacterium | reverse complement strand
CGAGTTCTTTATGGGCGTGGGGCGGTGGATGCCAAAGGCCCGCTGGCGGCATTTGCCGTCGCTGGGGCGCGCGCCGCGCTGCCTATCGATCTGCGGTTGGTGGTGATCGGCGCGGTTGAAGAAGAAGCCCGCTCGAGCCGTGGGGCGCGCTTTGCCGCGACCCAGTATCGGCCGGATCTGTGCCTGATCGGCGAGCCTTCGGGCTGGGATCGGATCACGCTGGGCTACAAAGGGCGTCTGCTGCTGCACTGGCGCTGGCATGGACCGCTGGCGCACAGCGCTGGCCCGCTCGTTTCCCCGGCCGAACGGGCGGTGGCGTACTGGCTGGGGGTGCGTGCCTACGCTGATGCCTTCAATGAAGGACGCGCGCGCTTGTTCGACCGCCTCGATGCCGCGCTGCTCGATCTCAACACGGGTCAAGAAGGCGCATATGGCTGGGCGCGCATGACGATCGGGCTGCGTTTGCCACCCAGCGTCGAGCCGGAAGCGCTGGCCGCCGCTCTGCCGCCACTCGATGACGCGGTCGTCACCGCCGACAGCATGGAGCGCGCCTTCCTCGCCGAGAAGGACAGTGCGCTCAGTCGCGCGCTGCGCAGCGCGATTCGCGCGGAGGGCGGGGCGCCGGCTTTCGTCTGTAAGACGGGGACCTCTGATATGAACGTCGTCGGGCCGATCTGGAGCTGTCCGATCGCCGCTTACGGGCCGGGCGACTCCGCGCTCGATCATACGCCCGAGGAGCGGATCGATCTTGATGAATACCTGCGCGCGATCCGCGTATTGACGCGCGCGCTGGAACGCTTGTAGCTTGTAGAGGGAAGCCATGCCATTCAATCGTTACTCCATCATCGAGAGCACGCTGCGCGAGGGCGAACAGTTCAGCAGCGCATCGTTTACGACCGCGCAGAAGCTGGAGATCGCTGGCCTGCTGGATGCGTTCGGCGTCGAGATGATCGAGATGACCTCTCCGTGCGCCTCTCCGCAGAGTGCCGCCGACATCCGCGCGGTCGTTAATGCCGGCTTCAAAGCGCGCATCCTCACACATATCCGCTGTCACCGCAATGACGCCTTGCAAGCTTTGGAGACCGGCGCGCATGGCATCGATGTGGTGATCGGCACGTCCCCGCAGCTTATGCAGCACAGCCACGGCAAGAGCATCGCCGAGATCATCGATGCCGCTGCCGATGTGCTCAGTTTCATCCGCGAGCAGGCGCCGGATGTCATCCTGCGTTTCAGCACCGAGGACAGCTTCCGCAGCCGCGAGGCCGACCTGCTGCGCGTCTATCTGGCGGTCGCCGATCTTGGGTTGGTCGACCGGCTCGGCGTGGCCGATACGGTCGGGATCGCGCTGCCCAGCCGCGTGTACGAGCTGGTGCGCCAGCTGGTGCGTCTCACCGGCTTGGATGTCGAATTCCACGGCCACAACGACAGCGGCTGCGCCATTGCTAACGCCTGCGCCGCGCTCGAAGCCGGGGCGACTCACATCGACACGACCGTGCTCGGCATCGGCGAGCGCAACGGTATCACCCCGCTTGGCGGGCTGATCGCTCGGCTGTACACGCTCGATAGGGCCTACGTCAGCAAATACAACCTGACGCTGCTGCCGGCGATCGACCGGTTGATCGCCTCGATCTGCCAGATCGAAATCCCGTTCAATAATTACATCACCGGCGAGAGCGCGTTCATCCACAAAGCGGGCATTCATGCCAAAGCCGTGCTGGCCGATCCTTCGACCTATGAGGCGATCGCGCCCGAAGACTTCGGTTTGAAGCGCGAGATCGCCATTGGCCACCGCCTGACGGGGTGGAATGGCGTCGCCGAGCGCGCGCGCCAGCTCGGCCTGGAGCTGGACGACGAAGCGCTGCGCCAGGCTACCAGCATCATCAAAGCGCAGGCCGATGCACAGCCGCTGACCGTGGCTGAAGTCGACGCGCTGCTGACTTCGATGGTGGTGCGGGCATGAGCGGCTTCACGTTTGCTGAAAAAGCGCTGGCGCGCGCCGCCGGCATCGACCAGGCGCGCGCGGGCGATGTGCTCGATATTCGCCCAGACCTGATCTTCAGCCACGATAACACCGCCGCCATCCGCCGCATTTTCTTACAGACCGGCGCGCCGCGCATCGTTCATCCAGAGCGGGTGGCCGTCACCCTTGACCATGCCGTCCCCGCGCCGACGACCGCGCACGCGCAGAATCATGCTGAGATCCGCGCGTGGGTGCGCGAGCAGGGCATCGGCCACTTCTTCGAGGTCGGGCGCGGCATCTGCCATCAGGTCATCAGCGAGGAAGGCCTGGCGCTGCCTGGCGAGACGGTCTTCGGGTCGGACAGCCACACGACTCATTTTGGCTGGCTGGGCGCTTTCGGCATGGGCGTCGGTCGTACCGAGATGGCCGCCCTGTGGGCGACCGGCGAGCTGTGGGTGCGCGTCCCAGAGTCGATGCGCATCACGCTCACTGGCAGGCTGCGACCGGGCGTGACAGCCAAAGATATCAGCCTGCGCATTCTCGGCGAGCGCGGTGCAGACGGCGGCGGCTATCGCTGCGTTGAGTTCGCTGGCGATGGGCTGGGGCACCTGTCGCTCGACGATCGTCCTGTGCTGCCGAACATGATGGCCGAGTTTGGCGCGCAGGCCGCGTATCTCCCGCCCGATCAGGCTGTATTTGATTATCTGGCTGGGCGCGCGGCGCGCCCGTACACGCCGCTTTATCCGGATGCTGATGCCGCTTACGCCGATGAATTGACGCTGGACGTAAGCGCGTTGGAGCCGCAGATCGCGCTGCCGGGCGGGCCGGATCGTGTCGTCCCGCTGCGCGACGTCGTGGGTCAACCGGTCGGTCAGGCGTTCATCGGGACGTGCACCAATGGACGTTATGAAGATCTGGCGGCGGCGGCAGCCGTGCTCAAAGGACGGCGCGCCCGCATCCGGCTGATCGTCATCCCGGCCAGCCAGCAAGTGCTGCTGCGCGCTGCACAGACGGGCGTCTTGGCGACGCTGATCGAGGCGGGCGCGGCGGTCAACGCGCCTGGCTGCGGGCCGTGCATGGGCAACCACCTCGGCGTGCCCGCTCCCGATGAAGCGACGATCAGCACCGGCAACCGCAACTTCAATGGGCGTATGGGCACACCCGGCGCGCCGATTTATCTGGCCAATCCCTACGTCGTTGCAGCGAGCGCCATCTGCGGGCACATCGCGCCCCCAGGAGAGTTTTTGTCATGAAGACCGAACACCGCTGCTGGGTTTACGGCGATAACGTGAACACTGACGTGATCTTCCCCGGCAAGTATACCTACACGCTCAAGACGAACGAGGAGATCGCCGCGCATGCGCTCGAAGATCTCGATCCTGCGTTCGCGCATCACGTCATACCGGGCGATGTGATCGTCGCTGGGCGCAATTGGGGCTGCGGCAGCAGCCGCGAGCAGGCAGTCACTGCGCTCAGATATGCCGGGGTGACCATCCTGATCGCCGAGTCGTTCAGCGGGCTGTACTTCCGCAACTGCATCAATCAGGGCGTGTGGCCGATCGTCTGCCCTGGCCTCAATCGAGTTGTTGCGACGGGCGAGCGTCTCACCATCGACCGGACGGCGCGTATGATCGAGGCAAATGGACAGTCTTTCCCGATCCCGCCGCTTTCGCCCTCGGTGCAGGCGATCCTTGACGCGGGCGGGCTGCTGCCGATGCTGAAGCAGCGCCTCGCAGCTGCGGGTGGAGCGGACGGCCGATGACGCACCGCATCGTCCTCATCAACGGCGATGGGATCGGCGCGGAGGTCATCCCTGCAGCGCGGCAGGTTTTAGAGGCATTGAACCTGCCGCTGACCTTCATTGAGGCTGAGGCCGGCTTTGCCACCTTTGAGCGCTGCGGCGATGCGCTGCCGGCCGAGACGCTGGCTGCCTGTGCTGCTGCCGACGCTGCCTTGTTCGGAGCGACCAGCTCGCCGATGGGCAAAGTCGAAGGCTACCGCAGCCCGATTCTCACCCTGCGCCGTCATTTTGACCTGTATGCTAACCTGCGGCCAGCGGTGGGGAGTGGCATCGACCTGCTGATCGTGCGCGAGAACACCGAAGGGCTGTACAGCCAGCGTGAGCGCGTAGAGGAGGGCGGGGCGACCGCGATCGCTGAGCGCGTGATCACGGCCCGAGCCTCCGCCCGCATCGTCCGCGCCGCCTGCGAACAGGCGCTGCGCCGCCGCCGCCGGCTGACGCTGGTGCACAAGGCGAACGTCCTCAAGGAGACGTGCGGCCTGTTCCGGCGCGTCGGCTTTGAGGTGGCAGCGCAGTATCCAACGCTGGCCGTCGATGAGCTGCTGGTCGATACGGCAGCACTGCTGCTGGCACAGGATGCGAAGCGGTTCGATGTGATCGTCACGACCAACCTCTTCGGCGACATCCTCAGCGATCTGGCGGCCGGGTTGACGGGGGGCCTAGGATTGGCGGCCTCGGCCAACGTCGGTGACGGGCGCTTCGCCGTCTTTGAGCCGGTGCACGGCAGCGCGCCCGATATCGCCGGACAAGACCGAGCCGACCCGCGGGCCGCCATCCTCAGCGCTGCGCTGCTGCTCGATCATCTTGGCTGTGGCGAGGCGGCCGCTCACCTCCGCGCCGTCACTTATGCGACGCCGCACAGCGGCAGCACACGGCGCACCGCCGCGCAAATTGCGCTGGCGCTTTCGGCGTGAGGACGCGCGGAGGAGCGCTGGCGACCGCCCACGCCCTTCCTGATCAGTTCATCTCGAGACCGCCATCGACATTTAACGTCTGCCCAGTGATGTAGTCGGCATCTTCCGAGCACAGGAAAGAGACGGCCGCCGCCAGATCTTCGGGCGTCGCCGCGCGTTTGAGCGGGATGTTCTCGATCGAGCGCGCCATCCACTGGCCCTGATCTAACCCAAAACGCGCTGCCTGCACGCGGTCGATATCCGCCCACATCGGCGTCGGCACAAGGCCAGGACAGACCGCATTCACGTTGATGTTGTACGGTGCAAAGGCCAGCGCCGCGCTCTGCGTGAGACTGATGGCCGCCCACTTCGTCGCCGAATAATCCGCTGCGAATGGGCGGCCGCTGCGGCCGGCCACCGACGAAAAATTGACGATCTTGCCGTAGCTGCGGTCGGCGCGGCCTGCCTCTTTGATCGCGTCGGGGATCTGCGCGATCATCTGCCGGCCCACATGCTGGATGCAGAAGAACATCGCCGTTTGGTTGACCGCGATCGTCCGGTTCCAGTCTTCCGGCGTTACCTCCAGCAGCGGCTGCGTTTTGAGCACACCGGCATTATTGACCAGAATGTCGATGCGGCCGAATTTCTCCACCACAGCTTTGACCATCGGCTCGATCTGCGCGATATCGGCCAGATCGATGGGATAGGCCAGCGCCTCAGGCCCGCACTGAGCGCATTCCTGCGCGGCGCTGTCGGCATTCTCGGCGACGTATTCAGCGATGACGACGTGCGCGCCCTCAAGCGCCAAGCGACGAGCAACGCCGCGGCCGATGCCCTGCCCAGCGCCGGTGACGATCGCGATTTTTCCTGCGTGGCGTCCTGGTATTGGAGTTGGCATGTCAGCTCATCCTACTTCGATCATCTTCAGACACACGGGCGTGGGAACGTTCGCCACCTGGCCGGTATCCTGCAATGCGCCGGTATCTGGATCGATCCGGAAAGTGACGACGGTATAGCTGTCCTGGTTACCGACCAGCACAAACGTGCCGGTTGGGTCGATGCTGAAGTGACGCGGCGTCCTGCCTTTGGTCGAGTAGTGGCCAATGTAGGAAAGATGGCCGTTGGTCGCGTCGACAGCGTAGGCGACTAAGCTGTCGTGGCCGCGGTTAGCCCCATAGATGAACCGACCAGAAGGGGTGATCTGGATCTCAGAGCACTGGTTGTGCTCGGCGAAGCTGGCCGGGAGGGTGGACACCGATTGCAGCTTGCGCAGTTCGCCTGTTTCGGAGTCGTAAGACAAGACGCTGATCGCAGAGCCAAGCTCTTGGATCACGTAGACGTACTGCCCGTTGGGATGCAGCGCCAGATGGCGCGGCCCGGATCCGTCATCCAGCTTGAGGCTTCCGTGCGGCACCAGCCGGCTGCCAGCCACGTCGAGCGCATAAACGATCACTTGATCGATGCCCAGATCGGCTGATAGCGCATAGCGATTGTTCAGGTCGGGTACGATGCAGTGGGCGTGCGCCTTTTCCTGACGGTCAGGATTCGGCCCAGAACCCTCATGACGATGAGAGCTAGTGGGCGGGGCCAACCGGCCGTCACCGCGAATTGGGAATAAGACGACGCTTTCGCCGTCCCAATAATTGGAGACCAGCAGACAACTGCCGGTGCGGTCGACGTGCGCAAACGCCGCGATCGAACCGAGCGTAGGCTGCTTGTTCAGGTAACTGAGGCTGCCGGCAGCAGCGTCAATCGCATAGGCGCTGACTGTACCCTCATCCCACAGCCATACTTCGCTGGTCGCATAGAGAAAGCGCTGATCTGGGCTGATGGCGAGGAAAGAGGGGCTGTCGATGTTGCCAACTTCGTTCAGATAGTGAATGGCACCGGTAGTGTGATCAAGTTCATAGATATAGATGCCGTTGCCATGCGTGGTCTCAAGGTAGGGAGCTGGGCGGGTATACGTGCCCACAAATAAAAGAACTCTTTTGGTCATGGTAAAACACCCTTTGCAAATGAACCGGCGAACATGTTGGTGCGCGTTTTCTTTCGAATTGAGCGAAAGTATAACGATCACCGGCATAAAGATCGAACCGGGCGTTATCTCGCGAACATGCTCGGCGGCGCGGCCTAGGGGCGCATTCGCACGGACGGCAAAAATAGCGTAGAATTTTGCCGTGCTGCGCCATGGGGAGCAACGAAAAGTGTACATCACGCGCGCCTTCAACCAGATTTTCGCCGATGACCAGTGGATCAACAAGCTGCTGATGAGCGCGATCGTTGCGTTTGCGGCAGTGCTGACCACGCCATTTTTGATCGGGCTGGCGGGCTGGGCGCTCATCTTCGGGTATCAGGTCGAGATCATCCGCGTGATGCGTTTGAGACGCGGTTCGCCGCTGCCGCGCTGGGACGACATGGGCAAATATCTTTCCGAAGGCGGCGTGGTGCTGGCCGCTTATATCGTCTATGCGCTCCCGAACATTTTGATCGGAGGCTGTTCATGGCTGCTGCTCAGCTTCACCGGCGATACCGCGATCGTCAGCGGCGGGGTTGCGCTCGGGATCGCCTGCTGTGTCTTTCCGCTGCTGCTCATTTACAATCTTTTCGCGCTGCCTACCTTCACGCTGGGCATGGGCCTTTATGCGCGCGACCCACGCATCGGCGTCTTTTTCCAGTTCGGCACGCTGCTCTCGCTGCTGCGCCCAAACCTTGATGCGACGATTCAGTGGTTGGTAGCCGTTCTGATCTCGATTGTGCTTTTCGCCTTGCTCGGCATCATTCCCTGTATTGGCTGGCTGGTGATCGCGGCGATCGCCCCGCCTTTGCAGGGCATTCTCGCCGGAACGTTCTGCCGGCAGGTGCTGCCCTAGCCTGGCCGTGCTGCAGGGCAGGAGGACGT
>DAOTYT010000393.1:0-2439 GCA_034434615.1 Anaerolineae bacterium | reverse complement strand
CACCCACGGTGATACAAGGAGGTAAAAAGTCAAAGCCTCTCGTCGTTGGGGAGAAAGCCGTGGCCGCCGTTCTGGAGCCGCCGAAGGCGGAACAACCGCAACTGTGCTCATAAACACCTCAACTTTCAGTAAGTTTCAGGGGCGGTAGTTCCCCGCCCCCGAAACTTACTTGCGATCCTCAACCCTTATTTTGAGGCTAGGCATGCATCTGCTGCTGCTGCTGCTGCCTGATCCATAGCGGTTTGAATATCGAGGCCCTCAAGGAAAACGCGTTCCAAATTGAGGCGGAATGGATCGAGGACGCATTCGTTGAAGTATTCGGTGCGCGATTCAGGAATAGGCTTCACATTGGCCAGATCGGCCACGATTGGCCCATTGAACTCGTCCACATCTAGGCCTTGATCCTCAATGATCGTCTGGACAGCGCTGAGGCCATAGTTGGCGAATTCGCGCGCGCCATCACCAGCAGCGATATAGCGCAGGAACTCCCAGGCAGCTTCTGGATTCTGGGTTTCCGAATTGATCGCGAAGCCGGCCCAGCACAATACGTTGCCGTTGCCGGCAGGCCCAGCGGGCAGGCCCATCGTGCCGAAATTCAGCTCAGGATTGGCCAGGTAGTCTTTCAGCGGCCAGCGGCCAGTCCAAACCATCGCAACTAGACCGCTCTGGAAGAGATCGCTGCCAGCAAAAGCATCCACATCATCGCGAGTGGGGGCTACATAATGCGTTTGGAACAGGTCAACATACCACTGCAAAGCGGCGACGGTTTCCTCGCTGTTAAGATAACCCGTGACCGTAGTTCCATCTTCACTGATGAAGCTGCCGCCGTTCTGTTCGATGATCGGCTGGATGCCACGGTGCCACAGCCAGTCGCCCCATGTGCCCGGAAGCTGAATGCCCCAGCGCACGATATTGTTAGGATTGAAATCTGGCGAGGTCGCATTATTACCATTGCCGTCCACCGTTAGCGCTTGGGCAATCGCCAGGAAATCATCCCAAGTCCAATCTGCGGTTGGGTAAGCAATCCCGGCTTCGTCGAAAATATCCTTGTTGTAGTACAAAACCAAGGGGCTGTATTCTTTAGTCAGTAGGTAAGTCATGCCATCCACTTGACCAAAGGCAGCGATCGCCGGGAAGAAGATGCTCATATCGATCCCATTCTCGCCTTCGATGAACGGGTCGAGCGGCATCGCGACACCGTTAGCGACGCGGCTGGCCACATCGCCATCCCCGACTTGGTAGATATCCGGTGCATTGCCAGCGGCGAACTGTGCGAGCAGCCTAGTCCCATATTCCTGCGGGATCGGTTCCAGCTGAATGTCGATGTTAGGGAACGCCGCTTCGAAGGCAGCAATGGCGTTATTCCACGGTTCCAGCGCATCGCCCGATTCCCATGTCGCCACACGAACCACGCCCGACGGGCCATCCTGTGCCAAGGCGAGAGTGACCGCGAGAGTCACTAGCAGGATGGCGATGAGAGGAAACAGCCAATATCTCTTCATTATTCAACTCACTCCTTAATATGATATAAATCATTGTTCGTCCTATTATCGTCATGCAGACGGGCGGAAAACCGACCAAAACCGCGAGAAGAGTCGCGGATGATCAGCTCCGGAAGGACCAAGATAGGTTCTATGGCAGCGCCGTTCCCCTTGATTTGCTTTATAAGCATATCGACGACTTTCGCGCCAACTTCCCAAGCCGGCTGGCGCAGCGTTGTCAAGCCAGGAGTAACGCGGTGCATAAAGGGCATATCGTCAAAACCAGTGACCGCCACATCAAAGCCGGGCCGCAGGCCATGCTCTTCCACTGCCCGCAAAACGCCGATCGCAAGGAAATCGAGCAGCGTTACAATCGCGGTGGGGCGGCGCTGCTGCGGTAACGACAACAAGCGCAGGCCGGCAGAATAACCATGCTCGTAATCGCCCTCTCCACGCTGAATCCACTCAGGATCGATCGGCAGGCCTTCATCGTGCATCGCAGCGATGTAACCAGACAGCCGATCATCTCCCACGCGAGAGTTTTCTGGCCACCCCACAAGCGCAATACGCTCATGGCCTTCTTCGCGCAGATGCATGACGACGTTGTAAATGCCGGCGCGACCATCAACATCGACATACTGTCGAAAGTCTTGATTTGATCGGCCAAAAGCCACGAAGGGAACGCCAAGCTCCTGCAAGACGACGATGCGCGGATCATCATATTCAACACACGATATGATGAAGCCATCGATATTATTGGTTTTAATCAGCCCTTCGTAACTGCTCAGCAAATCCTGATCGCTGCGCTGCGGGAGCAGAAGGATGTGATAGCCTGACAGCTCCGCATTCTCGACAATGCTGGATTGGAACTGGCCCATCACAGGATTGATGTAGTTGGGATTATCGGGCTTCCAAGAGTAACCGATGAGGTAGCTGGAGCGAGTGCGAAGAGATCGGA
>DAOTYT010000392.1:0-2167 GCA_034434615.1 Anaerolineae bacterium | reverse complement strand
TTGGCCGTTCGCTTCGTGGGTTTCGCTTTCGCGTGTCGTCTTTTCTTGGTCATGCTTCTAGCTTATCGCTGAAGCATTCGTTCAACAACGCCGTTCAAATTTGAGATCCGTCTCCATCAAAGTACAGTACAATTTGTTAGGGAGTAGGCCATCGGGAGGAAGAATGCGTCATCGAGTTCTAGGGTTCCTGGCTTTACTTGGTTTGATACTCGCCGCACCGAGCGTAATCTTGGCGCAAAGCCGCAGCGTTCTATGGGAGCGCTGGGATGTTGTCATCGATGACGTCGATACCACGAACAACCGCTTCAACGTCACCGAGATTTATGACGTGCTGTTTACGGGTACTTTCCAATTCGGTTCGGCCGCCATTCCCACTGATAGATTGGAGCGCATTGAGAATGTTCGAGTGCAGCAAGATGGCAAGGCGCTGACGGCATCCTGTTCAGGAGCGCCGGGCACGTTCTGTGTGCGCAACCAACAGGGCGAGGTCAGTATCGTTTATCACTTCTTCAGTCCGATTAACAACGATCGGGCCAATATCGAACTCTCATACGACGTTGTAGGAGCGCTGCGCAGTTATCCCGGCGGCGATCAGCTTTGGTGGGATGCTGTGCCGCAGGAGCATTTTGGTTTCCCCATTAACAGCAGCACCGTGACAGTTTATCTGCCTCCGGATTATGCGCCGCGCGAAGGTGTCGATCCGATCGAAACATATGGCGCGCCCGGTGAGATACAGGTGAACGGGTCAACTGTGGTCGCGCGGGCTGCCCGGCCCATCGGCGGGAATGAAATGTTCAGCTTGCGCGTGCAATACCCGCATGATCCTGCTGGTCGTGCACCTGCCTGGCAGGCCGCGTTTGATGAACGGCGCGCGTTCGAAGAGAACGTGCAGCCCCTGTTAAGCCTAGGTGCAGTTGCGCTCTCATTGCTGATCGGGGTTGGTGGGTTGCTATTCGTGTTTATCCGCTGGCAAACTCAAGGGCGAGACCCTGAAGTTGGCCCTGTGCCCCAGTTTTTATCGGAACCGCCTGGCGATCTGTCACCGGCCGTAGTCGGCACGCTTCTCGATGAAACTGCCGATACGCGTGATATCATGTCGATCCTGATCGACTTGGCGCGCAGAGGCTATGTCGTCATCGAGGAAACTCGAACGGAGGGCCCGTTCGGCATCGGCTCGAACAGCCAGTTTGTCTTTAAGCGGACCGACAAAGGGCTTGATGGCCTTAAGCAGTTCGAGAAGCGCATGATACAGGCCGTGTTCGGCCGCGAGATGACGCGTTCGCTTGAATCGCTGCGCAATCGTTTTTATAAGCACATTCCAGCACTTCAGAATGAGTTGTATGACGCGCTGGTCGCTGAAGGTTTCTTCGAGCGCAGTCCGCAAACGACCCGTACCCTCTGGCAGGTCGGCGGAATTAGCGTTGTCGGGCTGTCTGGCGTGCTCATGGTATTCGTGTTCACAATGTTTATCGAGAGCGTGCCTACCTTGGTTTGTGTTCCATTTGCTGGCATTCTCGTTGGCTTGGCGATGACGACGCTCGGCCGCGTGATGCCTGCAAAGACGCAAAAAGGTGCAGAAGCAGCTGCAAAATGGCGCGCATTTGCCGAGTATTTGCGCAATCTTGAACGTTACAGTACCGTTGAAGAGGCCGCTGCTCGTTTCGATGAATATCTTCCCTATGCTATCGCTTTTGGCCTGGACCGTTCATGGATGCGCCGCTTCGAAAAAGTGCCATCGGTGCCCATTCCACCGTGGTATTGGCCAACTTATGTTGGTCCATATCGCCGAGGTTATACACCCGGCACGCCGCTTCCAAGGCATTCCGGCGGGCCAGATGGGCTGCCTGGAGAACTAGCCCGCGCTGGCAGTGGGTTCTCGCTCGATGATATGTCTGGCAGCTTCGCGACAGGTTTGGAGTCGATGTCTCGCGGTTTGTCTTCCATGTTGGACTCGGCAGGAAGGATTATCACCAGCCAGCCGAGTCAATCGGCAGGCAGCGGCAGCTGGAGCAGTGGAGGGCGTGGCTTCAGCGGCGGCGGCTTTAGCGGCGGCGGTGGCAGCGGCGGCGGCTCGCGCGGCTTTGGATGATAAAAGGCTGGTAGAATGAACAGCACCCGTTTGATTGGCCTAATTCTGCTTGTGGTGGGTATCGGCATTGCGATTATC
>DAOTYT010000391.1:0-14867 GCA_034434615.1 Anaerolineae bacterium | reverse complement strand
CGCGCCGAACGATCTGTCGTCATGATGATTTCCCTTCAGTCGGTTGCGATCGATTATCTATTAACAGGTAGATTATAAGCCTAACTCGTCTCGAATCAAAGGACTGCACGGCAAAGAGGATGGTTAGTCCCGGGGCTACGAGTTATAATCTCAGTTGAAATAGAGAGACGTAATCAGGGAATCAATGTCACGCATTATTACAGTTTTAGGCCTAGTCATCGCGCTGGCAGCGCTGGCCGGATGCCGCCAGTCGGCGCAGCCTACCCCTACGCCATCAAGCGCCGTCCAGATCGAGTTCGCCGTGGAGCCGGAGCCAGCGACGACCGGCGGCGCGGTGCTGATCATCACGGTGACTGACGAAACGGGCGAGCCGGTTGAAGGGGCACAGGTGGCCGCCCGCGGCGATATGAACCACGCCGGCATGCGGCCGGTCTTTGGAGAATCGACACAGGGCGAGCAAGGCGTTTACTGGGTGCCGTTTGAATGGACGATGGGCGGCGACTGGTTCGTCGATGTCACGGTCACCCTGCCTAACGGAGAGGCACTCACACGCCGCTTTGAACTGACTGTGCGCTCATCCTAGATCGCCAAGCAGGTAAGGAGGGAGCAAACAGCTCCCTCCTTATCCATCTGCCGCCTGAGTCGTCCTAGTCGAGGTACTGCAGCGCGTCAACAGCGGGCAGAAAAGCCGCGTCATAGAGCGCCGGGCGGCTGTCTTGCGTGCTGATCAACAAGATGAAAACGGTGCCGGCGTCCGTTTGTGCGATTGCAAGGTCGCCAAGCAGCGCGCCAGCAACCGTCAGTTCATACAGCGACCACATGAAGCCGTTGTCTGCGCCCTCTCGCACTGCAACCGCTTCAGGAAAAACAGCTATTCCAAGTTGGCCGCTCAACTGGTCAATGACTGCCTGCGGATCGTCCGGAACCGCAGCCTGTACGATCGCGTCGTTGCTCACCATCGTCTCGGCATAGGTGCCGGGCGCCAATTGGCTCCAGCCCTCAGGAATTAAGCCAGCGATGCCAAGCTCCTCATCAACAAAGGTCGTCAGCGCAAAATCACCCGCTGGCAGCGCAAAGTTAATTGTTCCAAGTTCGGCGATGCAGGCGCTGTCCGGCTCGACGGTCGGATCGGCCAGAAAGGCGCTGGCGATCGACTGGGCGCATTCGCTGGAGATGATCACACTGTGGCCAATGGCTGGCAGTTCAAATAGATAACCTGCGCTCAGCGAGGCGGCAACCTGCTCGGCATAGCCGGTCGGCGTCACCGGATCGAACTCGCCGGCCAGCAGCAGCGTTGGCAGGTCGCTAACGAGCGGGTTTTTGACCTCGGCGGCAAGCTGTGGGACTGGCCAACTCTCACACAGTCCGAAAGTGGCGTACTCAAGAACAGCTTCAAGATCGGCACCGCCGCGATATTCGGGTTCCAACGCTTCCCAGCGCGCGATCAGGTCGGCAGGGGTGCGGCCGATCAAGTCCTCAGCGCACATAACGGAGAGAAACATGCCCCGGCTCAGCGCGCCATAGGCTGGGATGATGGCACCGTTAAGCTGCTGCATGAGCGCATAGTCGCCGGCGGCCACGTCGTAAACAGCCTTCGGCAGCAGGCCAATGATCGGCGCTTGGTATAAGAAGAAGACCAGCGTATTGACCACGGCATCGCCATTCAGAAACATGTCATACGCGATGCCTGTTGTCGGATCGATCACCGACAATGGGACAGGATCAGCATTTAGCTCATCGATCACGGCGAACAGCACCTCGCGCAGATCGGGATAAGCACTGTCGCAGTCGGCATCGGCGGCGCAGGCAGCGAACAAGCGCTCGAGCGCTGCGGGAGCAGTATCGTAAGTATCGACGAAGAAGCTGCCTTCAAGCGGCAGCACCGAGTCAAGGATCGCAGCGCGAACGATCTCAGGATGGTCGCGCATGATATGTTGGGCCAGCAGCGATCCATAGGAGACGCCAAGTAAATTAACCTGCTCGTAGCCCAGCACACGCGCCAGATCGACGACATCGGCCGCATTTTCAATCGAGTTGAACACCGATAGATCACCCACCTCACGGCTCAGCCGGTCGGCGCAGGCCATCAATGCCGTATACGTTCGCTCTAACATAACGTTGGTATCCGGAGGCTCGCTCAACAGTTCGAGCATCGTCTCGATCCACTCCGGACAATCCAAAGCCGGCTCTGACAGCCCCACCCCACGCTGGTCAAAGACGATCAGATCGCGCCCGTCAGCGAACCCGCTCATCAGCGTGAAGAAAAGCGGGGCATTCTCGACCGTCTTCTCGCCCGGCCCGCCAGACAGCACGATCAGAGGGTCTGTCTGCGTCCGATCCCCGGCGAAGCGGGCGAAAGCGATGCGCAGGGTGCCAGCGGTTTCGTCAGCGCGATCAGCGGCGACCACCACATGGCCGCACGAGACTGAAAGCCCTCCCACATTGAATGGGCAGTCTCCCGGTTCGAAGCGCGGCAGCTCCTCGGCTTGGCTGGTTGCGGGGAAACTAACGAGCAGCAGCAGAACTAACGCGATGAACACACGATACATGGAAACGCTTGCCTTTCAACTCGATTCGCGTTAAAAAATTTATTTTAACGAGCATAAAGCAAGTGGCCAATTTGTCAAGTCGTTTTAAAGATTTTTTTAACGAGGACTCGAAATGGAGCACTTCGAGCCAGTCCCTGAAATCCTGATCAGCGACCTGAACACCCTGAAAGTCTACTTTGACCCAATGCGCATTCGGATCATCCATGCTTTGGCCGGGCAACCGCGCAGCGTGACCGAGATCGCTGAAATGCTTGGCGTGCCGTTCACTCGGCTGTACTATCATATTCACCTGCTCGAATCGCATGGGTTGATCCGCTTGGTTGAGGCTCGTTCGCTGTCAGGAGCGGCGGAGGAGAAGTATTATCGGGTGGCTGCGCGGATGTTCGTCATCGATCGCGCGCTGCTCACGCCCGGCACGCCAAACCGCGCTGACATGCTCGATCTGATCCTCGACAGCGCGCTGGGCCAAACGATTGAGGACATTCGTCGCAGCGCCGCGCGCAACGTGATCGATCTGGAAGCTATGTCGCCCGCTCCAGATGCGTTGTTGTGCAGGCGCAGCATATTCCGGCTCACGCGCGAGCAGGCACAGCGTTTGCACCAAGCACTGCTCGATTTGATGACGGAGGTCCAAGATGGGCCATATGACGATACGGCGCGGGCTTACGGTTTTGCTGTGGCACTCTATCCCAGCGCATTCACAGATCTGCCGACTTCTGAGGAAGATGAGGCTGCGCCGGGCGAAGCATAGCAGTAAGATCGATGCAGGCCTTGACGATCTCGGCATCGATTTTCAGATAGGATTGGAGGAGAAGTGCTGTTCGGAGAAACGCCGCGCGTGCCCCGCACTCAACTAGTCCTGCCCCGTTCACCACGCCGCATCGATCGTCTGACGCGATCGCTGCGCGCGATCTGGCGCGACTCGTCGGCGCTGTGGCGTGAATTCCGCATGCCGATCACTGTATTCATCGTCGCGCTGCTCGGCGGCGGCTGGCTGTATGGCGAACTGCTGGTCATCGCCGGCTACGATCGTATTCCGTATGTCGATCTCCCCTACATCATGCTGGCGCTGATGGTGCTGGAGACGGTGACGGACATTCCGGAAGAGCCATATCTCGTCTTTTTCTGGTATTTGATGCCGGTGCTGGCTGTTTTCATCATCGGCCGCGGCGCGATCGATTTCGTGCGCCTATTTTTCAATCGCAGCGAGCGCCGTAATGCTTGGAGGGAAGCCGTGGCTTCAACCTATCGCAATCACGTCATCATTCTGGGGGTGGGGCATGTGGGGCTGCGTGTGCTGCGCACACTGGTGCATATGGGTTTCGAGGTCGTGGCCATCAATCTGGCGGTTGATGACGAACTCGAAAATGAGTTGAGCACCCTCGGCGTGCCTTTGATCGTGGCCGATGGGCGGCAGGCGCTCACGATGGAGAAAGCTGGCCTGTCACACGCGCAGGCCCTGGTCATTTGCACGGCAGACGATCACGTCAACCTAGAGGTCGTCATGCGTGCACGCGAGCTGAACCCCGATGTGCGCATCGTCGTGCGCATGTGGGATGGGCAGTTCGCTCGCCAGCTCCGCCGTTTTATGAACGTCGAGGCCGTGCTGAGCGCTTCCGATTTAGCCGCCCCTGCCTTTGCAGGTGCAGCGGTCGGCGTTGAGATCGCCCAAACGCTGCGCATTCACGACGAAGACTACAGCATGATTCGGTTGACTGTCACGCCGGGGTCGTTTTTGGTCGGCGAAACAGTGGGCGATCTGCAAGTCCAGAACCGCGCCGATATCGTCTTGCATGAACGCGCTGGCGATGTCAAGGTTCACCCGGCCCACGATATTCGAGTGGATGTGGGCGATACAGTGGTGATCTTCGCCAAGCACTCGCGCATTGTCGATATCGTCGCGCGCAGCAAACAGCGGTGAAAGGCGATCAGCAGGCCGGCTTGCGCCCGGCGATCAAGAGGTGGTGATGGTCGAAGCTTGCGTCGGCAGTGCCAACGCAGCGTGGGTTAAGCCACTCGGCGGCGGCTTTGGGCGCCTGCGCCAGCAGCACATGCAGGTGAACGAGCGTCTCCTCATCGACTGCCTGCATGCGCGCCCATTCGAGCAGAGAGGCGTTTCGGCGAATATGTTGACTGCGCTCGACTGCCAGCCCGGCATCAAGCAACATACCCTCCCATGCGTAGATTGGAAAGGCACGTTGATGGCTGGGGTCGCGCAGCTTTTCAAAAGCGTTCACATAGTCGGCGGCGCGTTCATCATCGGGCACAATTTGATCCTGCACTACCAGCAGGCCGCCGGGCTTGAGGACGCGCGCACTTTCGCAAACGAAACGAAATGGGTCAGGAAAGTGATGCGCGGCAATGCGGCAGGTAACGAGGTCAAAGGCCGCCTCCCTGAACGGCAGATGCTCCGCATCGGCCAGCGCATAGGCGATGGCCCGCGCGCCCTGTTCGACATGAAAGCGGCGGGCGGCTTCGAGCATGGCCGGCGTCAGGTCGATGGCGATCACGGCGCGCAGGTGCGGCGCCAATCTGAGCGCGGTGTGGCCGCCGCCGGTGGCGATATCGAGCGCCAGCCAGCCGGGCTGTGGCGCTGCCATATCCAGCAGCAGGTCGAGATCGGCGCCTTGCGCATGAACGGCGCTGGCCACATAGGCGCCGGCGAAGCGGCCGAAGCGCGCCTGGCTGTGCGCTTTTGCGTCGTGCATCGGGCGGTGCCTCCATTCGCGTTTGCCGCACGCCTCCATTGTAATCGATATCGCCGAGTTGTAGGGGATGGTCAACCTCGTGATCCTGAGCGCTGAGCAGACGCGCAGGCGAGCGATCGCGCTCGGCTTCGATCGGGTCGGCATTGTGCGGGCTGCGCCCTCGCCGACCCTCACTGCTTACCTGCGCTGGATCGACCAAGGCATGCATGGCGAAATGGGCTACATGGCCCGGCCCGATCGGCAGGCGCGTCGTCGCGACTTAAACCTGATCGTGCCGGGTGCCCAATCGCTGCTGGTCGTCGCGCTCGACTATGGCGCGCAGGTGCCGCCCGCCCAGCTCGAAGATCCGCTCCGCGGCCGCATCGCCGCCTATGCCTGGGGCAGCGATTATCATGATCTCATGTTAGGACGACTGGAGCGGCTGGCTGCGTGGCTGGCCGAATGCAGCGGCGCGACCGGCCGCGCTTATGTCGATACTGGCGCGATCCTCGAGCGCACCCATGGGTGGATGGCTGGCCTCGGTTTCATCGGCAAGAACACCATGCTGATCCATCCGCGCCGCGGCGGCACCTTCTTCATCGGCGAGATCGTGCTGACCGCCACTTTTGATCACTATGACAGCCCACTGCGCCCGTCGATGTGCGGCACCTGCACGCGCTGTCTCAGCGCCTGCCCGACCGATGCTTTTCCGCAGCCCTATGTGCTGGATGCGCGCCGCTGCATCAGTTATCTGACGATCGAACTGCACGGCGCGGTCGACCCGGCGCTGCGGACCGCGATGGGTAACTGGGTGTTCGGCTGCGACCTCTGCCAAGACGTGTGTCCGTTTCAGCGCTTCGCGCCGGGCGCGACAGAGCCAGCGCTGCTGCCGGTTGACCTTGACCGGGCTGCGCCGCCCTTGGTCGATCTGCTGGCGCTCGATCAAACAGGGTTTCGCGCGCGTTTCCACGGCACGCCGCTCTACCGGACGGGACGCGACCGGCTGGTACGCAATGCCTGCATCGCGGCCGGCAATGCGCGCGACCCGTCGCTTCGGCCAGCCTTGATCGACCGCCTCGCCGATGAGTCTCCGCTTGTGCGTGGGCATGCAGCCTGGGCGCTCGGGCGCATCGGCGGGGCGAGCGATGCGCTGGCTGCGCGTTTATCGATAGAGAGCGATGACAGCGTGCGCGCCGAGATCGCGGCTGCGATCGGGTAAAATGAGCGCGCTGGCTGCGTCTATACAGCAGGCAAGACGGCATCTAATCTAGGAGCGTGTTATGAATACAGAGTCGAAGACCTTTCGCGTGCCGAACATCGGCTGCGACGGCTGCGTGCGGACGATCGTCAATGAGGTGAGCGCCATCGAAGGGGTGACCGGGGTGCGCGGCGATGCCGCCAGCAAGACGGTCATCGTCGAATGGAGCGCCCCAGCGACCTGGGAAGCGATCTATGCCAAGCTGGTCGAGATCGAATATGCGCCGGAAAGCACGTTGATGCCCTGAGGCTGACTGTGCGCGCTGGCGCTCACTCTACCTGTGGACGTTCAGCTCTTGCCCGCGGCGCGCGCATTGTAGACGAGCGCGCCGCTGGCGGCAAAGTCACGATAAACGGCGAGCGCTTCTTCTTTCAACACGTCGTTAATCAGTTCGATGCCGCGTTTTGCCAATTCTTGATCCCATGCCGGATGGATCGGCCCTTCATCGAAGCCGGTGATCGCTTCCAGTTCTGGCCCGCTGCCGGCGATCGCCAGCGAACGAACGCCCGACCACAGCACCGCGCCATAGCACATCACGCAGGGCCGCCAGTTCACGACGAGCTGGTAAACCGGCATGCCCGGCCCGCCGAGATCGTAAGTTCCCAGCATCTTCTGGGCGAACGATAAGGTCGTCACCTCGGCGTGGGCAGACGAACAGTTGAGGGGCACAACCCGGTTAACGCCGATGATGATGCGGCGGCCGCTGTCGCGCTCGAACACGCCAGCCGCGAATGGGCCGCCCGTCCCCTGTTCAAAGTTCAAGCGCGAGAACCGAATGACGGCCGCCATTCGTTCTTCGAGCGATGGCATAAATTCGGGCAGCTGTTTGTTCTCGTCGATCGCCCAGTCTGGCAGCGTCAAGATAACGTGGGTTGACTTGGTCAGCTCGATCATCTGATATCCCCGCTCAGGGCAGCATTCGTCGCTGCCCAGTGTAACATTCATGAGGCGCAGGCGCACAGGTTTCGCAGGCTAAGCCTCTTCAGCGTGCCGCGCCGATGCGATCAGCCGGTCAAGGACGCGCATATTGGCGATGGCATCTGTCGGAGGAAAAGCGGGCGGGCGACCGTTCAGCAGCGCATCGGCGAAATCCTCGACCATGAGCTGGTAATGATCAGCATCAGGGATGACATATTCTTGATACGACTCGCCGCGCCAGTGGCGAATGACGGTATCGGCATTGTAATTGACGAAGGCTTCGGGAACCTCTAACCGGCCTTCAGAACCGCGCACCTCATAGCGGTGTGTGCGCTGGCTGCGTAAACTCGCATCGAAGTGACCGACGATGCCAGAGGGGAAGCGCAGCACGCCGGCGATCACCTCATCAACGCCAGAACGTTGGCCGAAACGCGCGCATGCCGCCGCCTTTTCCGGCTCTTCGCCCGTGAGGAAGCGCATCACATTGACGCAGTAACAGCCCACGTCCATCAACGCGCCGCCGGCCAGGTCTTTCCGCAGGCGGATGTTATCCTCGCTGGCGACCGGGAACGAAAACGTCGCGTTGATCACATGCGGGTCGCCGATCGCGCCCATCGCCATCAACGCTTTGACGCGCTGATGCTGCGGATGGAACCGGTACATGAACGCTTCGGCGAACAGGATGCCGCGTTCGGCAAAAGCGGCGACCATGCGCGCGGCTTCGTCGGCATCGCTCGCCAGCGGCTTCTCACACAGCGTCGGCTTGCCGGCCTCGGCGCAGCGAATGCTCCATTTGGCATGCTCGCTGTTCGGCACCGGAATATAAATCGCGTCGATATCTGGCGCGGCAATCAGATCTTCATAAGTGCCATAAGCGACGGGGATCTGCAAAGGCGCCGCGAAAGCTTGCGCTTGCTCCGGCGTGCGGCTGGCGACGGCCGCGACGATGCCGTTGCTCGATTTGCGGATCGCCGGGATGACGCGCTTCTCGCCGATGCTGGCGGTGCTCAAAATGCCCCAACGCACTGGATTGGTCATGCTTCATCTCCAAGGCTGTGCTAACTGTAATGATGTGTGGGTCTTTTCGCGCTTTGGGCGCTTGCTTAGCCAGTTGCGATGACCCTCTAAGAGCAGGCCGGGTAAGGTATCCCGGCCTCCCATCTATCTTACGCATCCAGCTGGGCCTGCGCAAAAAGCCCAGACTGCCCGCTTCTAACGATCCTCTGGGTCGCGCTCATAACTGCTGCCGCCGGGCTGCATCGTATCGCCATAATGCGTGAAATGCACATCATCATAAGCATCGCCCAGCTCGCGATCGGGATCGACCGGCACATCAGGAGTCACTCCCGCAGGCGTCGTCAGGTCATCGCTGCGCTGTGCGCGCCGCCAGCGGATCTGGTCTGAGGCTGCCTGTTCAGCCTCCGGCGCAGCACCCTGCCAGCCATCGCGGCGCCACTCCGCCGCGCGCAGGTCGATATCGACCGGGTTGTGCCGGTTCATCAAATCCTGTACCGCCTCGACCTTATCCGCGCCAACCACGACGGACAGCAGGATGCTGCCACGGCGCACCCCCTCCGCGAAATAGGCCGCTTGATCGGGATGGGCGCCCATATCGATCAAGGCAGCGGTGATGCTGCCGGTCGCTGCGCCCGCCGCTGCGCCAATGCCGGCGGCCAGTGCCGCGGCCAGCGGGCCGGCTCCCAGCACTGGGCCGATGCCCGGAATCATCGAGGCTCCTAGGCCAACCAAGGCGCCGAAAACCGCGCCAATTCCCGCCCCTTCCCCAGCGGTGATGTCTTGCCCACGCGCCGGCTTCGATTGCGCGAACATTCCGTCTCGCTCATTGTCCGTCTCGACAGCGAGCAGGCCAATCTGATCATTCGGGATTCCGTTAGCCTTCAAGTCTTCAATTGCCTGGCGAACCGCATGCACATCATCATATAAAGCGACGACCGTCTTAGCCATGCTACAGCCTTTCTTCTCAAAAAATTACATTTTAAATTATATCTAAAAATCTTACGATTTTTAGTGAGGGCCTGATGAGAAGCGCCCGATCGGCGCGGCGCTCTTCAAGTCAGCGAGGGGCCGTGCCGATGCAGCGGTCATCCGTTGGGTCGCGGCCGGCGATGCACATCGTTTATAATAAGCTGGCGTTCTCGGTACGGTTTACGGCTTAGGGAAACCATGTGTGGAATTTGTGGCGGCGTGGATTTGACCGGCACCGGCCGCGCCGACCCGGCGACTGTGCGGGCGATGTGCGCGCGCATTCGTCATCGTGGGCCGGATGGCGAAGGATTCTTCTCCGCTCCGAACGTAGCGCTCGGCATGCGCCGGCTCAGCATTATCGACGTCGCAGGCAGCGATCAGCCGCTCTACAATGAAAACCGCCGGCTCGCGCTGGTTTTCAACGGCGAGATCTATAACTATCGCGAGCTGCGCAGCGAGCTGATCAAACGCGGTCATCGCCTGTCGACCGTGGGCGATGGCGAGACGATCGTGCATCTCTACGAAGACCATGGGCTCGATCTGTTCCGCTGGCTGCGCGGCATGTATGCCTTTGCGCTGTGGGATGCCGACCATGAGCGCCTGCTGCTGGCCGTCGATCACATTGGCATGAAGCCGCTTTACATCGCGCAGCGCGATGGGCTGCTGTGGTTCGCCAGCGAGGTCAAGGCGCTGCTGGCCGTTCCTGGAGGCGCACCACAGCTCAATTTGGCCACCCTCGAAACCTACCTCAGCTTTGGCTATTCGATCGATGATGAAACGGTGTTCACCGGCGTGCGCCGTCTTGCGCCCGGCCATGTGCTGACACTCGAAAATGGGAAGATTGACCAACACCGCTACTGGTTGTTTGGCCGTGGTTTCGATGACGCCTTGGTCGAGCCGCTGGCGGCCGACGAGACGGCCGTCGTCGAGCGAGCACGGGCGCTGCTTGACGAAACAGTCGCCCTGCATCTGCGCAGCGATGTCCCGCTTGGCCTTTTTCTGAGCGGCGGCGTCGACTCGGCAGGGATGCTGGCGCTGATGTGCCGGCACGCCGAAGGTCGCGTCCAAACGTTTACCGTGGGCTATGCCATGCAGGGCGGGCCGCAGGTGCGCGATAACGAGCTGGATGCAGCGCGGCGCATCGCCGATCATTTTGCTGCCGACCACCACGAACGGGTGATCGATGCTGAAGAATGGTGGGACGCCTTCAAGACCTATGTCTATCATCAAGATGAACCCACCGCTAACGAGTCGGCCATCTCGCTGCTGCTGCTGGCCGAAATGACGGCCGCGCATGTCAAAGTCGTGTTGACGGGACTGGGCGGCGACGAGCTGTTCGCTGGTTACGCTCACCACCACACCCTGCCCTGGATTATGCAGATGAACGCGCGTTGGGGGCGCGCGCTCGCGCCGGTGGCGGGGGCAGTCGGCGCGCTGGAGCCATACTACCCGGCGTTCAAGCGCTACCGGTTGATCGGCGCGCTGCCGACCTATCTGCCGCGCTGGCGGCAGGCAGCGCTGCCGCTCGATGAGGGACTGCGCCGAGCACATTCGTTCGACGGTTTCGTTTTGAGCGATGGGCTGCGCGCGCGCTTGTATGGCCCCGAACTGCGTTCAGCGTGGGCGGCGGTGCAGCATAAAGAACGCGCCTACCGCGCCATCCTTGAGCGCAGCCGAGGGCGCCAGCCATTCGATACCGCGCAGGCGCTCGTCATCAACACATGGCTGGCAGGCAATGCACTGCTCAACTGCGACAAAGTGACGATGGCCCATTCGCTTGAGGCGCGCGTGCCTTTCTTCGACCCCGCGCTGCTGGCTTTCGCGGCGGCAGTGCCGCCTGCGCTGCGCATGCGGCGCAATAAGCACGTGCTGCGCGCAGCGCTGGCACCCCTGCTGCCAGCTTTTGCCCTCGAACGTCCCAAGCAGGGCTTCAGCACGCCGATCCGGGCTTGGTTCTCCACAGAACTCGCGCAGCGCATTCAACAGGTGCTGCTTGATCGAGATGCGCTGACGGCCCGGCTTTTCGAGCGGCAGGCGCTTGAAACGCTGGTGCGCGAGCATTTTGCCGGACGAGCGCCGCAGGTAGAGCTGATTTATCGCCTGCTGACGTTGGAACTGTGGGCCCAGCGCTTTATAGAGGCCCACTGCCAGGCGCTGCCAGCCGAACAAGCTGCATTTGACCAATCGCACTGAAGGAGAAGCCCGCCCAATGCCCTGTTATATCTGCGTCACCTGTGGGGTGCAGCATGCCGAGTCAGAAGACCCGCCAGCGTTATGCCGCATCTGCGAGGACGACCGGCAGTACGTGCATGCTGATGGCCAGCAGTGGACGACCCTCGAAGCCCTGCAGGGCGAATACCAAAACATCTTCCGTGCGATCGAACCAGGGCTGATCGGTTTGACGACTGAGCCGCGCTTCGCCATCGGCCAGCGGGCGCTGCTGCTGCGCTCGCCGGCTGGCAATGTGCTGTGGGACTGCGTTTCCCTGTTTGATGAAGCGACCTACAACACGATCAATGCTTTAGGCGGGTTGTATGCGATCGCCATTTCGCACCCACATTTCTGCGCCAGCATGGTTGAGTTCAGCCGCGCGTTCAACCATGCGCCGATCTACGTGCATAGTGACGATCGCGAATATGTGATGCGGCTTGACCCAGCGATTCGCTTTTGGGAGAGCGAGACGCAGGTCATTCGCGATGGCTTGACGCTGGTGCGCTGCGGCGGGCATTTTCGCGGGTCGGCCGTTTTGCACTGGGCCGACGGCGCTGAAGGCGCTGGCGTGCTGCTCACCAGTGATACGCTGTGGGTGACCAGCGACCGCCGGCACGTCAGCTTCATGTACAGCTACCCGAACCTGATCCCTCTAGCCGCGCCCGCCGTGCGTCGCATTGCCGCAGCCGTCGAGCCGCTGGCTTACGATCGCATCTATGGCGGCTGGAATGACGCGCACATCGCTGACGGTGCAAAGGCGGCGGTTGCGCGGTCGGTCGAACGTTATCTGGCGGCCATCGGCGCCGACACATAGCGCAACGGACAGCCCAAGGGCTGTCCGTCGCAGGAGGGAGGGGAGAACTTCTCGTGCACGCGCAGGCTGCTTACACCATCGCGTAACAATAGAATAACATTGATCTGTTTTAATCGGCATGAGGATTTGCATAGAAAATTCCGAACGTTCAATAAATTGTGAATATCACCAGGGCCGCGATGAATTTCATCCGTCTATACCCCAATGTCAACCTCCCTACCGATGCGGAAATTGAAGATTTCGTCGTCCTCGGTAAACCGCCGCGCGGCAAGGCGCCAGGCGAGCTGCCGCTCGTGATCGGCGCTGGCTGCCAGATTCGCTCTCACACGGTCATCTACGCCGGCAGCACGATCGGCCCAGGTTTGCAGACCGGCCACCACGTCACCATCCGCGAGTCCAACCAGATCGGCGCTGCCGTCAGCATCGGGACGGGCAGCATCGTCGAACATCACGTGCAGATCGGCGATGGCGTGCGGCTGCACAGCCGCGTCTTCGTGCCTGAATACAGCGTGTTGGAGGCGGGCTGCTGGCTGGGCCCTGGTGTGACGATCACCAATGCGCGCTACCCATTGAGCCGAGGGGTCAAAGAGCGGCTGCAAGGAGCGCACATCGAGCGCGGCGCGATGGTCGGCGCTGGGGCGGTGCTGCTGCCGGGCGTGCGCATCGGCGCGCGCGCCTTGATCGGTGCCGGGGCCGTCGTCACCAAGGATGTGGCGCCTGGCGCGGTTATCGCTGGCAACCCGGCGCGTGTGATCAACCAGATCGACCAGATTCCCGATTATCAACAGGAGTAAAAAGGCGATGTCTCACATCCCACTCGTCGACCTCAAAGCGCAGTACGCCGCGATCCAGCCGGAGATCGATGCCGCGATCGCCCGCGTGATCGCCAATACGAGCTTCATCGGCGGGCCAGAGGTGCGCGCCTTTGAAACGGCTTTCGCGGCTTACCAGCGCACGGCGCGCTGCGTCGGCGTTGCCAGCGGCACTGCTGCGATCCTGCTCGCGCTGCGCGCGCTCGGCATCGGCCCGGGCGATGAAGTCATCACGACGCCGCACACTTTCATCGCCACGGTGGAGCCAATCGAACAGGTGGGCGCCGTGCCCGTGCTGGTCGATATTGACCCGACGACGTTCAACATCGATCCGGCCCGTATCGAAGCGGCCATTACCGAGCGCACCAAGGCGATCATGCCTGTGCATCTGTATGGCCAGCTCGCGCCGATGGATCAGATCATGGCGATCGCCCGGCGTCACGGGTTGGCCGTCATCGAAGATGCCGCGCAGGCACATGGGGCCGAGTATCTCGGCAAGCGTGCTGGCGAGTGGGGCGATATCGCCTGCTTCAGCTTCTACCCCGGCAAAAACCTCGGCGCCTATGGTGATGGCGGAGCGGTGTGCACCAACGACGATGCGCTGGCCGACCGCATCGCCAAGCTGCGCGACCACGGCCGGGCAAGCAAGTATGCCCATGATGAGATCGGCTATGGAGAACGCCTCGACGGGCTGCAGGCGGCGATCTTGGCCGTTAAGCTAAACTATCTTGAACAGTGGAATGAAGCGAGGCGGCGCATCGCACAGCGCTACACGCGCGCGCTGTCTGACTTGGCTGGCGTGTGCACGCCGTTCGAGATGCCTGAAGCGCGCCATGTCTATCATATTTACTGCGTGAGTGTAGCTGGCGATCGCGATGCGATCCTGGCTGCAATGCAGGCGCGCGGGATCGGGGCTGGCATTCACTACCCCATTCCACTGCACCGGCAGGCAGCGCTGGCTGGTCGCTGGCCAGAGGGAGCATTCCCTCACAGCGAACGGGCGGCTGCTTCGATCCTGAGCTTGCCGATCTATCCAGAGCTGACGGACGAAGCCATCGACCGCGTGGTACAAGCATTGACCGCAGCGCTAGAGACGGCCGCGATCGCCAGAGATTAGGCGCGCGTTTTGGCCAGCCGGCGCAGGGCCTCGACGCCGTTGCCGAGACTCGGTTCGCGCCGGCGCCGGCGCTTCTCATCGCGGATCATCTGGTCGAGGCGGTACAGGTCGGTGCGCGAGGTCATATCGAGGCTGATCGGCGTCACCGAGACCAACCCTTCATGCATCACCACATAGACATCGGAACCGGGTTCCGCCTGCGAGGGATCCATATCCAACTCGTAGCCCATGCGGCCGATATCGGTGAGCGCGACGCGTTCGGGGCGCGTCGGCCAGTAAACGCGGCGCCGCGATAGGCGCGTCGTCTTCCAAGCCGTCTCTCGTGTCGCGTTGATCGGCACGTCGATCTTAAGGACATCAACGTCGTCTGGCGGCTGGGCGCCGATCAACCACTCGCCGAACAGGCGCGTGAAATAGGCCGCCGCGCTAAAATCAACTTCGGGGCTGTAGGTGAGGTGCAGGTCTGTCGCAGTCTGTTGCGAGACGGCCAGCGAAGGAATGCCGAGGCTGGCGCC
>DAOTYT010000390.1:0-11102 GCA_034434615.1 Anaerolineae bacterium | reverse complement strand
CGTCTACCATCTGCCGGCTGCTGTGCGTAAGCGGCGTGCTTATGACCTGATGGAGCGCTTCGGCCTCACGTTCGCGCTCGATAAACAGCTCGGTGAGTATTCGAAAGGCATGAAGCAAAAGCTGGCGCTCGTGCGCGCGATGCTGCACAACCCGCCCGTGTTGCTTTTAGATGAGCCGACTTCGGCAATGGACCCGCAAAGCGCCAAGCTGGTGCGCGACGCGATCATCGAGCTTCAGCGCGATCACCATACTTTTCTCATCACGACCCATAACCTCGCTGAGGCGCAGCAGCTCGCCGACCGCATCGCGATCATTCGTCAGGGCCGCATCATTGCCAATGATCGCTTTGAGGCGCTGGCGCGTCGGTTCGTCGGCGATCCCCTGATGGAGCTGCGCGTGCGCGGCGAACTGAACGGCTTGGCTGGGGCAGTTAGCGACCTGGTATCGGTGGAAGAAAGTGGGCGCGACTGGATGCGTTTTCGCGTCGCTGATCCGGAGACGGTCAACCCCCAGGTGATTCGCCGGATTTTGGCGTTAGGCGTCGATGTGGTGTCGCTTGCGCCGCTCTCTCAAACGCTCGAACAGGTTTACCTGCAGGTGGTGAAAGAAGATGAACACGACGGAGACGGCGCAGGTGAATATCTCGGTTAGTTCGCCAGCGGCTGGGTCGTTCATACATGACCAGCCCAAGGCGCGGCGCACCCTCGAAAATGCGCTGATCGTCACGCGGCGCGAAGTGCGCGACAGCCTGCGCGATTGGCGCATCATCGCGCCGATCGTGATCCTCACGTTTCTGTTTCCATTTCTGGCGCAATTCGTCGCCGCGCGTTTTGCCGGCTTCGTCGAAGGTTTCGGCGCGCAGTTGATCGGCGATCGCATGATCCCGTTCCTGCTGATGATCGTCGGTTTCTTTCCGATCTCCATCTCGCTGGTGATCGCATTAGAGACTTTCGTTGGCGAAAAAGAGCGCCGCAGCTTGGAGCCGCTGCTGAGCACACCGCTGACGAACACCGAGCTGTACATCGGCAAGATGCTCGCTGCGATGCTGCCCCCGCTGGTTTCAAGCTACGGCGGCATGGCCGTCTATCTGACCAGCCTGCTGTTTGGCGAACTGGCATGGCGGCCGCAGCCCATGCTGATCGTGCAGATCATCCTGCTCACCACGGTGCAGGCGCTCGTCATGATCACCGGCGCGGTGGTCGTCTCGAGCCAAACGACCAGCACACGCGCTGCCAACCTGCTGGCCAGCTTCATCATCATCCCCATGGCGCTCATCATTCAAGGGGAAAGCGCGATCATGTTTCTGGCGCCAGATGCCGATTCGCCCAGGGGCATCGGCGCGCTGTGGGCCATTCTCGCCGGAATGTGCGTCGTCGTCGTACTGCTTCTACGGGTAGGCAACAGCATCTTTAATCGCGAGGAGCTGCTTGGCCGCACGCTGGATAGGCTGAATTTGCGCGGCACGCTGCGCAAAATTGTCGGCTGCGTCCGCGCGATCGATGAAGCGGGAACCCCTGCCCCTAACCTCCTCGCATGGTATCGCTACGGCATTCTGCTCAGCCTGCGGCGGCTGGGTTTGGCGGTTCCGGTGACGATCGGCGTATTTCTCTTTGTGCTGGTCGCGGGGATGTTGTTCGGCTTGCTGCCCGCTTGGCAGCTTAGTTTGCCCCAAGGCGCTGATTTAAGCGAGGTAGCAGCCCAATTTGAAGCCGGGGCTGGGTTCGCTTTTGGCGATAATGCGATCTTATTCGTCTTCAATCAAAATCTGCGCGTGCTGCTGTTGGCCGCTCTGCTGGGCGTGTTCTCGTTTGGCGCCATGGCGCTGATCGTGACGCCCGCCGCCTACTTCATCCTGGGGTATCTGTTCAGCCAGATCGTGCAGGCTGGTTACGACCCCGCATTCATCATCCCTGCGGTCTTCACGCATGGGATCGTCGAAATTCCTGTGATCGTGGTGGCGACTGCTGGAGCGCTTCGGCTCGGCGCAGTGATCACGCGGCCGCCGCGCGGGGTGACCGTCGGCCATGCCTGGCTGGTCGCTTTGGGCGATCTGATCAAGCTGTGGTTGGGCCTCGTGCTGCCCGGTCTGCTGCTAGCCGCCATCATCGAAGTGTATGTGACGCCCGCTGCCGTGCGTCTGTTCTTGGGCGGGTGAGAGCGGATCTAACGCTCAGCGGCTGGTGTTTGATCCATCAGCGGACGCAGCGTCGCGTGCAGGAACTGGAAGTCGTCGCGCGGTGGGATGATCTCCGAGACTTCAACAACCTCGAAGGATTGTTTTCCCAACCGCACGCGCTGGCCGGGACGGGGCGCCTCTCGCTGATTGCGGATCGCGCCCGGGTGCTCGCCGCCAAGGACGACATAGCTGACTTTGAAGATCATCGCTGGCCTTTCAGATGTTCCCCGCCGCGTTGCTGTGTCGAAGTTTAAACGCTAAATCAAGCGCAAGATTTCGCATCAGCACGTAGCCGAGCTGCGTATCGGTATGACAAAGCTGCTCGAGCGGTTCGCGCTCCAGCCGGTAAAGGACAGTGCCATCCTCATCAGCGACGACATTGGCGCTGCGCGTGCCGCGGTCAAGCAGTGCGACCTCGCCGAAAATCTGTCCCGGGCCGAGATAGAGTGCGGCCGGTGGTTGGGTTTTGGTTGGGTTGATGCTGACCTGCACCTGTCCTTCAGCGATCAGGTACATGTAGTCGCCGGGCGCATATTGGCTGAGGATCGTTTCTCCCGCTGAATAGGTCTCTTGCTGCGCGATGGCGACGATCTGCGCCAGTTGGTCATCAGTGAGGCCAGCAAACAGGGGGATGGCTCGCAAGAGTCGGATCAGGCCGCTCATGAAGGACCTCAAGCAGTCAGCGTGATGAATTGTTTGTTGCTTATATTCTAATCTGGAATCGTGCTGCGATCTTATGTGGAATTTATGCGCGTCTCGTATGCTCTTCATGGATATTTACAAAAGCTGATGGTCAAGGTTTGCATGCGCGGCGAATAGCTGGGGGAACATGATGCAGGAGAGCAAACGCAGCCGGGCGGTCTTGCGCGATCGTGAGCAGGGCTGGTTAGTCCAGGGGTATGTCGTTTGGCGGTCGAATCCGCATTTTGCGCCGCCGACCGATGTCATCGAATTGGCCGATCGCATTCGGGTGGTGGTTGAGATCGCTGGCATGCGCGCGAGCGATTTTTCTGTATCGCTGCACAGCCGGCAGCTTGTCATCAGTGGCACGCGCGAACGCCCTGCGCTTCCCAGCCAGGCTTATCATCAGGTTGAGATTGGCTATGGCGAATTTCGCATTGCGATCAACCTGCCGTGGGTGGTGCGCGGTGAAGGCGTCTCGGCCAGCTATCGCGATGGCTTTTTAACCGTCGATCTGCCGCGCGAGGTCGAAAAACGAGAAGTCATTATTGAAGTGCATGAACCGCTCGATGACGAGGACTAAAACGCAATGAGCGATAAACCTGAGTTAAAAACTCCGGTCGAAGAAGCGCCCCACGAGGCGCCAGACCAGGAAACCGAAGTGCCGGTGAGCGTTGACAGCGAGGCTGGCAAGGCATCTCGGCCTGAAATCCCGGCGGAACTGCCGATCCTGCCGCTGCGAGGGGTCGTCGTCTATCCGCAAACGGTCATCCCGCTAACGGTTGGCCAGCCGCGCAGCATCAAGCTGGTCGATGATGTTGTCAACGGCAATCGCCTGGTCGGCCTGGTGACCGCTAAAGATCCTGATCTGGAGATGCCCGGTCCCAACGATATTTACCGAGTCGGCACGATGGCGTCTATCCATCGCCTGTTCCGCGCGCCAGATGGCACGATCCGGATGCTGGTGCAGGGTATCGCGCGGATCGGCGTTGACGACTTCACCGCGCTCGAACCTTACCTGCGCGCGAGGGTGCACGAGCTTCCGGAGCAAATTGAGGAGACGCTGGAAGTTGAGGCGCTCACGCGCAACGTCGTGCAGCAGTTCACGCGTTTGGCGGAATTAGTGCCGAGCATCCCGGGTGAGCTGATCACGTCGGCGCTCAATGTCGATGACCCGCTGCAGTTGGTTTATGGCATCGCGACCTATATTCGCATCGATCTCGCCGAGGCGCAGGCGCTCCTTGAGTTGGACAGCACCGAAGCCAAACTTCACCGCCTGATGACCATCCTCAGCAAAGAACTCGAAGTCCTTGAACTGGGGCGTAAGATCCAGACCGAAGCTCAAACTGAAATGGAGAAGATGCAGCGCGAGTACTACCTGCGCGAGCAGCTCAAAGCCATTCAGCGCGAGTTGGGTGAAGGCGATGAGCAGGCGGTCGAGATCGAAGAATTCCGTAAGAAGATCGTTGAAGCGGGCATGCCAGAGGAGGCCGAGAAGGAAGCGCTGCGCGAACTGGACCGGCTGTCTAAACTGCCCGTGGCTGCGGCGGAATATGGCGTCATCCGCACGTATCTTGACTGGATGACGACGCTGCCATGGAACAAGCGCACTGAGGACAATCTCGATATTGCCCATGCGCGCGCAGTGCTCGATCAAGATCATTACGGGCTGCAAGACATCAAAGAACGCATCCTCGAATACTTGGCTGTGTGCAAGCTGCGGCGAGAACGCGCCGAGGAATTCGAGCATGCCGAGAAAACCGATTATGTCCGGCGCGATCGGGTCGGCGCTATTTTGTGCTTCGTGGGGCCGCCCGGCGTCGGCAAGACCTCGCTCGGCGCCTCGATCGCGCGGGCGATGAACCGGAAGTTCATCCGCATGAGTTTAGGTGGCATGCGCGATGAAGCCGAGATCCGCGGGTTTCGGCGCACCTATGTCGGCGCGATGCCCGGCCGCATCATCCAGACCATCCGTCGTGCCGAGACGCGCAACCCGATCATGATGCTCGATGAGATCGACAAGCTTGGCCGCGATTTTCGCGGCGACCCGGCCAGCGCACTGCTCGAGGTGCTCGATCCTGAACAGAATGCTGAGTTCCGCGATCATTACCTCGATGTGCCGTTCGATTTGAGCGAGGTGATCTTCATCACAACGGCCAATGAGTTAGACCCGATCCCGGGGCCGCTGCGCGACCGTATGGAGATCATTCAGCTCAGCGGTTACACCGAGCAGGAGAAGATCGCGATTGCCTCGCAGTACCTGGTGCCACGCCAGCTGCGCGAAAACGGGCTGCGGGCTGAAGAAGTTGAATTTTTGCCCGAAGCCCTGCGAGAAGTGATCCGCGACTATACGCGCGAGGCTGGTGTCCGCACGCTGGAACGCGAGATCGGCCGGGCGATGCGCAAGATCGTCACACGCATCGCTGAAGGGCAAACCGATAAGGTTGTGGTCGACACAAAAATGCTGCGAGAGCTGCTGGGCAAGCCGAAATATGGCTATCGAACCGAACTCGAAGAGCGCACCGATCGCCCTGGCGTAGCGACTGGGCTGGCGTGGACGCCCTTCGGCGGTGATGTGCTGTTCGTTGAAGCGACGCTGTACCCCGGCGGCAAAGGCTTCCAGTATACCGGTCATCTCGGCGAAGTGATGCAAGAGAGTGCGCGCTTGGCGCTTAGTTATGTGCGCAGCCGCGCTGAAGAGCTTGATCTGCCGGCCGATGTTTTCGACAAGCACGACATACACCTTCACGTGCCGTCTGGCGCTGTGCCGAAAGATGGTCCATCAGCCGGTGTGACGATGGCCGTCGCGCTTGCTTCGCTGCTGACTGGCCGGCCGGTTCGCGCCAACGTCGCGATGACGGGCGAGATCACGCTGCGTGGGCAGGTGCTGCCTGTGGGTGGCATTAAGGATAAGGTGCTTGCGGCACACCGTCTCGGCGTCGATACCGTGATCATCCCGCGTAAGAATGAGAATGACCTTGACGACCTGCCCGAGGAAGTGCGCAGCCAGCTTCACTTCGTCTTGGTCGATCGAATCGACGAAGCGCTTGAGGCGGCGTTGGAGATGCCGATCGTGGATAGACAGGTGGTCGAGAAGTCGGTACACTAACAAACAACAGAGGGATGTAATTTTGCTCAGGGGGGTGCCGTGCCTAGAGTGATGATCGTTGATGACGATCGGATGACTGTGAAACTGCTGCAAACCCTTTTGGAACTGGACGGCTTTGAGACCACGATCGCACCGCGCGGCATGGATGTGCTGCCACTCGCTCGCAAGGCACCGCCCGATCTGTTTCTGCTCGATTATCATCTGGCGGATATGGACGGCGTTGAGGTCATCTCGGCGCTGCGCACCGACCCCAGTTTCGCCAGCACGCCAATCGTGATGGTTTCGGGCCTCGATGTGGAGCGTGAAGCGCTTGAAGCCGGCGCTTCATGCTTTCTCTTTAAGCCTTTGGAGCCGGAAAAATTGTCGCACCTGTTTCACAGCCTGATCAAGACATGAACGAGCTGCGCACCGGTCATATCACCAGCATTACCTTCCGCCCGCTTCCCGATGCCGCTGAGACTTCGGATGCCGATCGCGTCGCTTATCTGCGCGTTGCCGCACAGCACGCCAATCTCATCGCCGGTCATGGCATTCAAGGCGATGCCAAAGCCGGTCGCGGCGATACACGCCATCTCAATCTCATGTCGGAAGAGACGCTCGCCGGTCTGCGCGCCGAAGGCTACACGGTGGAACCTGGCGCGATGGGAGAGCAGTTGATCGTTTCAGGCATCAATGTCGATACGCTGCCGGCTGGCGCGCGCTTGCAGCTCGGCCAGCGGGCGGTCATCGAGATCACCAAGCCGCGAACAGGCTGCCAGCGCTTCGCGGCCGTGCAGGGTAAACCGCCTGCCGATGGCCGTATGGGGGTGATGGCTCGCGTCATCGAGGGCGGCCCGATCCAGCTTGGCGACCCGGTTCATCTGCTCCAGCTGTAACGTTGCTGCTGCGCAGGGTTATGCTGGCAGCGAAACCCCCTGCTCAAATTCCTGCAGCACGCGCCGTGCGATCACCATGCGCTGCACTTCACTGGTGCCCTCGCCGATCGTCATTAGGCGCTGGTCGCGATAAATGCGCTCGACCGGAAATTCGCGGCTGTAACCATAGCTGCCGTGAATTTGAATGGCGTTGCGCGCCACGCGCTCAGCGACTTCAGTCGCCATGAGTTTGGCCATCGCTGCTGCTTTCGAAAAGGGCCTGCCTTGCTCTTTCAACCATGCCGCGCGATAGACGAGCAGGCGCGCAGCATCAATTTCCAGCGCAGCATCGGCGATCATCCACTGAATCGCCTGGTGCTCGCTGATCGGCTTGCCGAATGCGTGCCGCTCGCGCGCATATCGCACGCCCTCTTCGAAGGCTGCCTGCGCAAGCCCAACGCTGAGCGCGCCGATGCCGATGCGACCGCTGTCGAGGATCTGCATCGTCTGCTGAAAACCCTGATTTTCAACGCCAAGCACAGCATCGGCCGGGACGCGGACACTCTCGAAGGTGAGCATGTGGGTTGGCGAGCCTTGCAGCCCCATTTTTTTCTCTGGCGGGTGAATCGTCAGCCCTGGCGCATCAGTATCGACGAGCATCAGGCTGAAGCCGCGCGTGCCGGCTGCAGGGTCTGTCCGCAGCAGCACTGTGATCACCGGCGCCAGCCCCGCATTGGTGATCCATGCCTTTGAACCATCGATCACCCAGGCATCATCGGCGCGCCGCGCCGTAGTTTGTACCCCTCCGGCCAGATCGGAACCGGCGCTCGGTTCGGTCAGCGCCAGCGCGCCGAGCGTTTCGCCGCTTAGCAGGCGCGGCAGATAGCGCGCTTTCTGCACTGGTGTGCCCCAGCGCGCGATCGGCGCGCAGCCCAGCCCGTTATGCGCTGCGATCGAGAGCGCGGTTGAGCCGCAGGCGCGCCCCAGTTCTTCCATGGCGATGGCAATGCCAAGCGCATCCATACCCGCGCCGCCGTCTTGCTCGGCGACATCGAGGCTGAGCAGGCCGAGCGGAGCCATTTTGCGGATCGCCTCCCAGCGAAGCTGGCCAGTTCGATCGACCTCTGCTGCATAAGGTTTGATCTCGGCCTCGCAAAAGTCGCGCAGCGTTCGCTGCCACAATCGATGTTCGGGCGTTAGCTCAAAATCCATCATCAACTCTCTTTTGCTAAAAATGTCAATTCTGATTAACACTATCGATGACTATACCAGTAATGTGGAGAATTCGGCAACGCACATGTCGCTGCGTATGCCGCCCGCGGCCCGCTCCATGATTGACGCCGCCCTGGTGGCGGCCGTACAATGACCGTATCCGATGGTCGCCAAATGCTGGCGCAGACGTGGTGAGGTCATGGCGAGCTTCATCAACCAACGCTGGGGCATCTCGCGTTATGAAGCCGATGAGTATTACCGGCGCGCGCTAGAGGCTTACCGGAAACGCGCTTTTGATGATGCAGTCGACGCGATGAACGATGCGATCGAGGCGCTGCCGACCAAGTCAGAATATTATGCGGCGCGGGGCTTGATCTTGCTTGAGGATGGCGAGCTGGACCGCGCGCGCGCTGATTTTGAGACGGCGCTTCACCACTTTCGCTATGAGATGCTCGCACATTATGGGCTGGGTGTGCTCGCCTACAAAGCCGGCAGGTTTGACGAGGCCATCAGCCACTTCACGCGGGCTTATTATGTTGATGCGGAACGGGCCGAGACGCTGTACTACCTGGCGTTATCTCACTACCAGCGCGGCGATCTGGCTGAGGCTGTTGACTTCATGGTGCGCGCGAACGACAGGTTTGAACAGGCGAACGACCGCCGCAAGGCCGATGCTGCTCGCTGGCTGCGTGAATTCGCCAAGCATGTCGCGCAGGCCGGCAAGCAGAATTTACGCGGCCGGCTCCCGGGCCAGATGCCACTGCTGCCCGACGAGGAAGGGCAAAGCTGATCAGCGCCGCAGCGCCAGCCACGCTAAAGCCAAGCCAAAGCCAGCCAGACCGCCGGCCAGCGCCCAGACCGGAGACAGCTGCAAAACAGCAACGATGACGCCGAAGGGAAAATCTGGAAACAAGTGCGCATGCAGCCCGTTTTTGAGCAGCATCAGCAGCGCTGCGATCGCCGCTGTCGCCAGGCCGCTCAGCGCGCCCAGCAGCGCTAATCCCGCAGCCACGTAATGGCCAGGGAGATGCTGGCCGCCGAAGGTTCGGCTGGCCCATGCCAGCGCCGCGATCACGGCCGCGGCAGCGCCAAACGCCGCTGCCGGCCAGATGGCATCATCTTCGATGCGCAGCCACAAGAAGACGATACCCCCGTAGGCTAAACTGGCCAAACGTATTGCGCGCCTTGATAGAGTAGGGATGAGCAGCAGGTTCAACTCACTGGAGGGCTGCGGCCCGCCGGTCAACCAGCGGGCCGCAGCGAAATTTTGATCGGTTCAGTTCAGTCGAGCAGTTCAGCTTTAGGCTCGTCGGTTTCTACCAGCTCGAATCGGAAAATGTGCGACTCGTAAGGGTCGAGATCGATGTACAACCCTTCATTCGTCATCTCGCCGCCGTGCCGGGTGTACTCGTACCCGTCTGTGACGTCGTACAGCCGCCATGTTTTGTCTTGCAGCCAGTCCCACGGGTGCAGGCTCACACGTCCTTGCGAGCCGTACTCGGTCAAGTTAACCACGATCAGGCGGTAATCTTTGCGCGGCTCGCGCCAGCCATAGGCGAGCATGTTGAAATGGGTTTTATTTTCGCCGTCGATTGGACTGACTTCGAACAGATGAAAATCGCCTTTGCGATAGATCGGATCGCTCGATTCCTGGAGCAGGCGCAGATAGTACTGCTCCAGCCGTTCGTTGACCGGCTCTTTCGGCCCGCGCGCGATCTGTACCGGCAGTTTGACGATTTGGCCGCGCGTTTGGCCGTGGTGCAGCAAACAGCCGCCAGGAAGGGTGCAGATCAGCGTCGCGGCTGGGAAACTGCGCCGCGGCCCCAATCGATCAAAAGCGCGCGGCTCATCGTGGTTTTCGATGAAGCGCATCATGCGCGCCTGATAATCGATCGAAGCGACGAGATGCTGGCGCAACTTCTGCACGTCGTTTTCCATCAGTCGGTCGTACAGGATTTTGTCGTAGGCGTAGTCGAAGCCTTGCTGAAGCACCTCGAACTCTTTATCCCAGTACACCTCGGCCACGAACAGAAAATCGGGATGCTTCGCCTTGATCTGCGGGATGATCTCCGGCCAGTAATCCTGTTCCGGCCTCTCGCCCACGTAGCCGTTCCATGTGCTGGCGAACACGTCATTGAACATGAGCATTGCCATATCACAGCGCACGCCATCGCATTGTTGCGCAATGTCCAGCAGCGTCTCGACGACGGCTTGGCGCAGGCGCGGGTTGAACGCGTCGAGCTGCGCGGTATCTGACCAACCGGGGAACAGTGGGTCTCTGCCGTGGGCAAGCACGACGTCATTCCCGTCGCGATCCTTGGCGGCGAAGAAATCGCTCGGTCGGTTCTTCAGGTCTTCTGGCCGGCCGTGCACGATGAAATCAGGATGTTCCAACACCCACGGGTGATCAACCGCGACATGGTTGGGCACATAATCGAGCATCAGGCGAATATCGCGCGCGGCGAGGCGTTCGCGCAGCGCGGCGAGGCCAGCGCGCCCGCCGATGCGTTCATCCACTTCATAATCGCCGATCGCGTAGGCGGAACCAATGATGTCTTCGTCCGTCAGGCCGGGGAGGGCAGGTTCGTATTCATGCCGGTATTTGAGCGCGTTTTCGCGGCCATATGGACTGCGTTTCCAAACGCCCATCAGCCATACCATATCAATGCCCGGAAGCGCGATCCGGTCAAGCGCTTCGTCAGGCACGTTGTCGAGCGTGACCGGCTGGCCAAATTCCTCACTCAGTTCGTTGAGCCATACCCAAGTGTTAATTTCATACAGGAACATCTTGGTAGACATTGGCTGCATGTTAGCTTCCTCTATGTGATTGTTATATGCGCTGAAAGGCCCTCCCTATAGTAATATGAATTGCACAAATTGCGAGAGGCTTTCATCCATTTTTCACGTTGTATCTGGTGCATGGCACGATGGTGCGTCGACAAACATGGTTTTGCTGTGCATAATTACAAAAACAGTTTTCGATGCTCGAGGTAAGATGATGGCTGACGGCTACTTCATAGGTCCAGACGATGCGGCACAAGTCGAGATGCTGCCGGGAGTGCATCGCCG
>DAOTYT010000389.1:0-3492 GCA_034434615.1 Anaerolineae bacterium | reverse complement strand
GCAGATTTCGACCGAGATCGGGACGATCGCAGTCGCGGATGTGCTGCAAAACGTCAGCGAACAATATGCGCTAACGGCCGCATCGAAGTCTATTTCGCTCAATGTCGCGCCGACCGACCAGAAAGTGCGCGCCGATGCACGTCTGCTCTCACAAATTCTTGGCAACTTGATCAGCAACGCAATTAAGTACAGCCCGGCCGGGAGCGAAGCGAAAGTATACGTGGAACGCAGCGGCACGTCTGCCCGCATTGCAGTGGCCGATGAAGGCCCGGGCGTCCCGGTTGAAGAGCGAGGCAATCTCTTTCAGATGTTCAGTAAATTAAGCCCGCGCCCAACGGGCAGCGAAACCAGCACGGGGCTGGGCCTGTGGGTGGTGCGCCAGCTCGCTGAAGCGCAGGGTGGCTGCGTTGGCGTCGATTTTCCCGACAGGGGCGGGTCGGTGTTTTGGGTGGAACTGCCCGCAGTTTAGCGGTCGATCGCTGCCGGCAAAAAGACGCGAAAACTGTCTTCCTCGTCGCGCACCAGCGCCTGTGACGGGAACCGGCTGACCAGCCACACTGTCCATAAATCGCCGATGGCGCCGCCCGCGTTGATCGCCACTGCATAAGCAATAATGCGGCCGATTTCTGGATAGACGACGAGCTGCAGCGCCATGCCCATCAAGCTGATGACGACCAGCGGCGCCAAAGCGATGACCAGAAACTCGCTGCGGCGGAACAACGCTCCATCGGCAGTGGCGAACAAAACGCCCGCTTCCAGCTTGATGCCATAGCGCGGCCGGTGCCCGAGCAGCGCGATCGCACCCCCATGAACCAGCTCGTGCAGCGGCAGCACGATCAGGGCTGCGATGGACGTCCACCACGGCAGATTGAGCGGCTCTGCCGGAGCGGGCGCCCGGGCGCCGGCAAATGCTGTCCACCAGAGGTCGAGCAGCAGCACCGCGAGGGCCAGCGGTATCAGCGCGGCGACATTGAGCCACAGCAGCCGGCGTCCCTCAGTGAGCCGGTAATGCAGAACTTCTTGATACCCCTCTGGCAGGGCGCGCAGCGGCCCCGAACGCTTAACTTCAGCCAAGGGCAGCGCTCAGGGTTTGCTGACCCAAACCGGCGTAGGCGTGATCTCATCGGCTGGCCGCGGGCCGGGGTCGTCGAGATCGCTGTTTGCAAGCGTTTGCAACACCTCGATCTTCATATCCCTTTCGCACAAGATTTGACAGCTCAGGCGCGCTTGGCCAAGCAGGTCGCGAGCTTGCAGGCGTTCAAGTTCAGCAGCGGTCATCCTCTCTGGCTCGCCCTCAAGAAAGCTGACGCGGCAGGTCGTGCAGCGCGCGTTGCCACCGCAGCGATGCAAAATGTCGATGCCCGCATCCTTCAACGCCAGCACCAAGCGCTGGTCTGCGCGTCCTTCGAGGGTTCGTCCATCTTTCAAAGTGATGATCGCCATTGCTTGAGGCCTCCTAGGTGGTGAATGGTCGTAAAACTATACCGCCGTTTCAGCTTTTAGTCGGCTGGCTGTTTGAGGAACAGGGCCAAGCGCGTCACTTCGATCACGATCGTATCGTGCTGGTTGCGTCCGATATGTTTGAGCGTGACGATGCCGCAGTCTGGCCGCGAGCGGCTCTCGCGCATCGCCACCACCTGCGTTTCGACGTGAACCGTATCGCCGTGAAAAAGGGGATGCGGATGGCTGATATTTTCGTAGCCCAGATTAGCGACGATCGTGCCCTGCGTGAGCTCGCTCACGCTGATGCCCACGACCAAACCCAGAGTGAACAGCCCGTTGACGATGCGCTGGCCGAACTCCGTCTGCGCGGCGAACTGTTCGTCGATATGCAGCGGCTGTGTGTTCATCGTTAAGCTGCAAAATAAGATGTTATCGGCTTCAGTCACGGTGCGCCGCAGCGCATGTTTGATCGCCATGCCAACTTGAAGTTCATCATAGTATTTGCCACGCATGAGCTGGCTCCCGGCTGCTTGCTCATTCCTGACAACATTACCGAGGGCTTCTCTACAATGCAAGAGCGCCAAAATACAACCACCCGGCGTGAGGGGGGGCACGCCGGGTGGTGCTAGGGAGGGCTGACCAGTACATTAGCACTTGACCATTGCCCGCGAACCTGAGCATTCCAGTAAATGCTGCTTCAGATTACGTTACAGATTTCTCGTTCAGGTTCGTTGATATCTGTAAGATAGTTGGCAAGGCTGAAGCATCAATGAGATAAAAATAAGTGCCCGATGAGAACCATGCCTCATGGGCCTGGAGGCTCCACGACTCCCAGCGGCGCAAAGCCTTCAGGGAGCGGTTGGTCGCCGGGCTGTTCAAACAGTGGGTCGAATGTCGGCGTAGCTTGGGCGCACATGGTGTTCGCCATGCTTAGTTTCGCATTAGCCGGCCCGCTCGCAAACAGGTTGACGGCTGCTTGATACTGCGGAATGGCCGGGCAAAACCCGAAATTTGGGTCGTAAGCAAGGGCGTCACCATAGGCGATATATTGGTTGTAAAGGAGCTGGCGCGCTTCGTCATAGTAACGGCCCGGCCCAAAGCTGACCAACCGCTGCAGCGCCCGAATAGCTTGCTGTGGATTGATGCCGATCGCAGCGCGCGCGTTCAGATAGACGATAGCCACTTCGCGCTCATAGGCGATACCGTCTCCCAACGGGATGCCCAGCGCCTCCATGCGGCCGACGATCAAATTGGCCGCTGCGGGCTGGCCGAGCTGGTAAAGCGAGCGCGCACGGGCATTCATCGCTTCCGTCAGCAGCCGGCGAACGGTAGCCGCTTCAAACATAGGGTCTAAGCCATTGACGACCTCGAGCAGGTCGATCGCGTCCTGATATTGCCCAGTGTTGACGGCAGCCTGAGCCTGCTGTACCAAAGCTGCCAGGTCGAAGCCATTGCCGCTGGGGGTGATGATGATCTCGGGCGTGAGTTCGGACGTCGACGACGCCTCCATGGTGGGTTGTGGCGTTGGGGTGGCAGTCGGTTCGCGCGCAGCGGCGAGCGCGGTCGCGGTCTGCGCGAACCCTTCAATGCCAGGGACGCCCGGGGTCATCGTGGCAAGAAAACGGATGCGCGTATCGAGCAGCACAAGATTGCCGCTTTCGATATCGGCCGGAATGCGGCCGAGCTGTTCATTGATGGCCGCGTTTTGTCTCGCGGTCGCCAAGGCGTTCGCCTCACGCTGACCGGAAGTCCAGCCAGCAGCGGCGGCTAAGGCCACGATCCCCAGCGAAAACAGAGCGAGCAGCCCGCCGACCAGCGCCATGACGCCGCAGCCGGGGCCGCCGCCAACCGCAGCCTCGTCATCGGGTCTGATCTCGCGCGCCGACTCGATCGGTCGATCATCAAAAGGGCCGTGCGGTTGAGTATCGTCAAGAGTAGGTATGTTGCTCATAGACCAATCGCTGTGCGGCTGAAAACAGCCGCCCACTTCTTCCCATTATCATGCCTGAACGGGTCAGGCGCCGGTCATTATACAGGACTCAGATAGGG
>DAOTYT010000388.1:0-5796 GCA_034434615.1 Anaerolineae bacterium | reverse complement strand
ATGCGCAGTTTGTTCTGGATCAGCTCGCCCACCGTTTTCACCCGGCGATTGCCAAGATGATCAATATCGTCGGGGCCGGCGTGGCCGTTGTTGATCAGGATCATGCGCTCAACCAGCCGCACAATATCGGCTTTGGTGATGGTGCGGAAATCGCGCGAGATGATGCCATCCAGGTGCAGGCGTTGGTTCAGCTTGTAACGCCCCACGCGCTCGAGATCGTAGCGACGCTGGTCAAAAAGCTGGCTTTCAAGATATTCGCGCGCGTTATCGAGGGTTGGCGGGTCGCCCGGGCGCATGCGGCGATAAAACTCAATGAGCGCTGCCTGTGCGAGCGTCTGGTCTTTCTTTGGCTCCCACGCTGGCTCCATCTTCAGGGTGCTGGCGATGTAGGTATGGTTGGGGTCGTTATCGACGTGTTCGTACAGGGCGAGCAGCTCTTCATCGGTGCCCTCAAGCAGCGGCCATGTCTCGGGGGGCTGCCCATCATCGACCGCCGCCAGCGCGCGCAGCAAAATCGTCACTGGGATGGTGCGCTTGCGGTTGAACTTGATGGTCAGGTAGTCGCTTTTGCGCGTTTCGAACTCCATCCACGCGCCGCGATCCGGGATCAGCTTAGCGTTGGAGAGCAGGCGGCCGGTGGTGCGATCCTCTTCAGCGTGGAAATAAACGCCAGGCGAGCGGATCAACTGGCTGACGACCACGCGCTCGGTGCCATTGATGATGAAGGTGCCTTTCTCGGTCATGATCGGGAAGTCGCCCATGAAGATATCAGAGAGGACGACTTCGTCGCCTGCCTCGCGGTTGACCAGCGCCACGCGAATGTAAAGAGGGGCCGCGTACGACATGTCGCGTTCAAGGCAGACTTCTTCACTGTACTTTGGCTCTTCGAACCAATAGCGCAGCCCAAGTTCCTGCGCTTCACGCCGCTTGCCCGGAAAGTACAGTTTTAGATTGCCGTTATAGCTTTCGATGGGGCTGATCTCGTCGAACAGCTCCGCTAGACCGTGCTCAATAAACCATTGGAAGGAATTAAGCTGCACCTCGATCAGAGAGGGCAGCGCCTGCACATCAGCAGTACGGGCGTAATTCTTGGTATGAGTGAACCGTTGCAAAGCCCCGCTCCTGGAACTAGCTTCTGGCGACAAGAATCAAAAGAAGAAGAACGCTAAGCGACTGTTACCGTTCCTTCTGTATGGAAAAACGAGGATATTCGGCTTGAAATCGCATCCAATGTTGAAGACCGCACGCGACTCCCGCGAACGAACATCATACCTCAATGAAGGCAGTGCTGTCAATCGCTTTTTTAAAGTTGGGAGTGGCTAAACTCAAACAGATGCGAAATCACGGACATGAGCCGGATAACGGGAATGTTGGCGTTTATACAGCTGGCGGGCATTCCAGGTATAGACAAACAGACGCACTGCTGCCCGCAGCGCCTCGGCAGACCGAGAAAAACAGCCCGCTAAACGCTCCAGATAGTGCCTTAAATCGGCATCAGATGCCTTCGACAGCATATGTTTGGCTTTTGTCAGTTAGCACCTGATGCTAATGGTGTCACGCGCAGCTCTAGATGCCGGGCGTTAGACGCCCAACGCCGCCCTGAGTGCGTCAGTCATCACAGCTTGTGGGGCGGTATGGCCGGTCCAGAACTCGAAACCAATCATGCCCTGGTAGACCAGCATCGACAGGCCGTCCAGTGTAGGCAGACCATACGACTCGGCAGCGCGCAGCAACGGCGTATGCGGTGGGTTGGGGATAACATCGCACACCAACAGATCGGCCCGCGCTGCGCTCAGATCGACGGCCGGCATGGCATCCACATCAGGATACAGGCCGATAGAGGTGGCGTTGACGAACACATCAACATCCCCACTCACAGTATAGACTCCATCCCACGGCACAAAGTTGACCGCCCCGCCTGTATGCTGGCGCAGGTGCGCGACCATCGCTTCGCCGCGCTCCGTCGAGCGGTTAACGACGATCAGCTCACTTGCGCCTGCTAACAGCAACTCCGCTCCGATAGCGCGCGCCGCGCCGCCCGCACCCAGCATCACAACGCGTTTTCCAGCAGGGTCCATGCCCGCATCTTCGCGGATGCCGCGCAAAAACCCTTTGCCGTCGGTGTTCTCGCCGATCAGCCGATCGCCCTCACGCTTGACGGTGTTGACCGCACCGATGATCTGCGCGCTGGGTGTGATCTCATCGAGATACTGCATCACCGCGATCTTGTGCGGGATGGTCAGGTTCATGCCGCGCACCCCGAAGGCGCGCGCGCCGATCATGGCATCGGCCAGCTTCTCCGGGCTAACCTCGATATTGAGATAGCGCCAGTTCAGAGCGCACGCGGCAAACGCCGCCTCCTGCATGACAACGGTCGGATTCTCAGCCACTGGCTGTCCAAACAGTACGACCAGTTCTGCCTTATAATTCGCGCTCATCAGCTTCACCGAAGAGCGGGTACATCGGGATTGCCGGGGTTAAAGTGCTTGAGCATCACCAACGGCTCGGTGCTGCTGTGATTGGTGATGGTGACACCGGCGCGCGCCGCGCTGGCGCTAACGAAGAACTCATCCTCAGTCATCTGCCCATAGCGGATCATTACTGGCGAGGCCATGCGATGGACGCCGAAGTTGCCCACGCCCTGGATGCAGATCACGCCGTAGGCTGCTGGGTCAGTGATGGTCACAGTCTGGCCGGGGTGGACAGTGAGGCGCTTGGCACTGAACCACTCGCTGCCGTAGGTAATCCATTCTTCGGCATAGCCGTGCTGGGTCGTCGGGTCGCCCGCGGGCCGGGGCGTGAGGAAGTGATTGTCCTTGAAATTCGGGTCGGTATTCTGTTCCCAGTCCAGCAGCGAGAACAGGTAATCGTAATCGTGCTGCTTGTCGGCGGGCACATCCTTGACGACCATGCTCCAGTCGACGAGCTGATAATCGGCGATCAGCGACTGCCACATCGAGAAGACATCGCTGGCGCGCTGCGGCTCGTAGGTGCACAGCGTGCCCGGCGCGTGCAGCACGCCCGGAGGCACATACCAGCCGGTATCGACCTGAAGGCGATAGGCCTTCGACAGCGACAGGATTTCGTTGTCGCCCTCGTTCCAGCGCTGAAGGCAGGCGATCACCTGATCTTTGGTCGTTCCCGGCTCGAGGCCAAAGAAAGTATAGGGGAAGGTATCGAGCGCGAAGTTATACTGCGCCGGATAGAAGTAGGCCTCCGGCTTGCCCACCCGCCCGACATCGGCGGCCTTTTCATCGCTTTGGTGCAGGTGATGGGGCAGGGGGTACATATTGTCGAAGAACTTGCTGTACATCACCCAGCCGCCGTACTGGTCCATCACATCCTGGCCCAGGAAGTCGGCCCCGCGCTGCTCGATGGCTTCTTTGAGCGTGACGCGGTGGTCGGCATCAACATAGATATAGCTGAGACCCTCATCGCCAGGGGTGAGCGGGCCGTTATCGGCGTTGGTGGTCGACGAGAACCAGCGCTCATCAATGCCGCCACGGTGGGCCCCCAGCGCGTACAGATCATTGGGGTGCAGGCGCAGCCGCCGCCCCGGCACGCAGAACGAACGCGGGACCCAGGTCGGCATCAGGCGCACGATGCCCTTGCCCTGTTCCAGCGCCTGTTGAATCAGCGCATCTGTCATGTGATTTTGTCCTCCATAAACGCATATGAAAGAAAAAGGACAGGTTACCCTACCCTTCAATCTGGCGCGAGCCGGATGCGGGTGGGGGCACGATGGCCGCGCCCCCGCCCGTTCTGTTCATCGCTGGTTACTCTACCTCGCCGATGCGTTCGGCGTTCATAATATTCTCAGCGGTCAGCAGCACTGGCTCAAGCAGGATCACGCCTGCCTCAGAGGGTGTGCAGCCGCGCGCCTCCAGCACTGCCAGGCGTAGTGCTGTACGACCCTGTTCACCGGGGAACTGCTCGACCGTGCCGGTCAGGCCGCCGTTCATGACGCTGGCGATGGCTTCTGGCAGAGCGTCAAAGCCCAGGATGGCGATCTGGTCCTGGAGGCCGAGGGCGGTCACGGCTTCGAGCGCGCCGAGGGCCATATCGTCGTTAGCGGCGATGATGACATCCGGCGGGGTCTCGAGGCCGGCCAGGCCCGCTTCGGTGACGCTCAGGCCCTCTTCACGGCGGAAGTTGGCGGTCTGGTCAAAGACGATCTGGTACTGCTCACCGGCTTCGGCGAAGACGGAGAAGGTGCCGGCGCGGCGGTCGATGGCCGGGCCGGAGCCGGGCTGCCCCTCAAGGTAGAAGATGCGCGCGCCGTTGGGGAAGTTCTCGACGACCCACTCGGCCTGCTTGCGACCGCCGATGAAGTTGTCGGCGCCGACATGGGCCAGGATGCCGTCGACGCCTTCGACGCGCCGGTCGACGGTGACGACGACCAGGCCAGCATCAACGGCCTGTTGCAAGGCTGGGGCCATGGCTGCGACATCGAGCGGGCTGATGACCAAGCCCTGTGCGCCCTGGACGATGGCGGCTTCCACGTCAGCGGTCTGCTTGGGGACGCTGCTCTGGCCATCGCTTTCCAGCAGCGTAATGCCACCGATGGCGGCGGCCTCATCGCGGATCTGCGCCTGCATGTGGACGAAGAACGGGAACGCCAGGTCAGGCATGCTGCTGGCGATCGTCACTTCATCCTGGGCGGCAGTTGGGATCACGACCAGCAACAGCAAGGTCAGTACTAACAAGAGTTTCTTCATAATCCTAGTCTCCTTAGAAATAGTGATGAACGATAGTTCTTCATGGTTGCGTTGGATGCTCGATCGGTTCACGCTCCTTTCGCTGGTCAATTCTCAGGTTTGGCGTCTCGATTTCACAAACTGATCAAAAGCCACTGCCAGCACGATGATGACGCCGATGATGATCTGCTGGATGTAGGATGACACGTTCATCAGAACCAGGCCGTTGGTGAGAACGCCGACCAGTACTGCGCCGATCACCGTGCCCTGCACGCCGCCCTGGCCGCCAAACAGGCTGGTGCCGCCGATGACCACCGCGGCAATCACTGTTAGCTCATAACCCAGCCCGGCGACGGCTTCTGCCGAGTTAAGGCGCGCTGCCAGCACGAACCCGCCCAACCCTGCAAAAAAGCCGACGATCATGTATACGCTCACCAGGATGCGGTTAACATTGAGGCCCGAAAGCCGCGCCGCTTCGCGATTGCCGCCCACGGCATACACATGGCGGCCATACTGGGTATAGCGCAGCACGATAAACGCCAGCAGTGCGAACCCCAGGAAGATGATTACCGGAACAGGAATGTCGCCCACGCGGCCCTGGCCCCAGTAGTTGAAATTGGGGTCAAAGCCGCTAATGGGCCCACCGTTGGAGAAATAGAGCGCCGCGCCGCGAAAGACAGACAGCCCGCCCAGCGTCACTACGAAGGGCGGTACGGCCAAGCGCGTGATCGCCAGCCCCTGTAGCAGGCCACCTAACAAGCCGATCAGCATGGCGATGAGGGCTGCGGCCAGCACCGAGCCTTGCAGAAACGAGACATCGATTCCCGTCAGCGCCAGGAAAAAGGTCCCGCCTTTATAGATGTCGGCGCACACCAGCCCCGCCAGCGCCAGCAGCGACCCGACCGATAGGTCGATGCCTGCAGTCAGGATGACGAAGGTCATGCCGATGGCGATCAGCCCGGTGATCGAGACCTGGCGCATCACATTCCACAAGTTGAGTGGCAGGAAGAAACGCTCATTGAGCGACCCGAAGATGAGCACCAGCAGCAGCAGGAAGATCAACGGGGCAAAGCGCGCCAGCAGATCGATCGGATCAAGA
>DAOTYT010000387.1:0-8161 GCA_034434615.1 Anaerolineae bacterium | reverse complement strand
CCCAGCGAGGATACGGTCGGCCTCTTTGAGCAGCGCGGCGAGCGCACGGTCTGGTCGCCGACGTCGGCGCTCGACGGGCTGCGCGCGCGTTACCGGCTGCTCACCGTTGGCGCGGGGAGCGGCGACGGCGCTGGCATCCCGTCGCCCGCCGTCCTGACCGTCGGCGGGCAAACGCCGGCCAGTTCGCCGGTCGATGCGGGGAGCCGTCGTTTTGACTTCAGTGTGGCGCTGAGCGGCCTGCTGACGGCTGCGCCGGCCGAGGCGACGACCATCGAGGTGCCGCTTCACTATACCTCGCCGGCGGCCGGGCTGGTCACCCTCAAGGATCTTCACATCGAGTACGAGGCCTGATCATAAAGCGGTCAAGATGACCGGGGCCTCGGCGGTGATCGCGATCGTGTGCTCGAAGGCGGCGGCCTTCATGCCATCGCCGGTCACGATCGTCCAGCGATCGCGGCCGCGGCGGGCCGTGCCGTCCCCCGCGCACACGATCGGCTCGACCGTCAGCGCCATGCCGGGCTGAAGCGCAGTCGCTGCATCGGCGCGATCGACATTGGGGACGAACGGCCGCTCGTGCGGGCGCCGGCCGATTCCGTGGCCGCCGTAACCAGCCAGCAGCGCGCAGCCCGCCTGGGCAGCGGCGGCGCTGATCGCGGCGCCGATCGCGCTCAGCGGCGTGCCAGCCCGCGCCGCAGCGATGCCGGCCCACAGCGCCGCCTCGCCCGCGGCCAGCAGGCGCGCATCCTCGGCGCTGGGCTGCCCAATCACCCACGTCCACGCGCAGTCGGCATAGTAACCGTTCCGGCTCAGCAGCAGATCAACGGTGACGAGATCGCCCTCGCGCAGCGGCCGGCTGGTCGGCACGCCGTGGATCGCTTCTTCGTTGATGCTGATGGCCGCTGCCGCTGGAAACCCTCGATACCCTTTGAGGGCGGGGTGCGCGCCAGCGGCTTGTATGAAACGATCGAGTTCGGCGGCCAGTTCAGCGGTCGTCGCACCAGGGCGCAGCAACCTGGCAGCGTGCGCCAGCGCAGCCGCGGCGATGCGCCCGGCTGCGCGCATGTGCGCGATCTGATGCGGCGTTTTGGTCACTGTGCTCCGCGTCTCCTTGTCTGTCGCAGGTTGGTGCTGCCACGCGCGCCCGCGCCGTCGCTGGCAAACGACGTGCGACGTTCGGATCAGTTTGCGGCAGCCATGCTTGACTTGGCCCAGCGCAAGTCATTATACTGTGCAGCATGATGATGTTATGCGCGCTCATCGCGATGATGCGAATGCCTTTTGGTCACCCAGCTCGGAGATAGACCCGAAACGCTGCGTCATGCGCGCCCGACCCGTACCAGCAAACCGTCTGTCTCCGCAGGCGGTTTTTTTATGCTGGTCTGCGTCATAATGGTGTGTGTCTTAAGGCATCGATCAGCGCCAGCGCGAGCAAAGCAGCGGCCTGCGCCGCGTCGAAAGGAAGGGCATGACCCAACACATTCACGTTTCCGTCGCATGGCCCTATGCCAATGGCGATCTGCACGTGGGGCATTTGGCTGGCGCCTACCTGCCGGCCGATGTCTTCGCGCGCTATCATCGCCTTAAAGGCAGCCGTGTGCTGATGGTCTCCGGCTCTGACAGCCACGGCACGCCGATCTCAGTCGAGGCTGATCGGCGCGGCGTGCCCGCCCGCGCCATCTTCGAACATTACCATCAGCGCTTCCTGCTCACCCAGCAGAAGATCGGCATCAGCTACGACCTGTTCACGCACACCGATACGGAAAACCATCATCGCATCGCGCAGGATATCTTTCTGCTGCTCAAAGAACGGGGCCATCTCTATAAAGAGACGCAGCAGCTTCTCTACAGCGAGATGGAGCGCCGCTTCCTGCCCGACCGCTACGTGGAGGGGCAGTGCTATCTGTGCGGCTATGCCGACGCCCGCGGAGACCAGTGCGATAACTGCGGCAACCTGCTTGATGCGACCAAGTTGATCAACCCGTGCAGCAAAAATCATCCTGAGGATCGCCTCGTCATTCGCGAGACCGAGCATTATTTCCTGGATCTGGCGCGCTTCACTGACCGGCTGCTGGCTTATCTCGACCAGCATGAGCATCACTGGCGGCCGAATGTGATCCGCTTCAGCCGCAATTTCATCGAAGAGGGCCTGCGCGGCCGGCCGATCACGCGCGATATCGACTGGGGCATCCCCGTGCCGTTGGAAGGGTGGGATGATAAACGCCTGTACGTTTGGTTCGAGGCGGTGATGGGCTATTTGACGGCCAGCATCGAGTGGGCGCACAACACCGGCCAGCCCGATGCCTGGAAGGACTGGTGGTACAACCCCGATGCACGCATTTACAACTTCATCGGCAAAGACAATATTCCCTTTCATACCATCATCTGGCCGGCGGAGCTGATGGGCATCGACGGCATTTATAACCCAGGCAGCCCGTTTTCGCTTCAGCTTCCTTATGATGTGCCGGCCAACGAGTTCATGAACATCGAGGGGAAACAGTTCTCAAAAAGCCGCAACTGGGCGATCTGGGCGCCAGACCTGCTCGAGCGCTACCAGCCAGATGCCATCCGCTACTACGTGATCGCGACGTTTCCAGAGACCCATGACTCTGACTTCTCGTGGGATGGCTTCCTCAGCCGCGTCAACAATGAGCTGCTGGCGGCGTGGGGCAATCTGGTCAACCGGATGCTGAGTTTCGCCTATAAACGTTTTGACGGCGCGGTGCCGGCCTACGACAGCCTGACCGAGGCCGACCGCGCGATCCTCGCGCGCATCGAGCGGGGGTTTGACGAGGTCGGCGCGCTGCTCGACGCGGTGCGCCTGCGCGATGCCTTGCAGGCGGCCATGGCCCTCGTGCGTGAGGCCAACGGCTATCTTGACCAGCGCAAGCCGTGGGTTGCGATCAAAGATGACCCGGCCGACGCTGCGCGCTCGGTCTATACCATCCTCCGCGCGATCGACAACCTCAAGACGCTGCTGGCCCCGTTCTTGCCGTTCTCGTCGCAGGCCGTCCATGAATACCTTGGCTATGACGGCCATTTATTCGGCGAACAGCGCATCGAGACCTATCATGAGCGCGAGCGCAGCCACCAGGCGCTCATCTATGACGGCAGCCGCGCTATCGGCCGTTGGGCGAAGAGCGCGCTGCCGCAGGGCCAGCGTCTGCGCGAGCCGCAGGCGCTCTATGTCAAACTGGATCCGGAGATCGTTGAGATCGAGCGCAGCTATCTCGGCGCACCGCGAGAGGAACACGCCATCGAGGTGTAGGGTGCATCCTCATTTGTGAAATACAGGGGCGCAGCGCCGCGCTGCGCCCCTGAACTATTCTGCCGATCACGGTGAGGGTGGGCAGGGCACCCCGGCATTGATGCAGGCCACCTGCGTGCCGAGCTGCTCGATCGTGAAATCTGGCGTTGGTGCGCCCGGCTCTGGCACAGCGCGGAACATCGATAGGCGCGGCGAGGAACAGGCAACCTGCCCGCCGATCAGCGCCTGCACTTCCCATGCGAAGCGGAAGCCAGGGCCAGCCGTGGCTGTGCTGACCTCGGCGCGCAGGTTGGTGGCGAAGGCGCCGGTCTCGAACGAGGCGACCAGCGCGCCGCCGAAGGCATCGAGGTTGTAAATGTTGACGCGGTAACCCGTTGCGCCGGGCGCTGGGTCCCAATAAAACGTATTGGTGCCATAGGCCATGCCTTGCAGCGGCGAGGTTGGCCGGAAGTTGGCGCAGTCAGCGCCGAGCGGGGCAATCAGGCCTCCTTGCCCTGGAATGAGCGCGATCGGCGCGGCCGGCGTCGGCTGGGGCACGATCACGAAGCCATCTGCGCCGACGAATCCTGCGGGGTTCAATGGGCCGAGCGCGCCGGTTCCTGGCGTCGCGCAGGGGATGAGCAGCCGCTGGCCGGCATAGATGCGGTTGATGTTAACGATGCCGTTCGCCTGCGCGATCGCAGCCATCGTTGTGCCATAGCGCAGCGAAATGCGGAACAGATTTTCGCCGCGCAGAACCGTGTGCACAACCCCCGGCCCGCAGCCTTGGCTGGCCGGCGCTGCGGCCCCGGCTGCCAGCGCCAGCAGCGGCGTTACGATAAGCACGGTAGCCACCAGCATAAACAGTGCGACAGCGATGCGTAAACGCATGATCTCCTCCTTAAGCAATAAAGCATAATTCCATCATAAGGCCGAATATCTCGAAAAGATAACGTATGTTTCGCTGTTGGGTATGAAATGGGTTATTAATTCCGGTGAAAATCGTTTGAGCGATCCTCATGTCAGGCCGGTAGGGGCCTGGGACGTGAGGCGGAAAAACCGGGTGGTTGAGTCTCTTGATCTGCGAGACGAAATCACTACAATAGCGCGCTAATCCACACAAGTTTATGCGGGGGCGCTATGGCGATACGCCTCGAATTCGGCGGTTCGGCGGGCCACACCAGCCGTCAAAAGACGAGTGGCCGGCTGCTCGCCCTACCAGCGCTCTTTTGGCTGGTTGTTTTCTTCCTGCTGCCGCTGGCGATCGTGCTGCTGGTCAGCTTCATGACGCGCGGAACGCGCGGCGCCTTCTACACCTTTCCGCTCACGTTGGAACACTACGAGCGCATCTTTGGGCCGGTGTTCTTCCCCGTGTTCGTCAATTCGGTGTGGATCGCCGTGCAAACCACGGTCATCTGCCTGATCATCGGCTACCCGCTGGCGTTTTTCATCGCGACGCGGCGCAGCCGCCTGGCGCAGCAGGTCTCGCTCTTTCTGGTCATTTTGCCATTCTGGACGAACTTTTTAATCCGCACTTATGCCTGGCGGGTTATCTTGGGCACTGAAGGCGTGATCAACACGTTTCTGCTCAGCCTGCGCGTGATCAACGACCCACTCCAACTGCTCAACACGCAGTTCGCCGTCCTCGTCGGCCTCGTTTACGGCTTTCTGCCGTTCATGGTACTGCCGATCTATGCCAGCATTGAGCGGTTCGACTTTCGGCTGGTGGAGGCGGCACACGATTTGGGCGCCAACGACCTGCGCGCGTTTCTGCGCGTCGTGCTGCCGCTGACGATGCCGGGCGTGGTCGCTGGCTGCATCCTCGTTTTCATCCCGACCATTGGCGCGTTTGTGACTCCGGACCTGCTCGGCGGCACACGCGGCCTGATGATCGGCAACCTGATCCAAGGCCAGTTCAGGGGGACGGGGAACTGGCCGCTGGGCGCTGCCGCGTCCATGGTGATGATGCTGATGGTCGGCCTAAGTTTGATCGTTTACGCGCGCCTGAACCGGAGAGGCTAACGATGGCCCAACGCACCCTGACCGTTCCAGCAAAGCGCGAGACGATCGCGCTCGATACCGGCCAGATTCGGCGCGACCTGCTCATCCGTCGCATCGGCAAGATTGGCCTGTTGTTCAATCCGATCTTCGCCTATTTTTTCCTGTGGGCGCCGATCGTGCTGCTGGTCGTCTTCTCCTTCAACGACTCGCGATCGGTGGGCACTTGGCGCGGCTTCACGCTGCAATGGTACAGCAACATCTTCAACGATGTGGTGGGGACGGAAGCGCGTTTCTCAACCAGCCTGATGTTGAACTCGCTGGGCAACAGCCTGATCGTGGCGGTTTCGGCCACCGTCATCTCGACGGCGATCGGCACGATGGTGGCGCTGGCGCTCACGCGCGGCAACTTTCGCGGCAAACGTTTCATCGACGGCCTGCTGTTTCTGCCGGTCGTCATTCCAGAAATCACGCAGGGCATCTCACTGCTGATCTTCTTCAACCTCGTCTTCGACTTCGTCCAGACGATTTCTGGCACGCGCCCGCTGCCCGGCTTCGGCACGATCATCATCGGCCATGTGGCGTTCAACATCTCATTCGTGGCCATTGTCGTGCGCGCGCGGCTGGCCGATATGAACCCGCGCTTAGAAGAAGCGGCGCGCGATCTGGGCGCGAACGCCTGGCAGACCTTCTGGCGCATCACCTTCCCGCTCATTCTGCCCGGCGTCATCTCCGGCGCGCTGCTGGCGTTCACACTGTCGCTGGACGATTTCGTGATCACGTTCTTCCTGGCCGGCCCCGGCACGACCACGCTGCCCGTATTCGTTTACGGCCTGCTTAAACTTTCGGTCACGCCTGAGATCAACGCCATCTCAACGCTGATCCTGGTCGCCTCGACCCTGCTGATCGGCATCTCATTGATGCTGCAAGGGCGCAGCGCGGTGCGCGGTTAAATTAACAGCTCTTGTGCCTCGCTGTAATGTTAGTTAGAATATTCGGGTGCCGGCGTGAAATACGCATAGACAAAGATACGGAGGAAGACATGCATAAACTAGCGTTCTTGTTCATCGCAGCGCTGTTGATCGCAGCGCTGCCAGCCGCGGCAGAGGATGAACTTGAGCCGTGGGTGTGCCCGGAAGGGTTCGAAGGACAAACGCTGAGCGTTTACAATTGGTCAACGTATATTGCCGAAGATACGGTTGCCAATTTTGAAGCGGCCTGTGGAGTCACGGTCATCTACGATGTTTACGAGAGCAACGAGGCCCTGCTCGCCCGCATCCGCCAAGGCAACCCCGGTTACGATGTTGCCGTGCCGACCGATTACGTCGTCTCGATCATGATCGATGAAGGGTTGGTGCAGCCGCTCGATTTCTCGCTGATCCCGAACATCGTCCACCTTGATGAAGACTTCCTCGATACGCCGTTCGACCCAGGCAATGAACACAGCCTGCCCTATCTGTGGGGCACGATCGGCATCGGCTATAACATCACCCGCGTCGGCGCAGAGATCACCACGTGGGAAGAGATGTTCACCTATGATGGGCCGGTGGCCTGGCTTGAAGACCTGCGCGGCATGATCGGCATCGCGCTCAACCAGCTCGGCCTTGACCCGAACACCAGCGATCCCGATGAGATCGCGCAGGCGCGCGACTTCCTGATCGCCAATGGGTCGAACGTCGTCGTCATCGCTGCCGACGACGGGCAGGCGCTGCTGGAGCGCGGCGAAGTGCACATGGCCGTCGAATACAGCGGCGATATCTTCCAACTGATTGATGACTGCGAGTGCGATGATTTTGTCTACGTGATCCCTGAAGAAGGCGCGATCGTTTGGGTGGATAACCTCGTCATTTTGACCGGCGCCCGCAACCCGACGCTGGCCCACATCTTCCTCGACTACCTGATGCACCCGCAGGTCGCGGCGGATATCGCCAATTACACGGCCTATGGTTCGCCCAACCAGACGGCGATCGAGCTCGGTCTGATCGATCCTGATCTGCTGGCCGACCCGGGCATCTACCCCAGCCCTGAGGTTGAGGAGCGGCTGTTCTACATCGTCGACGTGCCAGAGGCTGAGGTCTTCTACAACAACGCTTGGGATGAGATCAAGGTGCTGCTGGGCCAGTGAGGCCCAGCGCTGCGAGGAGCGCGCGGCGTTCTGCGCTCCTTGCAGCCGCGTAGTGTTTATGGAGAGACAGCGGTGGAAGCGGTCGACATCGAACTCAAAAATGTCATCAAAGAATTCCCCGCCCGTGGGATGGAAACCAGCCTGCGCGCGGTTGATGATGTTTCGCTGACGATTTACCGCGGCGAGTTCTTCGCGCTGCTCGGCCCCAGCGGCTGTGGCAAGACGACGACGCTGCGCATGATCGCCGGCTTTGAGGACCCGACCAGCGGCGATATCCTCCTGCGCGGCAAGCCCGTGCAGAATGTGCCGCCGTTCCACCGGCCGGTGAACACGGTCTTTCAAGATTACGCGCTGTTCCCGCACATGACCGTGCTGCAAAACGTCATGTTCGGCCTGGAAATGGAAGGCGTGCGCCGCAGTGAAGCCCGGCGGCGCGCCATCGAAGCGCTGGAACTGGTGCGGCTGACGCAGTACGATCGCAAGCCGCGCCAGCTCTCTGGCGGGCAGCAGCAGCGCGTGGCGCTGGCGCGCGCGCTCGTCAAACGGCCGGCCGTGCTGCTGCTCGATGAGCCACTGGGCGCGCTCGACCTGAAGCTGCGCAAAGAGATGCAGTATGAATTGATGACCATGCAAGAGCAGGTCGGCATCACCTTCATCTATGTGACGCACGACCAGGAAGAAGCGCTGACAATGTCCGACCGCATCGCCGTGATGGATCACGGCAAGGTACTGCAGATCGGCACGCCGGAAGAGATTTACGAAATGCCGCAGACGCGCTTCGTCGCCGATTTCAT
>DAOTYT010000386.1:0-4743 GCA_034434615.1 Anaerolineae bacterium | reverse complement strand
CGCACGCCGGCGAAAATGCAGTCAATGCCAGCGCCCGGCCACCGAGCCGGGCGTTTTCACGTTCACTGCGCGCCGCTCACTCGGAAGTGATGAGCGTGCCCACGCCCGGCTCGCCGCGGACTGCGCGGTACAGATCGTCGTCATTCCAGAAATTGACGACGAGGATCGGCATCTTATGCTCCTCGCACAGCGTGAAGGCGGTCATATCCATCACTTCGAGTTTGTCTTGCAGGACGCGGCTGTAGCTGAGGTGCGTATAGCGGGTGGCCTCCGGATCCTTATTGGGGTCAGCGGTATAAACGCCGCTGACCTTGGTCGCTTTGATGACGATATCGGCGTTGATCTCCATCGCGCGCAGCGCGGCGGCGGTATCGGTCGTGAAGTACGGGTTACCGGTGCCGCCAGCGATGATGACGACGCGCCCTTTCTCCAGATGGCGGATGGCGCGCAGGCGGATGTAAGGCTCGGCGACGGCGTTCATGGCGATGGCCGTTTGCACGCGGGTGACGACTCCCAACCGCTCAAGCGCATCTTGCAGCGCCAGCGCATTCATGACGGTCGCGATCATGCCCATGTGATCGGCCGTGCTCTGCGCCATGCCGCGCTCGACGCCGCGCTGGCCGCGCCACAGATTGCCCGCGCCAATGACGATCGCCACCTCGACGCCCAGATCATGGACGCGTTTGATCTTCTTGGCGATGAATTCGGCGCGATCCGGGTCGATGCTGACCCCCTCGCCGGCGAGCGCCTCGCCGCTCAATTTAAGCACAATCCGCTTGAACGCAGCCCCTTCCCCTGTCCCGTTCTGTGGGCCTGGTTGTCCATTCATCATCGCGTTTCCCCTCTCTTGTCTCTGCGCGGCATGGCTGTTATAGCGGTCATGAGGCGCGGCGCGCCTCGTCGATGCAAAAAAAGAGGGAATAGCGTATCGCTATTCCCTCCACGGCAGTCTTGGCTCGGCGGCGCGCCGCGTGACGGATAGGCTTTCGCATCACCGTGATAGAGATTGGGCAGCTCTCGCTACTCGGCATTCTCGCTGCTGCTGCCGCCCAGCTCGAAACAGGCGAACCGGCTGATCTCAATGCTCTCCCCCACCTCGGCGACCGTCTCGGCCAGCAGCTGGCTGATGGTCTTCGAGTCATCTTTCAGATAGGGCTGCTCCATCAAGACCAGTTCCTGATAGAACTTGTCCATACGGCCCTCGACGATCTTATCGACGACGGCCTCTGGCTTGCCCTCTTCCAGCGCACGGCGGCGCTGGATCTCGCGCTCGGCCTGAACAACGGCTTCCGGCACCTGTTCGCGGCGCACATACTCCGGCTTCAGGTTGGCGATGTGCAGCGCGATCTCTTTGGCAAAAGTGCGGAACTGCTCAGTATTGGCGACAAAATCGGTCTCGCAGTTGACCTCAACCATCACGCCCAAGCGGCGGTTGAAGTGCAGGTACGTTTCGATGACGCCTTCGTTCATCGCCCGGCCAGCGCCCAGCTTCTTCGCCGCGCGGGCCAGCCCTTTTTCGCGCAGATAATCGACGGCCTTTTGCATATCGCCGTCGTTGGCTTCGAGCGCCTTCTTGCAATCGAGCGGGCCGGCGCCGGTCGCTTCGCGCAGCTCTTTGACCATCTGTGCCGTTATTTGCATCGTTATTCGTCCTCTACTTCCTCGTCATCATCAAGGATCTGTTGGCTGCGGATCTTGGCCAGTGTGGATGCGCCGAGGAACGCCTCATCGTCGTCATCATCATCAAGAGCGTAGTCGTATTCGGCGGTATCCAGCATCAGGTCTTCCTCATCATCGGCCTTGCGCATCGACTGGCCCTCGATGACGGCATCGGCGAATGCCGCCACCAGCAGCTTGATCGCGCGCACCGCGTCGTCGTTGGCAGGGATGATGTAATCGATCTCGTCGGGATCGCTGTTGGTATCGGCCAATGCCAACACCGGAATATTGAGCGTATTGGCCTCTTTGACTGCGGTCGCCTCGCGGCGGGTATCGACGACGATCAGCAGGTCCGGCAGGCGGCGCATATCGCGGATGCCACCCAGCCGGTGCTGAAGCTTCTCGATCCGGCGGTTTAAAACGAGTGCTTCCTTCTTCGGCAGCAGGTCGAACTCGCCGTTATCGCGCCGTTTCTCCAGCGCTTTAAGCGTGTCGATGCTGCGGCGGATCGTCACCCAGTTGGTGAGCGTGCCGCCCAGCCAGCGCGTGTTGACGTAAGGCATACGGCAGCGCTCAGCCTCGCGCGCGATCGCTTCCTGAGCCTGTCGCTTGGTGCCCACGAACAGCACCGTGCCGCCGCGGGCGACCAGATCGCGGATCATGTCATAATAGTCGTTGAGGTTGGTGAGCGTTTGCTGCAAATCGATGATGTGGATGCCGTTGCGCTCGGTGTAGATGTACGGGCGCATTTTGGGGTTCCATTTGGTGGTGCGGTGGCCGAAATGCACGCCCGTTTCGAGCAGCGCCTTCATCGAAACATTCGAAGGCATGGTGAACTCCTTGTAGAATAGTGTTTGCGCGATCACACCGTTCATCCTCGAAGAACGAAGCGGCCACTGGGCGGCCACCAACACCCTCTTTCGAGTCCCGGTGTGTGAGTTTTGGCTGGAAAACAGCCGCCAACATTGTATCATTCGGCAGGCGCCCCTATCAAGGGCAGGGTGCGCGCCTGCACCGCCCGATTAAGCAGCAGTGGAGAGAACAGCACACCTTATGACCACTATCCTCGGGATCGAAACTTCGTGCGATGAAACGGCGGCCGCCGTCGTGCTTGAGGGCAGCACGATCGCGTCGAATATCGTCGCCTCGCAAATTGATTTGCATGCGCGCTACGGCGGGGTCTTTCCTGAAGTCGCCTCGCGCGCGCACATCGAGGCGATCGGCGTGGTCGTCGAAACGGCGATGAAGGAAGCCGGCATCAGCTATGAACAGTTAGACGCGATTGCGGTGACGCGCGGGCCGGGGCTGGTCGGGTCGCTGCTGGTCGGCGTGAATTACGCCAAGGGGCTGGCGCTGGCGCTGGATAAGCCGCTGCTCGGCATCAATCATCTCGAAGGGCACATTTATTCCTTATGGCTGACCGAGCCGCAGCGCGAGGTTCATTTTCCCGTTCTCGTGCTGATCGTTTCGGGCGGGCACACCGAGCTGGTGCTCATGCGCGGCCACGGCGCCTACGAACGGCTCGGCAGCACGCTTGACGACGCCGCCGGCGAGGCGTTCGACAAGGTGGGCCGCCTGCTCGGCCTGCCTTTTCCAGGCGGGCCACACATCGAACAGGCTGCGCAAAACGGCAACGCAGCCGCCTATGAATTTCCACGCGCACGCCTTGAGGGCGACTATGACTTCAGTTTTTCCGGCTTAAAGACCGCCGTCATGCGCGAGGCCACCGTGATGCCTTCAGCGGCTGCCCGCCGCCGCGAACCCGGCGCTGAAAAGACCGCGCAGCTTCGCAGTGATGTCTCGGTGGCCGATTTAGCGGCCAGCTTCCAGCGGGCTGTCGTCACGGCGCTGGCCGAAAAGACCGCCAAAGCAGCCCGCGATTATGAGGTCACCGAGATCCTGCTGGCGGGCGGCGTGAGCGCCAATCAGGAACTGCGCCGGACGATGCGCGCGCTGTGCGATCTGCCGGTGCGCTACCCGCCGCTGGCGCTGTGCACCGATAACGCCGCCATGATCGCGGCCGCCGGCCACTACCGCTTCATGGCCGGCCTGCGCGATGATCTGGCGATCGACGTCAAACCGATGTGGCCGCTGACTGCGACCACCTACCAAGACTGACAGCAGAGGACGTAGCCAGCGTGGAACTCTACATTATTCGCCATGGCCAATCGACCAACAACGCGCTCGCCGATGAGCGGCTGCGCACGTTTGACCCCCCGCTGACCGCGATCGGCGAGCGGCAGGCCGAGCTGGTGGCCGCCTATCTGGCCGATGGCCGCAACCGCGACCCGTGGGTGAACCCCGCGACCGGCCAGAGCAAGCCGGAGACGGGGACGGGCTTTGGCATCACACACCTTTATTGCAGCGCAATGTACCGCGCGCTGCAAACCGCCCGGCCGATCGCGGAGGCGCTCGGCCTGCAGCCAGAAGTCTGGGTCGATATTCACGAGCATGGCGGCATCTCTCTGGAGACCGATGGGACGATCACGGGGTACCCGGGCAAAAGCCGCGGCGAGATCCTGGCTGAATTTCCTCATTACACCCTGCCCGACGCCATCACTGAAGCGGGCTGGTGGGCGATTGAAAAGGGGATGGAGCCGCTCGATTCGGCCTACGGCCGCGCGATCACGGTCGCCAGTGCGCTGCGGCAGCGCGCCGAGAGCGATGAGCGCATCGCGTTGGTGACGCATGGCACATTCATCGACGCCCTGATCAAGGCGCTGTTCTACCAACTGCCCAGCCGGCAGATGTTCTACATGCATTACAACAGCGCCATTTCCCGCATCGACTTTATGGCGCGCGACCGAATGCTGGTGCGCTATCTCAACCGCATCGCCCACCTGCCCCCTGAACTGGTCACATGAGCAGGAACGGTCAACCTGCGGTACAATATCGGGTAGAATCGCGCTAAGGAGCAGCAGCAGCCAGGATGCCGTTTGAGCTGGAAGCTTTAGTCGGCCATCTGTATGTCGTCAACGGGCGCACGATCAGCGCGCCGCCGCCGGGCGCGCTGGTCGAGGTCTCGCCGCGCAAAGCGGCGCGCGGGCGCGAGGCCGATACGATCTTCGTGCTCGTGCTGCCCTC
>DAOTYT010000385.1:0-12081 GCA_034434615.1 Anaerolineae bacterium | reverse complement strand
GCGCGACCAGCCCATGCGCGCCGGGCGGGCGCGTTCGCAGTTCCCGCTCGGCGGTTTCGGCATCGAAGCGCAGCGTCGCCAGCGCCCATTGATAAATGCTGCCCCCTTCGCTGGTCGCCCCGCCGATCAAGTGGCGCGCGCGATCGACTCGGTATGCCCATAAGCCCTGCGGCACGGGGTGAAGCTCGGTTTGTACGACGCGCAGGGCGGCGGTTGTGCCTAACGTCAGCACCGGCCGGTCAGGCGAAGCGCCCCCCGACCCAATGTTAGCGGCTGCGCCATCGCCTAACGCGAGATAGAAGGGCGCAGCGCGCAGCGCCGGCCAGCGCTCCGCAAAATGAGCGCACAATCCCGCCTGGGCATCGTCATAATCGGCCAGCGCCGGCAGTTGATCTTCGGTGAGTTTGAGCGCGCGCAGCCACATTTCATCCCACGCCAGCGTTTCGCGATTCAGCAGGCCCGACCATGCTGCCACGGAGAAACTGCAGGGAACCGGCCGGCCAAACCACTGGCGATAACAGTAAGTCGCAAAATCGACCCATTGGCGAACCTGACCCGTCGCGGAGGGTTGCGCCTGCGCCAGCCAGCGCAGTTTGGCGGGGTGATAGGCGGAATGAATGCGGCAGCCCGTGCGCTGGTGCGCTGCGTGAGAGTCGTACTCGGCGCTTAATTGCGCGGCGGCAGCGCTGGCGCGCGTATCGGCGTAGGTATACAGCGGCGTGACTGGCTCGCCGTGCGTGTCGAGACCGAGCAGGTTGCCGACGAACGTCGCCATGCCCACAGCCGCGATCGCCTTGGCCTGCGGATGGCGCAGGAGTCGATCGATGCAGTCTTCAACCGCGCGACGCAGCGACACAGGGTTAGCGGTCGATTGGCCCTGCATGGTCGTATCGAAGTAGTGGTCGCAGCGCGCCGTCGCTTCTGGAATGAGGCATGCTTCATCGTCAAACAGCAGCGCTCGCACCGACGAGCTGCCAACATCGACGACCAGCATCGTCATGCCGGCAGCATCCTTGCGCAGTTCTGTGAGGGTAACGCGCTGATGCGCTTATCGTTCATGCGGCGTTTGCGGCGCGGCTTAGGCCGCGCCGGTCGAGTCAGATCAAGAGCATAAGTGTACCGCATTGCGCGCGAAACAACCGCTCTTTGCGAGATGGCGATGCTGCGCTATGCTCAACTCCCAATGACAACCCGTCTTTCATCTAGCAAACGATGACAACCATGATCGAATTGGAACGGACGCTCGACCGAGAAGCGCTGCGCGATGTCATTGACCTCGCCCTGTGGTCGGGGCAGTTACTGCTGCAGCACGGCGCCGAAAGCGCGCGCGTTGAAGAGACCGTGCACAAGATCGGCACGGGCCTCGGCGCAAACTGGATGGACATTCTCGTTTCGCCCAATGTCATCATCGCCACCACGATCAGCGGCGAAGAATTTCGCACCAAAGTGCGGCGCGTCATTCAGCTCGGCGTCAATATGACGATCGTGGCTGAGGTCAACGATCTCAGCCGGCGCGTGGTCGCGGGCCAGCTCGATCGCAGGGCCGTGCGTGCTGAGCTGGAACGCATCAGCCGCGGGCGACCCCACTACTCGCGCGCGGTCACCATTCTGGCCGCTGGCTTCGGCTGCGCGGCTTTCAGCCAGTTGTTCGGTGGCGATGCTGCCGCTTTTGCGATCACGTTTGTGGCTGCCAGCGCGGCTATGTGGCTGCGACAAACGCTGCTGCGCGAGCGCTTCAATCCGCTGTTGGTGGTGATCATCACGGCCTTCGCAGCTAGCGCGCTGGCCGCGGCCCTGCCGCTGTTGGCAGGCGCTGCGCTGCGCGAAGAGGCGCTGATCGCATCGGTGCTGCTGCTGGTTCCGGGCATTCATCTGCTCAACGCGGCGGAAGATGTGATCGCCGGCCATCTGATCACCGGGATCGCGCGCGGTTTTCTGGGCGTGGTGATTTCGCTGTGCATCGCGCTGGGGCTGCTGCTGGCGCTGCGCTTGTTGGGGATCAATGCCTTATGACCGTCGAAGCGCTGCTGCAACTGGTGCTGCGCGATGCGCTGTGGTCGGCACTGGCGGCCGCGGCCTTCGCGATATTGTTCAACGTGCCGCGGCGCACGCTGCTGGGCTGCGCCGCCTGCGGCGCGGTTGGCCACAGCCTGCGCGCGCTGCTGCTCGCGCTGGGCTGGTCGATCGAGGCGGGGACGTTATTCGGCGCGACCGTCGTCGGTTTCATGGGCATCTGGCTGGCGCACGCTTACAAAGTGCCCGCGACCGTTTTCACCCTCAGCGGTTCGATCCCGATGGTGCCGGGGGTTTATGCCTACCGGGCGATGCTCGGCTTCATTCAGGTCACCTCAGCGCCCGTGGGCGAGGCCTCAGCCGCGCTCGTCGAGGCTGGGGTTAATGCGATCGCCACCGGGCTGATTTTGGCAGCCATTGGCATCGGCATCACTGCGCCGGGCCTGCTGTTCCGGCGGCCTAAGCCAGTCGTGTGATGACCGCGACCTTATTCGCCGAGCAGCGCCTGAATATCTGGCCCGACCACGACCATGGTGTCAGCCGTCGTCAGCCCATCCGCGCCGGGTTCGATCGCATCGGCCGGCAGGCCCAGCAGCGCAGCCAGATAACGCGCTGTCCACAGCCGGCCTGTGTAATCGCGGATATAAGTCGGCCGGTTGTTGGGCGTGGGGATGTTGCCGATGCTTTGAACGGTCACCTGCTGGCTCAGCAGCCAGTCGCGCGTTTGCCCGGCCAGCCCGGGAATGTCGGTGTTATTGTAAACGACGATCTCGGCATTTTCGGCCTGGGCGCGCGTGCGCAGGTCTGACAGTGAAATGTTGGTCTGCGCGTTAAAAACCTGGTCCATCAAAAAGCGAATCGCGTTGTAACGCGGCAACAGCACCTGATCGCCGGAGGACGTCATCGCCAAGTCGACGTACAGGTTGTTGATCACGCCTGAGGTGATGTTCTCTCGCGGGACTTCCTGCAGCAGCAGGCCCAGCGCGATGATATCCTCGAGGGAGAGGTTCGTGACGTAAGCGCCGGAAAGCTGATCCCACAGCGCGGGAAGCTGGCCGATGAAGTTGGTGATTCCACCCGCGCTGAGGACTTCATCGCGCACCGCTTTGATGACTTCCTGCTGGCGCGCGGCGCGGTCAAAATCGGAACCTTCTGTGGCCCGCGTGCGCGCGTATTGCAGCAGCCGCTCCGCATCGAGGCGCTGGCAGCCCGGTTCAAAGCGAACGTAGATGGTGCCGTAACCGGCATCAGGATAGGTTGGATCGTCGATCAGTTCGCGCGGGCAAACCTCAATGCCGTTCGGCGCGATCAAACTGATGACGGTCGTGAACACATCGAAATTGATGCGCACATAGCGATCGATCGGGATGCCGAGATTCTCCGTGATCGTGCGCGCAGCCAGCGCCGGGCCGCCGCCTGGATAAGCGTTGGCATCGCCCAGGGCGTTAGCGGTATTGATGCGGCCGGGCTGGAAACCCGGGATCGGCACCCACAGGTCGCGCGGGATCGACAGCATGCCGACTGTTTTGCGAACCGGATCGATGCTGACGACGATCATCGTATCGGTGCGGAACGGGCCATCCTCGTCGCCGCGCTGATCGATGCCGAGCAGCAGCACATTAAAACGGCGCGGGTCGTCCCATGAATAGCCGGCCAGCGGGTCGAGCGTGGCGGTTGGCTCGCTTTGCGGCTCTGGAGGCGGGTTATCGGAGACTGCTTCAGCCTCGGGCGTTGGCTCGGCCGGCGGCAGCGTCGGGATGAGCGTGGGCGTTGGCTGCACCTGAAGGAATTCCTGAAACGACGCCACCCGTATCCCGCTCTCACCGAGATCCACGGCGAGCTGCCGGGCGAGCGCAAACGATCCAAATCCACAGACGACGGTCGCCACCACCAGCATGATGATCGCGCCGAAAAATAACCAGCTTGGGACGCGCATAGAACTACCTGCCAATTCGAAAAACTGTTTGCACAGCGCTCGCATTATAGCGGACATTGCCAGCCCGTGAAGCCTACGTTATGCCTACGTGAGCCGGCCTGCCGCTATAATGAGAGAGACACTCGCGGCCCTGAGATCGCTGGAACTGCCGATCACGATACCCGATGTTCGCGCACGCTAGAGCATGAGAGACGCCCGATGACCTCGCGCCGAATTTGGATCTTTGCGATCGTCCTGCTGGTGATCAGCACGGTGCCGTATTGGGTCGCGGCGGCGGGCGCCGGCGACGGGTGGCGCTTCAGCGGTTTTCTGATCGGGGTGGAGGATGGGCATTCCTATTTGGGCAAGATGCGGCTGGGCGCGCGCGGCCAATGGGACTTTTCGCTATTTTACACGACTGAACCGCACGAAGCCGCCTCTCTGCTCTATCTCCCTTACATCGCCGCCGGCTTTGTGATCGGTGGCTTCATCCCAGTCGATGATCCGGCCTACCCAACCGCTGCGATCATCGCCTTCCATGTGCTGCGCATTGGCTGTGCGGCGCTGCTGCTGGTCGTGCTTTACCGCTTCATCGCCGTCTTCATCCGGTCGGAGCGTGGACGGCTGGTCGCGCTGATCCTGGCCACGCTGGGCGGCGGCTTCGGCTGGCTGCTGGCGCTCGTCGACCGGGTGCCGCCCGAATTCTACATCCCAGAAGGCTTTGGCTTTCTCATCCTGTTTGGTCTGCCCCATGTCGCGCTGGCGCGCGCGGCGCTGCTCGGCGGCCTGCTGGCGGTCACCGCGATTGCCGATGGTCAGCAGAGAGGACGGGCCGCTGCCCTCTCCGGCGCGCTGGCGGCGCTGTGCTGGATCGTCGTCGGGCTGGCGGTGCCGTTCTATCTAGCCATCCTCTACTGCATTCTGGGCGCGTGGGGGCTGACGGTTTGGCTGCGCCGGCGCGCATTTCCGCAGCGTCTTTTCATCGCAGCGGCGGCCGCCAGCGCCGCGACACTGCCACTGTTCCTGTACTTCGCGCTCACGTTCACGAACAACCCGGCTTTTGCGTTGTGGTCAGCGCAAAACCAACTGCCCTCGCCGCCCCCGCTCGATTATGCGGCCGCTTATGGCCTGTTGGCCGTGCTGGCGGCTGGCGGGGCCGGGTGGGCGTGGCGGCGCGGCCGGCTGCGCACCCGCTTCTGCCTGTTGATTGGCTGGCCAGCGATCGTGCCGCTGCTGGTCTACCTGCCGATCAATGTGCAGCGGCGCATGGCCGAGGCCGTCATCGTGCCGCTGGCGATCCTCGCCGCTGCTGGCCTGGAGCGGTGGATGAGCCGCCGGCCCAGTCCAAGCCGCCGCCGGCTCGCCCTCGCTGTGGTCGGCGCAGCCTGCATCAGTGCCGGGCTGCTGTGGCTAGGCGCGCTGCTGACCGCCACCGTTCGCGTCCCGCCAGTCTTCCGGCCGCCCGGCGAAGCGGACGCGTTCCAGTGGCTGAATGAGCATGGCGCAGTGGGAGCGGCCGTACTGACCAGCATGACGACGGGCAATGCGCTGCCCGTTTATGCTGACCTGCGGCCGTATGTCGGCCATGGGCCGGAAACGCTGGAAGCCGTGCGCAAAGACCGCGAGATGGTCGCGCTGTTCACCGGCCAGCTCGCCGAGGAAGGACGCGCCGCGCTCTACGGCTCGCCCTGTCTGATCGCGGCGCCGGCTCTGTGCGCCGACCCGCCGCGCTATCTGATCTACGGAAACCCGGAGCGCCTGCTGGCGCGCGCGATCGATCACCAAGCAGACTGGCGAGGGGAATGGACGCTCGTCTATGAGACGGAGCAGTATATGATCTTTGAACGCGCCCCGGCGCTGGGCCGCTAACCGACCTTGTTCTCAGCCGGTTTGGCGAAGATGATGCGGCCGGCTTCTTTGTTGATCAGCTTCGTGACCTCAACATAGATGGTACGATCCATGAACTCGCGACCATGTTCGACGATCACCATGGTGCCATCTTCCAAATACCCAACGCCCTGGCCCACTTCCTTGCCCTCTTGCAAGATGCGCAGCGCGAACGTCTCGCCTGGGATGTAGGCGGAGCGGACGGCGTTGGCCAGCATGTTGATGTTGAGCACATCGACTCCTTGCGCCCGCGCGACCTGATTCATCGGAAAATCGATCGTCAGAATGGGCGCGTTCAGGCGCTGCGCCAACGCGATGAGCTTATCATCCACTTCGTTCAGCTCTTCAACGTCGTCCTCGATGATCTTAAACGCGACCGTTGGATCGCGCTGAAGTTCGTTCAGTTTGGAAAGCCCCCGGCGGCCGCGGTTGCGCCGCTGCGCGTCAGACGAATCGGCGACGCGGTGCAGCTCCGAGATGACGAAACGCGGCACGATCAGCGTGCCGCTCAGAAAGCCCGTGCGGGCGATATCGACGATGCGCCCATCGATCAGCACGCTGGTATCGAGCAAGAGCTGCTGGCCGCTCCCCGCTGGCGAAGCCAGCCGCTTCGACCCAATGCCGAGCCATTCGTTCATGAACGTCCAGATCTCGCGGGAGCGGCTGGTGAACAGCGTCGTCGCCAGATAAGCAAACGTGACCGACAGCACCGCCGGCAGCAGGCGACCCCATGGTTCGCCGAGCAGCGAAAACGGATACGACAGCAGCAGGGCGATCGTCAAGCCGAGCAGCAAGCCGAGCACGGTCGTGAACAGCACTTCGATCGGCATTTCGTTGATGGCGCGGCTGATCGAGCGAACGGGCCGCACCGTCAGCCACGGCGTCATGATCAACCCAAATAAAACGCCAACCAGCGAAAAGATGAGCGAGACGACCAGTTCGGGCAGGTCAATAATGGGCGCGAAGCTGACGCCGACGCGCGCACCGATGATCGCAAAAACGATCATGCCGATGATGCGGGAGATGAATTCGGCTGACATGGGTAATAAAGTCTCCTAACATGTCGCACACAGCGAGGCTTCCGGCCCGTTGATCAATGATGGTGATGCTCGCATCAATTGGCCGGCTGCGAAGAGGGATCTGTCTTAACAGTATCACAATGCGCCAGAGCGCATGTTATGATGTTCATTACGATGGTAACACGGAGCGAACCAGCCCGTCAACGCATTTGCTGTCGGGTTTGCAGCGCGGCCCGCGCGCGGGGCGAGCAGGACATTATCATCGCGCCGCCGGCTATGGATAGTTGCGGCTTAACATGCGCGCGTAGGGAATCGTTTCGCGCACGTGCGGCAGGCCGCACACCCATGCGACCGTACGCTCCAGCCCCAAACCGAAACCCGCGTGCGGCACACTGCCATAGCGGCGCAGATCGAGGTACCACGCGTAGGCCTCGCGCGGCAGGCCGATGGTGGCGATCTTTTCCTCAAGCAGGGCCGCATCGTGAATGCGCTCGCTGCCGCCGGTGATCTCGCCGTAACCTTCAGGAGCCAGCAGGTCAACGCTGCGACAGACCTCGGGCCGGCCCGCGACTGGCTGCATATAAAACGCCTTGACCGCGGTGGGGTAGTGGTAAACGAACACCGGCCGATCGAACATTTCCGCGATCGCTGTCTCATGCGGGCTGCCAAAATCTTCGCCCCACTCAATCTTGAGCAGCGCTTGCTGCTCCTTGTCGGCCGTCTCGGCGGCGAGGCGTTGAAGCCGCTCGACCGCCTCATCGTAGCTGATGCGCGCAAACGGCCGCTGGATCGCGCGCAGCTTGTCCACATCGCGCTCGATGATCGCCAGCTCCTGCTGGTGGTTGGCGAGCACCTGCTCGATGACATGCATGACCAAACCCTCTTCCAGCTCCATGAGTTCTTCAAGCGAACAGAACGCAATTTCCGGCTCCAGCATCCAGAACTCCATCAGGTGCCGGCGCGTCTTCGATTTTTCGGCGCGGAAAGTCGGCCCGAAGCAGTAGACTTTGCCGAAGGCGGCCATATTGGCCTCGTTATAGAGCTGGCCGGTCTGCGCGAGATAGGCCGGCTCGCCGAAGTAGTCGATCGCGAACAGCGTCGTCGTGTTTTCGCCGGCCGCCGGCGTGAGGATGGGCGTATCTACCAGCAGAAAACCGCGTTCATCGAGATAACCGCGCAGCGCCCGGATGATGGTGGCGCGGATGCGCAGGATCGCCCACTGGCGGCTGGAACGCACCCACAAATGCCGATGATCCATGAGAAACTCGACGCCGTGTTCCTTCGGCGTGATTGGGTATTCCTCGGCCATCTGCACCAGCTCCAGCCGGGTGATGCCGATCTCGAAGCCGCCCGGGATGCCCGGCGCGCGGCCATCGGCCCGCACCGTCCCCGTGATGATGACGGAGGACTCCTGCGTAAGGCGGGCGGCGATCTCAAAGTCGGCTTCTGTCATCTCGCGCTTGAAGGCGACGCACTGGACAATGCCTGAACCATCGCGCAGTTGAATGAACTGCAGCTTGCCTTTATCGGTGCGGTGATACACCCAACCGCGCACGGTCACTTCCTGACCCTCGTAGGCTGCAATGTCACGAATCGAGATTACAGTCGCCACTGGTTTCACCTTTGGTCATCCCGTTCGGGTGAACGGGCCCGTTTTACGCGAACGGGTTTCCACGCAACGCCGGCGATTATAGCATGGTCCCAAGGCATTCTGTTGAAAAATCCTATCGATTTGGTCTACTGTAGGGGCGATAGTGACTGCGAAAAGGATGATCCATGCTTCAACAGATAATCACACTGCTCATCGGCATTTTTGGAGGCGCCATGGTGGGGATGCAAACGCCGATCGCCAACGCCATCGGCCAGCGCATCGGCAGCGCTGGCGGCAGCCTCGTCGTCCATGTCAGCGGAGCAGTGATCTCCGCCCTGCTGCTGATCGCGCGGGGCGGGGAGAATATCCAGAATATCCGCAGCGTGCCGTGGTGGATGTTCGGCGTTGGGATCTTTGGGGTCATCCTCTTTTTTACGATTAACTACACCGTTCCCCGGCTGGGGGCGACCAGCGCGATCACGCTGATCATCGTCGGCCAGCTCGGCATGGGCATGATCATCGACCAGTTCGGGTTGTTCGATGTGGCCGTGCGCGCGGCCGACGGCCAGCGAATCGTCGCCGTCATTCTGCTGCTCGCTGGCGCCTATCTCATGTCCCGCTGAGATGATCCTCACCACAGCGTGAGCGAGTCTGCGAACAACTGGCGCAGATCGTCCGCGCCAGCCGGGCGCGGGGACAGCTTGGTGACGCGATGCTGCGGCAGCGTGCCGGTGACGAGGGCATCGAGATCGGCCTCGGTGAAGCCGATCGCGCCCAGCCCGTTGGGGACGCCGAGCCGCTGCATCAGCTCGATCAGGCGGTCGGCGATCAGTGCGCCGGCCTGTTCAGGTGCTGCGCCGCGCGTATCGACGCCTAGGAGCTGAGCAGCCCACAGGTGACGCTCTGGATTGGCGGGGGCGGTGAAGCGAAAGACGGCCGGCGCGTTCAGGATGACCGACATGCCATGCGGGATGAGCGGGTGATCGATGTTGACGCCTTCCGGCCGGTAGCCGCGCACCATGGCCGAGACGGGATATGACATGCCATGCGGCAGGTGTACGCCAGCGTTACCAAAGCCGATGCCGGCGAAGGCTGCCGCCAACAGCATTGCTTCGCGCGCTGCATCGTCTTCTGGATCGTGGGTGGCCCGCACAATGTTCTCAGCGACCATTTCGACTGCGCGCGCAGCCCAGATATCGCTGATCGGGTTCGACCCTTGATAGGCTGGCCGCATGACCGGCGTTTCGGGCTTCGGCCGGCCTGTGTAAGGCAGCGCCGTCAGCGACTCGAGCGCGTGGCTGAGGACATCGAGGCCGGAGCTGGCCGCGATCATCTTGGGCATAGTGCGGGTGTTCTCCGGGTCAAGGATGCCGAGCACCGGGCGCAGCGCCCGATGGGCGATGCCGGTTTTGGCGTGCATCTCAGTGAGGTCGAAGATGGCCACGCCGGTCGTCTCGCTGCCAGTGCCAGCCGTCGTCGGGATGCAGATGAGCGGCTTCAGGCGGCCGGGGACGGGCCGGCCGCGCCCAATCGGCGGATTGACATAGTCGAGGAAATCGGCCGGATAGGTCGAATAGAGGTTGGCGGCTTTGGCTGTATCCATCGTCGAGCCGCCGCCAACAGCGACGAAACCATCGAAGCGCCCTTCAGTGGCAAAACGGATCGCCTCTTTGAAAGAGGCATCGGTCGGTTCCACGCGCACCTGATCGTACAGCACCGCCTCGATCCCTTCAGCCTTGAGTGCCTCGATCGTGGTATGGACGGGTTCCAAATCGCGCAGGTTGGGGTCGGTCAGTACCATGACGCGCCGCAGGCCGAATTGCGCTGCGTCGATCCCGACCTCGCGCGTTGCGCCGCTGCCGTATTTGATGCTGGAGGTATCCATCGTGAAGATCGTCTCATACATGGCATCGCGCTCCCTTCGCTTTTGATCAAACCGTTAGCCGCGCTGCGGACGGTGCTGCTCCAGCATAGGGGCAGCCGCCCGCCAGATCCGGTCTTGCAGGTGCCGGCTGATCCCGTACTGCCGCGGCCAGCTCACCTCATAGCCTCCCTCATTGAAAGCGCCCGCAGGCGGCAGGTAACCATAGGTTCCATTGACATAGCTGATCAACATTGGGCAGGGATAGCCCATGCGCTGCGCCGCGGCGCGAAAGGCGATGGCGGTCTCGCTGAATGCTTCGCCCGGCTGCCCCTCGAAGACGGCCGGCCCGACACCAGCAACCGCGATCTCCATGCTGTGGATGCCCTCGGCGATCTCCGGAAGGATCGCTGCGTAATGGGGCAGGGCGGCCTCAGGGGGCGGCTCATCGGCGGCCAGCGAGCCATCGACGATGACCTGCTCACTAAATACACGCACCTTGTCCGTCAGCTCAATGCGCCGCCAGACGCGCAGCGCCTCGTCGTTCAGCGCGCGGGCGATCGTCTCCGCCTCGAAGAAAGAGCCGTCAAACCGATCCTCGATGTTCCAGTAATCGGGCTGGGCAGGGTCGTCGGGGCCGTAGTACGACGTTAAATGTCCGATCGTGCCGACCGGGTGCCCCGCCGCCAGCCGCTGGCGCACGGTTTCCGTCAGCGGGTTAACATCACCTGCGCCGCCCTGCGCGTAGAGCGCCGTTACGCCGAGCGCTTCCTCGAGCTGGCGGCTGGCATAGCCGGGGAAATCGCCCGAGATAGCCCGATTGCCCCCGCCCATGACGACGGCGTGGCAGCCGTAATGCGTCAGCACGGCCAGCGGTCTCCCATCAGCGCGATCGACGCGCAGCACGCCGACCGACGGATCGGCGGGACGGTTCAGCCAGCGCCGGTTGATGTTGTAGCCGAACAGTTGACCAAAGCCAGCACCGAGGCACGCTGGCTGCCGCGCCTCGTAGGCTTCAACGATCGCATCGGCGATTCGGTCGTGCAGCGAGAACGCCCAGCTCTCCAGCATGCGCGTCGATGGTCCGCTGTGGGTGTGCGTGCAGAAAATCAAAAGCTGCTCTGGCTTCAGCGGGCAGCGCGCAGCAACCGCCTCTCGAATGCGGGCGATATCGGGCAGGCGCAGCCACAACAGCTCGACGCTGCACAGGCCGAGCGCCGTCTGCCCATCGTCGATGACCAGGGCACGCGCGATCAGATCATCATGGACGGTTGTGGAAACTTCCATGTAATCGACCAGCACCGCCCCGATGCGCGGCGTGATGATGGAACGGCCAACCCCGGCGAGCAGAGCCATTTTTTCCTCCTCATAAATGTGGCAGCCGCGCGCGATACTTCTCTAACAATGCCTGATTGTGCAGCTCTGGCCCGGCAGCGCCGAGATTGGAGCTGACCAAAACTGGAATAGGATCGACGCCGCGTTCGACGAGACGCTGCGCGATCGCATGCACAAGCGCCTGCAGCAGCGCCGCGCCGATCACCGTTGATGTGGCGCCGACTTTGTAAGCGGTGCCCTCCAGCGGCAGGGCGGCATCGCCGACAGCGCCGCAGTTATCAAGCACACGATCAGCAATTTCGCACAGTCGCTTTCCTGAAGGATGGCGCGATTCGTGCGCCATTGAATGTGCCACAGATGTTAGCGCGACCACCGCCAGCCCGCGGCTGCGCGCCAGCAGCGCCATTTCGACTGGCACGGCGTTGCGCCCAGAGTTCGAGGCGATGATGATGGTCTCGCC
>DAOTYT010000384.1:0-13230 GCA_034434615.1 Anaerolineae bacterium | reverse complement strand
GGGGCTGGCGGCTCAACTGCTGTCATCGCCTACCGCCCATATGCGCAGGCTGTTATCGCCGCTCCCGGTGATCAGCAAAGTCCCTGCAGGGTTGAAACCAGCTGTCAATACCGGGCGCGTGTGGCCGTCTAGCTCAGCTAAAAGGGTTCCGCTGGCTGTCTCCCATAAGCGCACGCGCGCGTCGCGACCGCCGCTCGCCAGCACGGCACCGTCAGCGCTTAACGCAGCCGCGTCGCAGCCTCCCTCATGGGCTGCAATGACGTGCACGCGCTGCTGATCGGGCAGTGTGAATAAGTGGGTCGAGCCATCTTTACAAGCCGTCGCCACCAGGGTCCCAGCCTCGTTTAAACTGAGATCGCGCACCCAGTCCTCGTGGCGCCAGATCATCCTCGCGACGAACCACTGCGGGGTTTGCGGTGTCGGGCGCCACAGACGCGCTGTCCCATCGCGAGAAGCGGAGATCAGCAGCCCATCGGGCGTGAACGCCAATGCGGTGATCTCATCTTGGTGACCCTCGAGCAGCGCTCGGCTGCCGCTTTTCAGGTCGAGCAGGCGAAGGAGGCCGTCGATTCCCCCAATCGCGAGCAGGTGGCCCTCGGGATGAAATGCGAGCGCTTCCGCACCCTGTTCAAAGCCGGCGATCTTCGATCGACACTGCCCACTGTCGGTGTCCCATAAACGGACGACGGCATCGGCGCTCGCTGTCGCGATCAGACGGGCGCCCGGGTGAAAAGCGATGCCTTTGACTGGACAGTCTGGGCTGGGCAGGGCTAGATGAGGTTCAGTATCCAACTCATCCCGCCAGATCCACACCCCGTTGCCATGCGCGACCGCCAACAGGCGACCATCGGCCGACCAGCGCACCGCAGCGATGAACGCGCAGCGCGTCAAACCAATTTGGCGCACCGCCTGTGCGTTCTGGGGAGTAATCCGGGGGTAGGGGGCTGGGACGGCTTCGGCGCGGTCGGGGATCGGCGGGTTCATAGCGCTTTCTCATGTCTTGCTAAACGAGATTACAGACGCTGTGATTACAAGATCGGATTATACCGCACCGCAGTGAGAGGGATAGTGCATGAAATCGGCAGTGAATTCGCCTTTTCGACACCTGGCCGGTCATCGCTACATGAGTTTGACGACCTTCCGCAAAGATGGAACCCCAGTGCCGACGCCAGTATGGTTCGCCCAAGAGGGAGATCATCTGTACGTTGTCACCGGCGCGGAGTCCGGCAAAGTGAAGCGCATTCGCCGTAATGCGCAAGTCGAAGTTGCGCCATGCACAGTGCGCGGCGAACTGCTCGGAGAGAGCGCTGAGGCGATGGCGCGCATTTTGCCCGAAGAAGATGCGCCCCATGCCGATGCCCTGCTCAATCGTAAGTATCGCTGGCAGAAGTGGGCATTCGATCTCCTGGGGCGGCTGCGCGGCGACCGGCGCGTTTGGCTTGAGATCATGCCCATGTAAGCGCATCGTGGGCGCTCAAGGTATAATGCGCGTTCATGCATATCGGACTGAACGCGCATTTATTGGCTGGCAGCGTTGGGTATCGGACGGCCGGTATCCATGGCTACATCGATGGATTGCTGCGCCACTTGCCCGCTGCTGCGCCCGCAGACTGGCGGTTCACAGCGCTGGTGGGCCGGCAGTGCAGCACAGCCTATTCAGGGCTAGTGCTGCGGCGCTCTCAACTGAATACGTCGTCTCCTCTGGTGCGCATCCTCTGGGAGCAGTTGATCCAACCCGCGGGGCTATCACAGTTTGATCTGTACCACGCCTTGGCGTTCGTCGCGCCGCTGTGGCTGCGCCGGCCGCTGGTCGTAACGGTTTACGATTTGAGTTTCGTCCATTATCCCGACCGGCTGCCGCGCTTACGCCGCTGGTACTTGCGCGCACTCACACGGTTGAGCTGCCGGCGTGCGCGCCGCGTGATCGCAATATCGCACAGCACGGCGCATGATATCAGCGCGACGTTCGGCATCGCGCCAGGACTGATCGATGTGGCGCCCCCGGGTTTCGCCGCCGAGACGTTTCAACCCCTGCTTCCCGAGGCTGTCGCCCAATTTCGCCAGGCGAAGGGCCTGCCTGAACGTTTCTGGCTTTTTGTCGGCACGCTGGAACCTCGCAAAAACCTGCCTATGCTGCTCGAGGCCTATGCAGGGCTGCCGGCATCCATTCGACTGCCGTTGATCATTGGTGGACCGAAGGGGTGGGGATACGGCCCCATTTTTGAAGCGGTTGAGCGGCTGGGGTTAAGCGGCTCTGTGCACTTTGCCGGCTTCATCCCTTCAGATGAGCTGCCATTCTGGTACAATAGCGCAGAAATATTCGTATATCCTTCGGTTTTTGAAGGCTTTGGCCTGCCGGTGCTGGAAGCGATGGCTTGCGGAGTTCCTGTCTTGGTTTCAAATGCGTCGTCGCTTCCCGAGGTTGCTGGCTCTGCTGGGGTGTGCCTGCCCCCGCACGATCCTGCGGCTTGGCGCGAGGCCCTGCGCCGTGCTGCGGAGGACCCACAGTGGCGCGCAGCCGCGCGCGAGGCGGGTTTGGCGCAGGCGCAGCGTTTCACTTGGGTAGAGACAGCGAAGCAGACGATACTGAGCTATCAACGAGCATTACAGTAGCAGACAGCGATGCGCGAGCAGTTTGAAGACTCGGTTCATCCTCTCAAAGAACCGCCGTGGTTGATGCCAGTCATTGATGCAGCGCTGGCATTTGCCGCCTTCATGATCGCTTACGTCGTTCGTTATCAGCTCCAGATCATCCTGCCAGTCTTCGAATTCAACGCCGCGCCGTTCGAGCCGTACATCCCCTATGCGGTCGTTTATATCATCTGGCTGTACGTCAATTATCGCGGCAGCGGGCTGTACCGTAACAGCCGCGTGCGCGGCTGGCTGGATGAAGTCTATACCATTGTTAACGGGGTCACCAACGCGACGGTCGTCCTGCTGGCGATCAGCTTCATCTTCCAGCCGATCGTCTTCAGCCGGTTGATGATGATCTATGTTGCGGCCATCACGATCATCCTGCTCGCGGTGGCGCGTTTGGCCCGGCGTGCCGTTTACGCGCGGCTGCGCGCCCGCGGCATCGGCGTACAGCGCACGCTGGTGGTCGGCGCCGGTGATGTCGGCAGGGCAGTTCTGCGAACGATGGTGGCGCGCAAATCGCTCGGCTATCTGCCGATCGGTTATCTCGACGATGACCCGGAACGCGGCAGCATTGATCTCGGCCGCGTGTTGGGGTTGGGCGGCCTCGATAATCTGGAAGCAGCGCTCGACGACCACAAGGTCGACTTGGTTGTGATCACGCTGCCGTGGCGCTATCACGACCGGATCGTGCGTTTGATCCAGACCTGCCAGCGGCGCGGCGTCGAAGTCAGCGTGGTTCCCGATGTCTTTCAGCTAAACTTGCGGCAGGTGCAGGTTGAGAATGTCGATGGCATCCCGCTGCTGCGGGTGAATGGGCATGTGCCATTCAAGGGCAGCAACCGTTTGATCAAGCGAGCGGTCGATCTCATTTTGATCGCGCTTGCGCTGCCCCTGCTGCTGCCGCTGTTCGCGCTGGTGGCGCTGGCGATCCGACTCGAAGGCCCTGGCCCGATCTTTTACACGGCGCGGCGGGTTGGCGAGAACGGCCGTGAATTCAACATGGTAAAATTTCGCAGCATGGTGCCCGATGCCGACAATCTACGCCACCTGCTCGTTAAGCGCTACGACCTTGATCCGCGCCATCCCAAGATCAAAGATGACCCGCGCATCACGCGCGTTGGGCGTTTCATCCGCCGGGCCAGTCTTGATGAACTGCCGAATTTGTTCAATGTCGTCGCCGGGCATATGAGCCTGGTGGGGCCGCGACCGCCGACGCCGGATGAGGTAGCGCTTTATGAACCGTGGCACATGCAGCGGCTGCAAGTGAAGCCGGGGATGACTGGCCTGTGGCAAGTCAGCGGCCGCAGCGAAGTGCCGTTTGATGAAATGTGCCTGCTCGATATCTATTACATCGAGAATTGGTCGATGCAGCTCGATGCGCAAATCCTGATGATGACCATCCCGCGCGTGCTGCTGCGCCAGGGCGCTTATTGATCGCGCGACCAGCGCCGGGTGATGGGGTCTTGCGACCATCCGAGCGGAAGCTGCGGATCGCATGAAGCGGGCATTTGCGGCCGCTCTTCGTCGTGGAAGTGGATCTCAACCGGCCGGCCGGTCACCAGGTAGACGAAATTGCCCAGCACGAGCTGCGTCTCCAATCTCGCGCGGTTGAGCAAGCCGGCTTCTACCGCGTCGTCGCGAAATTCGATCAGCGCCGTGTGCTGGGCCAGCATACGCGCTTCGTCCCAATCGACGTTGCAGGCCGTCGTTGAGCGGTCGTACTGGCGAATGTAGTTGACATAGCAGCCCGTCAGCCGCGGCGCGGGCACGGTCAGGATATAGGTTTCGCGCGCCTCATCATAGACGAGATCGCGCTCCGTAATGCGAGATAGGTCGATGCCCGCCTCGATCGTCCCTTGAGCGACATGACTGGCGCCGAAACCGCAGGCATTGAGCGCGCCCTGTCGGATGCCGACATGGAGATCGGCTTTAGCGAGCTGTGTGCTCACGCTCACCAGCTGGCCGAGGGGCTGAATGCCGACGAGCAGGCTCTGTGTGCTGGTCGTCACCGCGCGCGGCGGCTCTGGCGCAAGGTTGAAGATGCCGGTCACGCTGTCGACCAAACTGTTGACGGAGGTGTAGCCAAGCAGGATCAGCGCGGCGATGATGATGCCCGTGAGCAGCCCGCAGCCGCCCATGCCAAGCATGACATAGCCGCAGCCGCTGGCGACGCAGCCGCGTTGATCGGGCACAGTATGGGCCTCGACCGGCGTGATGCCCCCGGCCGCATAGGTGGGCGGAGGCGGGGGAAGCACACCGCGTTCTTCAGCTGGCGGCGTGAGCTGGCTTGCCTGCTTGTCTTGCATTTGATGAGAAGTTTCCGTCATCGCCAAAGTTATACTATCTGTACGTATTATACGCATCTGCTGGCCGCTGCGTTGCAGCGCACCAACATCACTGTAGCATTCAGCTGGCGAGTGGGGAAGGCCAGGTTTTGGCGTCTTACGATCAAACTGTGGTATAATTTTCAATAAGCCCCTGTAGCTCAGTGGATAGAGCGGCGGACTCCTAAGCCGTGCGCATAGGTTCGATTCCTATCAGGGGCATCGGAAGGTGGCAGCGCTCGGTCGCTGCTTTTTTGTGCTGAGCACCTCGTGAAAAAACCCACAAAAACTCGCGCATCAATGTATAATGATGGTCATCGAAATAGGATGTAACTGCTATGCTGCCGTTGGTACTTGCGCATGGCGCGCTCGGTTGGTGGGACGAAATCATCTTCCTCGGCGTCATCATCGTCTTCCTGGCGATCATGGGCTACAGCTGGGTGAAAAGCCGCAGCGCCGCCCTTGACGCAGACCCGCCATCTGGCCAGCCGGCACAGCCCGCCTCTAAAAATCATGCTGCTCAAGATCGCTTCACACTCGAGTGAGCGCCGGCGCATACTGCGCATCATCTTGATCGCTGCCTTCATTTTGCTCGCCGCCCAACCCGTGAAGGGGCACGGCTATCTCGTCCGCTCGATCCCTGAGGATCGCGCCGTGTTAGAGCGCGCGCCGGTTCGCCTGCAATACTGGTTTAGCGAAGCGCTGGAGCCGGATTTCAGCAGCATCACGACGCGCGACCTGAACGGCGAAGTCGTCGCAACGGGCGGTGTCTCTCCAACCAACCCCACCTTAATGGAGGCTCGCCTGCCGACCGATCTCGAAGATGGCGCTTACATCAATGAGCTGCGCGTGGCTTTTGCCGCTGATGGTCACGTCATCATTGAGAGCCGCGTCTTTTTTGTCGGCGAGGTCGTCAGTGGGGTGGCTGGGTTGGCGGCGACCGATCGCGCGATCGCGCTTGAGGTCGTCTGGAAGGTGCTCGTCCTCTCCAGCCTCACCCTCCTGATGGGGACATTTGCGCTCTATAACCTTGTGCTGCTGCCTGCATGGGGCAGTGCCACGCATCGCGCTGGCAACCTGCCGCCGCGCGTGATGAGGCGGCTCAACACGATCGTGATCGCTGCGCTGATCATTGCGGTTCTCGGCAACCTGCTGGCCCTGCTGCAGCAGACGATGGTCTTTTTTGGGGCCGATGCGGCGCGTGTGCTGCGCGATGGTTTATGGCAGGTGGTGCGCATCGGCACGCGCTTTGGCGATACGTGGAACGTGCGCATGCTGTTGTTGGGCTTAGCGGCCGTGCTGCATGGCCTTAGTTTGTACCTGCGCAGTTCGCAGCCAGAAACTGTGCGCGCTTTCTGGGCGGCCAATGTGTGGGTGCTCGCGCTGATGTTTGCGACGCTCAGTGTCGCCAGTCACGCGGCTGGCTCGCTGCTGCTGCCGTGGGTCGCCATCACCAGCGATTGGCTGCATGGGGTGGCGGCTGCGATCTGGGTGGGCGGCGCGGTCGCGCTCGCGCTGGTTGCGCCGGCTGCGCTCCAACCCTATGAAGGCGATGCGCGTCGTCGTGCGCTGCTGGCTGCGCTTAACCGCTTCTCGCCGGTTGCAGCTGCCTGCCTGTTCATCGTCATTGCGACGGGGTTGTACAACGCTTCGAATTGGGTCACGCAGCCTGCTGATATGGCTACGACCTATGGTGGCGCGCTGGCGCTGAAGGTCTTGTTGGTGCTCGTGCTGGTGGCGATAGGTGCGCTCCATCACATTGCGCTGCGCCCAGCGCGCTATGCGCGCTTTTCCGCGCTGATCGACCGCGTCAGCAGCTTCCTGCCCACCCTGCGCCTTGAGGCGCTGACAGCCCTGAGCGTGCTCGTGGCGGCCGCGTACCTAAGCGCGACCCCGGTGCCACCTTTAGATCTCGCTGGACAGTCCATCCCCCCGCCTCGTGCGGAGTTCCAGTTGGGGGATTATTCGGTCGCGTTTACCATGATCCCCGGCGGGCCGGGCGTCAACACCTATGACGCTGTGGTGCTGCGCGATGGGCAGCCGGCGAACGACTTAACGGTGCGCCTGCGTATGGCGCATCCGCCGCTGGACTGGCGCGGAGACTGGCAGATCGCTGAGCCGCTTGGCGACGGGTTATTTACCGCCGCCGGAGCGGAGATCGACCGGCCTGGCCCCTGGCAGACGCTGCTCGAATTTGGCGATGGCGAAACCATGCAGCGCGCCGCGTTTCAGTGGGACATCTCGGCGGATGCCGCGGCGATTCAGAGCCGTGACCCCACGCTGATCAATCTGATTTTGCTGGGTGGCGTGCTGGCAGCGGTTGGCTACGCGCTGTATCCGCTGCTGCGCCGGTTTGTTCGCGCGCTCGATCTCAGCCCTACCATTGTGCTCGTCGCCGTCGCCGCGCTCGTTCTGACCGTAGTACTGGTGGTGGTCGGCATTAGGCTGACGGAAGAGGCCGCACTGCAGTATGAGCGCACCGTCAACCCGCCGCCGGCCGTCGTCAATCCTGTATTGCCCGATATGGCATCACTGCTGCGCGGCCGTGCAGCGCTCGTGGAGGCATGCGGCGATTGGCACACCGAGGCCGATTGGCCGGAACTGCTGCGCCGGCTGCCGCGCACGCGCGATGAAGAGCTGTTCGCTTACACGTCGGCAGGCTGGCGCGGGCTGCCTGCCTGCTCGCCGGCGCTCGATGATGGATCGCGCTGGGATATCGTCAACTACGTTCGTTCGTTCGAAGCATCGGGCGCTGCGCCGCTCGCCAGTTCTTGACAGCATTTACGATGAGGTCTCATCATCATGAACATTATTTCAACCCCTGAGAGTGCAGCGCTCGCCGAACGTATCGCGACCGATCTGCGCGCCGCTGGCTATGCGGCGGAACCTGTGACGACAGTCCAAACGCTTGAGCGCGGTGGGGTGACGATCGTCATCCTGACTGTGGACGCGGAACACGATCGAAACTTTAACGCGCTGCTCAATGCGGCGCTTGATCGCGGGGCGCATATCGTCCCAGTGCTCGCTCAGAAACGGGAACTGCCCGATCTGATCGATCACCTTTATGCTGTCGATTTGAGCGATGATTATGATTTTGCGCTGGTGCGCCAGCAGGTGGAGGCCGCGCTGTCTCCTGATGCTGGGCGTCCACTGAAGGTGCGCACTGCCTCAGTGCGGCGCTCGAACCGCTTTTTTGGCCTGTTTTTGTTGAGCCTGGCGTTGGCGATGTTCGTGCTTGGGATCTACGGCGTTGGCGTGCTCGGCATTCAAGCGCCGCGCGAAGAATATGATGCGGTGGAAACTGAGGCCGCCATGACGCGCGATTTCCTGATGGCGCCTGAACTGGCGCGGTATGCTACGCTGCTTCCTCGCAACCCACAGGAAGCTGCCGTTTATGCAGAGACGCTCGAACGCGTCCCGACCGTTTATCGTCCGTTCATGGCGGCGACGGCGACGGCGGTGGCCGCGACCGCCACGCCTATGCCCACTGCTGAGGCGGAGCAGGCCGGTGAGTGAGATCGGCGGCGCTGTGCTCGTGATCGGCGCTGGCCCAGCGGGGCTGGCGAGCGCCTATTATCTCGAGCGGGCCGGCATCTCTTATACCGTCGTTGACCGCGCCGATCACGTCGCTTCAACCTGGTCGAACCTGTACCCGACGCTGCGGCTGAACACGGCCAGCTTCGTGACACATTTGCCCGGGCGCAGGCTGCCGCTGCGCTATGGCTACTACGCAACCGGCCGCCAGCTTTACGAGTATTTGCGCCGCTACAGCGACGATCACCAGTTTAACATCGTGCTGCAGGTTGAGGTCTACCGTGTCGCGCCCGAAGGTGGCCGCTGGCGCGTCGAGACGAATCGCGGCGTTTATCACTTCGATGCGGTGATCGTCGCTACCGGCCGCTTCAGCAACCCCTACATCCCCGATATTCCCGGCTTGCCGACGACGGCCATTAACGTTCTGCATGCGCGCGATTATCACCATGCCGAACCGTTCCGCGATCAGCGGGTGATGGTCGTCGGCAGCGGGCCAAGCGGCGTCGATATCGCGCTTGAACTGGCGGAGGTAGCCAAACGGCCGGTGCTGCTGTCGGTGCGCAGCGATATCGTCATCGCGCGGCGCTATCCCTATGGGCTTCCCGATACGCTGTGGCAGATGCTGGCGCGCATCTTGATTCCGCCGCGCTGGCGCAAAGCGATCGTCAACAAAATCGTCTATCAGAGCTATCCTGATGCGCATGCGATCGGCCTCAAATTGGCGCCAAATCGTACTGACCGGCAGGGCAGCTCGACGCCGGTGCGCGGCCGCGCTTTGATCGATGCTGTGAAAGCGGGAAAAATTCAGCCGGTTGCGGGCATCGCCCAGCTCGAAGAGCACGAAGCGGTGCTTGTCGATGGCAGCTGTTATGCGATCGACAGTTTAATCTTGTCGACGGGTTACCGCCCGGCTATCGGCTATCTCGACATTGATTACGAGGTGGATATCGATGGCTGGCCGCGCCGCATCAGCGATGACATCGAAGGCGGCCAAACCCAGGTGCTCGGCTATCCGGGTCTTTATCTGGTCGGGCGCTTCTATCGGGGCTTAGGGCCGCTCAACAACATCCGACGAGAAGCTGCAACAGCAGTGCGCGAAATTCAGGCTTACCTTAAGCAGAAACAAGCGGCGCCTTCGCTCAGCGCTTATACCAAGGCGCGAGTGGAGTGAATGCCAGTCGCGCCGCTGGGGCGTACCGGATTTTGCGCCTCGATCTGCGGCGTGCCATCGCCTTCAGCGCAGCGCACTTCGAACGTGTGCATGCCAGGCGTGAACGGCCAGTCGTAGCGCCAGATCGACCAAGTGCGGTCGGAAAGCGGCCGGCGCAGCCGGGCCTCGACCCATTCACCGCCATCCACACGCACTTCCACCCGTGAGATGCCGCGCGCGCCCGCCCACGCGATCCCGCCGATCGGGATCACCTGCTGGCTTGTCTCATCAGTCGTCATGGCGCCGGTCGCTACCGTGTCGATGACGGAAGTCGCCCGCACAAAGGCTTCTTTGTCCCAACCGCGCCGCACCCAGTAACCATCCTGATCGCCGCTGATGAATTCGATGCTGGTGATCCATTTCGGCTGTTTCATGCCGTAGCGGTCGGGAATATGAATGCGCAGCGGGAAACCGTGATCGGCGGTGAGCGGCTGGCCATCCCATGCATAAGCCAGCATGATGCGATCATCGGCAGCGACCAGGTCAAGCGCGATCGTCTCGTCGAATCCATCGGCCGATGTGATCTTTAAATGGGTAGCGCCGTCTGGAATGCCCACATCATCTAGCAGCGTTTGCAAGCGCACGCCCGTCCACAGCGTTGTGCCGATCAGCGGTCCAGCGATGCGGTTTGAGATGCACGCCATCGTGATGTGAGCGCTCACCGGATCGTAGCTGCGCAGCTCGTCCAGCGTGAATTCCTTCAGCACGGTAAGCGATCCTTCATCATTGAGGGCTGAGACAAACGGTAAGGTGTAGCCCGCCTCAGGGATGACGATCGGCAGCGAGTTAATGTCGATGCGGTAGTGCTGTTCGACGGGTGTGACTTCGAGGCGAGTTCCAGGCGCGGGAACGACCGGATCATCGGCATTGGGCAAGGCCGCTAACTGCTGCGCTAGTTCAGGATCGATCAGGTCGCCCGTTGAGGGCGCTGTCGGGAAGCTGTCCTCTTGCCGGAGCAGGCTGCCCAAACCAGCTCCGACGACGGTGATTGCGGCGGTGGCTCCACCGATTTGTACAAGAAAGCGGCGCCGGTCGATCCGGTACACGCCGCTGGGGGCAGCCCGATCTTCGCTTTGGGGTTTACGCGCTTCGCCAAATGCCAGCATGTGATATACCCAGCCGACCGCCGCGCCCCACAACAGCATCACCCCAATGACCCAGATTGCGTTGAGTAAAGGGCCGGCCATCTCTGCGCCGGGGACCGCCTGAGCGATGAGCCAAAGCGGGAGGCCAACCGAGACCCCGAGCGCCGCGCCGGGAATGCTGCTGTGTCTGCGAATGGCGCCGCGCCGGGCGATCATCCCCATCAGCACGAAAAAAAGCCCGCTCGCGCTTGCGCCGATCCCAAGCATGAAGATGAGCGCAAGGATATGTTCCGCTGTCTTGGCCGTCTCAGCAAGGGGGCCAATATTGAACACCGTGATGATATCGACCATCAGATCGATACCGAAGGTGATCAAAGGCCCGGGTAAAGCGCGGGCGATCCAGTCGAATAAAGAGAATGGGACGAAAACATAACCGGCTGCTGCAAAACCGAAAAAAAAGATGGAAAGCGCGGCGATCATGAGGAGAGCGCCAACCAGTGCGCCCCATAAGAAGCTGGGATGTTTCGAATCTTCCATTGGGGAATTATCTCCATCGCCAAACAGTCAGAGTCTAAGTATGGAGCCTGAAGAGAAGATGATGAAATTATGAGTTTTGCCAGCGTTCATTAAATGAAGGGTGAATTGAGCGTTTTTTAAGTTCGGTGTCCAATCGTAGAATTCACGACCCATTAACGTGCCAGCAGCGTCCGCGTCTTTGGCTTTTAGATGGGATAGCGTAAAATCGTCGTATTCGCTCCACCCTTGGAACTGACATCCATGTTGATCGTTGATGCCCATCAAGACCTCGCTTTCAATGCGCTGAACTACGGCCGAGATTATCGTATTGATGTAAAGACAAAGCGGCGATCTGAAGCGGGAACTGCAATCCCTGAAACGGCTGGTCTTGTCACGCTTGGGCTTCCAGACAGTTTGCGTGCGGGCGTGGGGGTTGTGTTCGCCACAATTTTTACTGCTCCGCAGAGCAATTCCCTCATCCCGCTCGATAAGATGACTTACACCACACCTCAGCAAGCCTATGCGCTGGGGCTGGCGCAGTGGGATTATTACCAGCGCTTGTTCGAGGCAGAGCCACGTTTGCAGGCAGTGACCGACATCGCAGAGCTTGACGCAGTTTTGAGCGCGTGGCAGCCAGGGCATGAAGCGGCCCGCAAACAAGGCCTCGTCCTTCTGATCGAAAATGCTGATGTCATCCTTGAACCCAGGCAGTTTGAGGAGTGGTACGCGCGCGGCGTGCGCATCGTTGGGCCAGCATGGACGGGGACCCGCTACTGCGGTGGAACCGGCGCGCCTGGCCCACTGACGTCGTTAGGGGTCGAACTGCTCGACGTGATGGCCGATCTGGGTGCGATCCTCGATTTGTCGCACATGGCTGAGCAGGCCTATTTCCAAGCCCTCGACCGCTACGACGGCGTAGTGATTGCCTCGCACAGCAATCCGCGCCGGTTCGTCAATAGCGATCGCCACCTTTCTGACGACATGATTCTGCAGCTGGCTGAGCGTGACGGCGTCATAGGGATCGTCCTTTATAATCGTTTTCTGCGTGAGGGCTGGACGCGCGCCAGCGCGCACAAGCGCGATGTGCCGCTTTCGACTGCTGTTGATGCGATCGATTACGTCTGCCAGCTCACCGGCAGCGCGGCCCATGTCGGCATTGGCACGGATTTTGACGGCGGTTTCGGCGCTGAAAGCATCCCCGACGGAATGGACTCGATCGCCGATTTGCCGCAGATTGCGCATCACCTGCACGCGCGCGGCTTTTCCGAAGCTGACGTTGCTGCGGTCATGGGCGGAAATATGCTGCGGTGTCTGCGGCGGGCGCTGTCTTAGGAGCGGTGATGACCGGCATCCCACAGATCGGGATCGCGCTTGGGTCACTGGGGGCGATCATCATTTTCATGGGATTGTTCCCCGGCGTCACCGGTATCACGCCCGGCCGCGGCGTCGGTATCGTTCAATTCACAGTGATCCTAGTCGGCTATACGCTGCTTCATCTTGGCGCGCTCATCTACGTGAAGTTTGCGTTTTACGCCGGCCGCCCGTCCAACCTAGCCCAGCAGGTCGGCATTCGTTTGACCTTGACCGGCCTCGTCTTCGGAGCGATGGCAGGTTTCGCGGACTTTTTGGGGTTTGGATCCCATCTGCGTGCGGAGGGCGTCGAAGTGATCTTCGGCCCCCTGCAAGCGATCGGCTTCGTCGGCTCGTTTTTTTTGGCATCGCTGGGCATTCTGATCTATGCATTGACCGGCCCTCCACCGGATACGCCCGCATTCGATGAAGACTCTGAGCCCACGCCGTCCGACGAGCCAAAGCAGCGTGACGAAAACGGCGATTGTTAACAGCCGTTTAGATATTTCCAGGCCTCTTTTTTTCCGATCGATCGCCGTGCTAAAATATGAACTTCCTTATCTTTTGCGCTCTT
>DAOTYT010000383.1:0-8788 GCA_034434615.1 Anaerolineae bacterium | reverse complement strand
CCACAACACCTCAAGGCCGCGAATGTAGGTCTTATAGGTTGGCAGCACCGTCAGCGCCTGCTCTAAATCTTCGATCAAATCATCTGTGTCTTCGATGCCCACAGCCAGCCGAACCAGATTATCTTTGATGCCGAGGGTTGCGCGTTCCTCGCTCGTTTTTTCGTAATAGCTCATCAGTGCGGGCTGCTCGACCAAGCTTTCGACACCACCCAAGCTTGGCGCGATATAAGGGATGCGGAGCCGGTCGATGAACTGACCCGTCGTCTGCAAGTCACCTTTCACTTCGAATGTGACAACGCCGCCAAAACCGACCATTTGGGCCGCTGCCACTTCATGATCGGGATGTGAAGGCAACCCCGGATACCAGACTCGCTCGATGGCGGGGTGCGCTTCGAGGAAGCGCGCGATCGCGAGGGCGCTGGCATTCTGCTGGCCGAGGCGCACGCCTAATGTCTTGAGGCCCCGATCGAGCAGAAAGGCGGCGTGCGGATCGACGATCCCACCGAGCACGCCGCGGCTCTCCCGCAAAGCGCGAATACGATCGCCACGCCCCACCACTACCCCAGCGAGGATATCGTTGTGGCCGGAGAGATATTTCGTCGCGCTGTGAATGACCAAATCGATTCCCCACTCCAACGGTCGCTGATTGATCGGCGTGGCGAAAGTGCTGTCGATCACTGTGAGCACACGATGCCGCTGGCCCAGCTGCGCGATCTTGTCAAGATCGGCGATACGCAAATAGGGGTTGGTCGGGCTTTCAGAAATGATCAAACGGGTCTTCTTGGGCACGATGGCGGCTTCCATCGCTTCATAATCGCCCATCGGCACAACTGTCGTCTCGATGCCAAGACGCTTAAGGAATGTTAGACAGAACTGCCGCGTGCGCCGATAACAATCATCCGTGATCACGACATGCGCCCCAGCGGGCAGAATTGTCAGCAGGGTTGAAGTTATGGCGGCCATGCCTGAAGCGAACAAAACGGCGTCATCACCTCCGTCAAGCGCTGCCAGTTTACGCTCTACGGCCGTGACCGTTGGGTTGCCATAGCGGCCATATTCCTCCCGATCATCCCCATCGCCCCATGTTTTGCTTTCCATAAAGCGAATGAGGTCTTGCGTGTCGCGAAATGTATAGGTAGCCGTCTGCACCAGCGGGGTCGTGAGTGCGTTATGGGCCTTGCGTCGGTTGACACCGCCATGCACAGCGCGCGTATTTGTGCCCGTTTCCAGGGCGCGAATGCCGTCTTGCTCGTTCTGCCCAGCTTCTGTTTGACGATTGATATTGTCTAGCATGTGCCGCTCCTCGCTCGATAAAAAATGCACCCTGAATAAACACTGATCCAGAGTGCAAGAAAAAAGACTTCGGCATGAAGTCTTTGAGGTCGTCTTTCAGCCGGCAAGGCCGAAGAGCCGCTCTCATCTTCCAGATCATGTCTGCCGGACTTGGCACCTTCCCATCAAGGGGGTTGCCGCGGTTTCGCAGGGCCGATCCCTCCACCGCTCTGGATAAGAGACTGCTGACTATGGAGTTGTTAAGTTACACTCTAGACAATAGCATACCTCGTCAGCAAGGGCAAGGGGTCTAGGACGATTTTCAAATTGGGCGAGTATACTAAAGCTGAGAAACACGCATCGTGGGGGGCTGCTGAGTGCAGACAAGGATTGAGTTGATGATCATGAGCGGCGTAGAAGACGGCCTGCTGCTCAGTTTTGCCTTGGAGAACGGCGACGGGACGCGAGAAGGCGACGACTGGCTGCTGCGACTGGGGCGCAGCGATGACAACGATATCTGCCTGCGCAGCGACACATTCAGCTCACGCCGTCATGCGCAGCTTCGTCTGCGGGCGGGCCAGTGGTGGCTGGAAGATTGCAGCAGCAAAAACGGCACTTTTATCGAAGGACAGGTGGACGACGTTCGCATCGAGCAGCCTGTTCCACTGCAGTTTAACCAGCTATTTCGCGTAGGGCGAACGTGGCTGCGCCTGCAATCTGCGGAGTGAATGATGACGGATATCGTTTTGAAGGATATTCAAATTAAAGCCCGCCAAGAGTCGTTCCGAATGCAGCACTATTTCCTCGGCGTGGAGCATTTGTTCATCGGCCTATTGGGCATTCCTGGCGGGCTGACCAGCGCGCTAATCGAAGAGCACGGTTTGACTGCGCAGTACGTCATCGATTCAATTCGCCGCTACACCGGCAAGGGAACGCGGCAGCGGTTGTGGGCAGGCCTGCCGAATACGCCGCGGGCCAATATGGTTTTGAGTATCGCCAATGACCTGGCCCTTGAGGCAGGACGCGCTGAGATCGATGAACGCGCGCTGCTTAGGGCGATCGTCGAGGAAAACGACAGCATTCCTATCCGTATCCTACGCCGGCTCGGCATTGATACGGTCAAATTAGCCGAACAAACTCAAGCGGGGCGCGCTCATTCAGGCCGCCACCAACCTTATCTTCAAGTGGATTTTGCCTTGCAGTTCGAAATGACCGCGCTGCCGACCGAGGAACAGCTCGTAATCCTCCGGCGCATGTTCTATGGCTATGAACGAGTGCGCGTCGAGCGGCGCTTGACCGGCGGCCATACGCATGCGCTGCTGCTGCTGGTCACGCCGATCAACAGCGATGGCACAGAAGACGCCGGGGTTGTCGTTAAAATTGATCAAGCTGACCGGATCCTAGACGAAGCGCAGCGCTATGAAACGCACGTCAAACATTCGCTTCCCCCACTCACCGCCCGGCTCGAAGACAAGCCAACGACGGCGGAAATATCGTCGCTTGCGGGCATTAAGTATACCTTCGTAGCGCCACGGCACGGGGTGGAGCGTGACCTGCGCAGCGCTGCTGCCGAATTCGGGCCGCGCACTTTAAGCGAGTGGCTGGAAACACAGCTTTACCCAACCTTCGGCAAGGCATGGTGGCAGCAGCGCCAGCCATACCGCTTTCCGATATGGACTGAGTACGACTGGCTGCTGCCGCCGCTGCTTACGCTGGAGCTGCTGCCGAGCACAGTTGAGGAAGAGCCAAGTGTTACCATCAAAGATCCGGTGCGCCGTTTGCTGCTTCACGAACTAGAGCCAGGCGACATCGTAGCTGTAGAAAATTTTACCATACACCGCCTTTACCCTGAGCGTGAGGCAATGACACTCGTCCTTGGCAAAGGCGCTGAAGCCATGCAGCGCGCTAATAAGATCGAGGTGACCGGGCTGAAATTGCAGGACGATGCCCATTATCGCGGTGAAGTGATCGAGCGGTTGCTTGGCCGCGTTTGGCATACGCGCAGCGATACGCTCTATCACGCACTTAGCGCGCTGGAACCGGACTTCGACACAAGCGGGGCAGTGATTCGAGGGTTCGGCCCATTTGAGCGCCTGCCCAATCCGCTGTTTGCCCACGACGCGCTGCTCGATCGATCGCTTAACGGCTCTCTCAGCAAAATCCACGGCGATTTGCATCTTGGCAATATTCTGCTCGGCCCCAATTTCACGCCATTCCTGATCGATTTTGCCCATACAGGCAGCGGCCACACGCTGTTCGACTGGGCGACGCTAGAGGCCAGCTTAATTAGCGACGTGGTGATGCCCACGCTCGGCCATGAATGGGAAGCCGCGCGCGGGATCGCCGCGGCGATTGCAGCGCTGCGCACCCCAGAGACGACCGCACTGCTGCCCCCACCCATTGCGGAGCTGCTGCGCCCAATCGCAGCAGTTCGAAAGATCGCCCAGGACTGCCTCGCGCGCCCGGATGGGTGGGATGAGTACTTCACCGCGCTGGCTTTTGCCGGGCTGCGCGCGCTGCTGTGGGAGACGATGCCCCTCAGTGGGCGGCGAGCGCTGTTCCTGCTGGCGGCTTATGCGTTTTCAGAGGCCCTTTCAACCAGCCAGCCTGGTGAGCCGCGCTCTTCCGATGAGACGGAACTCGCTGACCCGACGTGATGTGCCGGGACTGACGCGGTTATTCCAGCGCTCTCAAAGGCGCTGCGCTGGTAAATTGGCGAGAATTTCCTGCAAAAACTCCGTCGTGCTAAGATATTTGCCCTCGCGCGGCGCGAGATCGGCAGTGACTGCGCCAGAGGCCAATGCCCGCTCAACTGCGCCCTCGATGGCCCTTGCCTCCTCCTCAAGGCCGAAACTATAGCGCAGCAGCAGCGCCGCGCTGAGGATCGCGCCAGTCGGGTTCGCTTTGCCTTGCCCAGCGATATCAGGAGCCGAGCCGTGGACAGGTTCATAGAGGCCCATGGTGCCCGAGGCTAAAGAGGCTGAAGGCAGCATGCCCAGCGACCCGGCCAGCACCGAAGCCTCGTCGCTGAGGATATCGCCGAACATGTTGCTGGCGACGATCACATCAAAACTGGCCGGCCGGGTCAGCAAATGCATCGTCGCTGCATCGACCAGCAGATGCTCCAGTTCAACATCACTGTAATCTTCGTGCACCTGTACGACCGTGCGCCGCCATAAGCGCATCGAGGCGAGGACATTGGCTTTATCGACCGAAGTCAACTTTTTGCGCCGGGCTTGCGCGGCCCGAAACGCGACGTGCGCTACGCGCTCAACCTCGGCAGTGGAGTAAAGTTCGGTATCGTAAGCTGTGTCTCCATCGCCCTGCTCTTGACGCGGCCCAAAGTAGATGCCGCCGGTCAGCTCGCGGACGAAAAGCAGATCGACCCCCTCGAGCAGGTCGGCGCGCAGGGGGGTATGCTGCGCCAGTGATGGATATGCCCTGACGGGCCGTAAATTCGCGAACAGCTCGAAGTGTTTGCGAATGCCGAGCAGCCCTTGCTCTGGTCGCACTGGAGCGGTGGGGTCATCCCACTGAGGGCCGCCAACCGCGCCTAACAGGATCGCATCGCTGCTCTCGCATAAGCGCAGCGTGGCAGCAGGGAGAGCCTCTCCCGTTTGGTCGATGGCGCCACCACCAATCAAACCCTCCTCAAAAGTAAAGGTGTGGTTGTATCTGCTGGCGATCGCTTGCAAAACTTCGACCGCCGCCGCTGTCACTTCTGGGCCGATGCCGTCTCCGGGCAGCACGGCGATTCTACCGCTCGTCATGATGCAATCTCCTTGTAGGCTCAAAGAATGAGCAGGACCAAAGCCCTGCTCAACATAAAACCTCGTCAGCAGCGCCGGGGTTATGATAACCACCAGCGCGCGGCCGCTTCAATCGGTCGAACTTTCCAGCGCCGTCTGCGTCTTCGTTGTTTCAAGCAGCGTCAGGCCATATTCAATGCTATCGACCAAGGCCAGCCAGCTGGCACGGATGATATTTTCACCGGCACCCACCGTGCTCCAGCGATGCGGGCCGCTTTGCGTGTCGATCAAGACGCGCGTGGTTGCTGCTGTGCCATTGGCGCCATCGAGAATGCGCACTTTATAATCGACGAGCTGGAATTCGGCGATTTGCGGGTAGCGCGGCATGAGGGCTTTGCGCAGAGCCAAGTCAAGGGCATTAACCGGACCGTTGCCTTCGGCCGCAGTATGGACGATATCGCCATCCAGATCGAGCTTAACGGTCGCCTCGGCGATCGCGCCGCGACCGCGCCGGTCTTCGACAATCGCGGTGAAGTCGATCAGCGTGAAGATCGGCTTGTAGCCCGGTTTCGCGCGATGCAGCCGCACAGCAACGGACGCCTCGGCTCCTTCAAACACATATCCCTCGTGTTCCAAACGTTTGATCTCGTCGAGCACCTGGATCGCTTCCGCACGGCCAACATCGAGCCGGAACTCTTCGGCTTTGCTCAACAGGTTGCCCTGCCCCGAAAGATCTGAGATGAGCACGCGCATCTCGTTTCCGACTAACGCAGGGTCGATATGCTGGTAGCTGTCAACATTGCGACGAATGGCAGCGACGTGAATTCCGCCTTTGTGGGCGAAGGCGCTTTTGCCCACATAGGCGAGATGGTTATCGGGCGCCAAATTGGCGATCTCGGCAACGGCGCGCGATACCATCGTGAGCTGCCGCAGCGCACCATCTGGCAGGCAGCGATAGCCCATCTTCAATTCAAGATCGGGAATGATGCTGCATAGGTTTGCATTGCCGCAGCGTTCCCCATATCCATTGATCGTGCCCTGCACGTGAACGACACCGGCCTGCACCGCCACCAAGGTGTTGGCGACCGCCAGTTCGCTGTCGTTATGGGTGTGAATTCCGAGCGGCATGTGGGGGAAAGCGTCGGCGACCTGACGCACATAATCGGCGATCTCCCACGGAAGCGACCCGCCGTTAGTATCACAAAGGACGATGCAGTCGGCACCACCTTCCATGGCAGCGCGCAGCGTGTCGAAGGCATAGTCTCGATCGAGCTTGAGGCCATCGAAAAAGTGCTCAGCATCATAAATCACTTCTTTGCCAAGCGCTTTGAGATAGCGCAGGCTTTCGCGGATCATGCGCAGGTTTTCATCGGGGGTGGTTTGCAGAACATCGGTCACATGCAGCATCGACGTCTTACCGACGACGGTCACCACAGGCGTATCAGCATCGACCAGCGCTTTAATATTTGCGTCGTCCGCCGGATCGGAACCTTTGCGGCAGGTCGAGCCAAACGCCGCGATCTTCGCATGTTTGAGCGATAAAGCCTTAACGGCCTCAAAATAGGCCGCATCTTTTGGGTTGGAACCGGGCCAGCCCCCTTCAATATAGGCGACACCGAGATTATCGAGCAGTTCGGTCACGCGCAGTTTATCAACCAACGAAAGCGAGATATTCTCTCGCTGTGTGCCATCGCGCAGTGTGGTATCGTAGATGGCGACTCGCATCAATCTCCCCCTCAATTCTGAAGTGCAGCCGTATGAACGCGCGCGGGATGCGTCGCTTCATAGGCGCTGATCTCCGTTTCAAGGCCAAGCAAATATCCTAGTTGATCGACACCGTTGAGCAGGCAGTGCTTGGAGAACCCATCGATCGGAAAATGCACGGATCGCCCGTCTGGAAGCGTGACCGTTTGTGCTTCGAGATCGATCGTCACTTCTATGGTTGGGTCTTCTTCGGCCAGCGAGAGAAGCTGTTGATGGGTATCAGCATCAACAACGATGGGCAGCAGGCCATTTTTCAGCGCGTTGTTGCGGAAGATATCGGCGAAATAGGTGCTGATCACCGCTCTGAAACCCGCTCCGATCAGTGCCCATGGCGCATGCTCGCGCGAGCTGCCACAGCCAAAGTTGTTCCCGGCGACGAGCACACTGGCGCCCTGATGCTGCGGCTGGTTGAGCACAAAATCGGCTCTTAGCGTCCCATCACTGTTATAGCGCCAGTCGGCAAACAGCGCTTGACCTAAACCCGCTTTGTCGGTCACTTTGAGATAGCGAGCAGGAATGATCTGGTCGGTGTCGATGTCGTTGATGGGCAGGGCGACAATGCGACCTTTAAATGTCTTGATCGGTTCCATTTAGCTGATGACCTCCTGTACGCCAAGCAGCTCGCGCGGGTCAGTGATCACGCCGCGCACGGCCGTGGCAGCGGCGGTGAGGGGACTGGCAAGAAAGGTACGCCCACCTTTACCCTGCCGGCCCTCAAAATTGCGATTGCTGGTGCTGACCGCATACTGGCCAGGCTGGAGTTGATCGCCGTTCATGGCGATGCACATCGAACAGCCTGCCTCGCGCCACTCGGCGCCAGCTTCTCTAAAGATGCGGTCTAACCCTTCCGCCTCCGCCTGGCGCTTGACCTGCTGCGACCCCGGCACGACCATCAGTCGAACATTTTCGGCGACGCGGCGCCCTTTGATAAACTTAGCTGCCTCGCGCAGGTCGGAGATGCGCGAGTTGGTGCAGCTTCCGATAAAGACCACATCAACTGGCTTGCCGAGCAGCGGCTCGTTGGGCTGCAGCCCCATGTAAGTGAGCGCCTTATCAAGCGCCAGTTTCTGGCTTACATCGGCGAGGCGATCTGGGTCAGGCACGAACCCCGTGATCGGCATCCCCATGCCGGGGTTGGTGCCGTAAGTGATCATGGGAACCAGCTCGTCGGCATTCAGTACAACTTCATTATCGAACGCCGCACCCGGGTCTGTGGGGAGCTGCCGCCACGCTGCCAGCGCGCGCTCCCAATCGGCGCCTTTCGGCGCATGCGGCCGCCCGGCTACATACTCGAAGGTCGTGTCATCGGGCGCGATCATGCCCGCGCGCGCGCCACCCTCGATCGACATGTTACAGATGGTCATGCGGCCTTCCATGTTCAGGCTGCGGATCGCTTCGCCCATGTACTCGAACACGTAGCCCGTGCCGCCGCCAACGCCGATCTTAGCGATGATGGCAAGGATGATGTCTTTCGCCGTCACACCGGGTCTCAGGCGACCATCGACCCGCACAGCCATCGTTCGCGGCTTATTTTGCAGCAGGCACTGGGTAGCCAAAACATGCGCAACTTCGCTGGTGCCGATGCCAAACGCAAGCGCGCCAAAGGCCCCATGAGTGCTGGTATGGCTGTCTCCACAAACGATGGTCATACCCGGCTGCGTCAGCCCCTGCTCTGGCCCGATCACATGGACGATACCCTGATTCTCAGTGCCGAGATCAAACAGCGGGATGCCGAAATCGGCGCAGTTCCTGCGCATCACCTCGAGCTGAGCCGCGGCCTGCGCATCGGTAACGGGGATGATGCCAAGGTCGTTACGCGGCGTCGTCGGCGTGCTGTGATCCATCGTGCCAAGTGTCTTATCGGGCCGGCGAACCTTCAGGCCGCGCTCGCGGAGCTGGGTAAATGCCTGCGGCGATGTCACTTCGTGCACTAAGTGCAGGTCAATATAGAGTACTGCCGGCAGATCATCCGTCTGCGGGCGCACCAGATGCTGGTCCCAAAC
>DAOTYT010000382.1:0-18159 GCA_034434615.1 Anaerolineae bacterium | reverse complement strand
GTCAGCACGGCGCCAGCCAGCACTTCGTTGGGCGTCAGCAGCCCCTGTTTCAGGATCATCCCTTGCCCGGCCTGCTTTAACGCTTCGGCGCCGCGGCGAAAGTCAAAGTACTCGTTGATGAGGTTGGCTGCGATCTGGAGCAGCAGCGCGCCCAGCAGTGACAGCGCGAACAACACAGCGTTGAACACGCCCTGCTCCAGCGCAATCGCGGCAGCCAAGGCGAGCGGCACATAGGTCGCCGTGAGGGTGCGCGGCCGTGCCGCTCGGTACCAAGCCGTAACTTTATCGAGGGCAGTAGCAGTCGTCATCATCAGTCCATCAGTCGAGATATGTTGATTATGCCGAAGGCGGTCTCAAAAACAAGCGCCTCTAAACTATTCTCCTGCCACGAACACCGCCGTCGTGCGCGGGGGCACGGTGAAACTGCCATCAGCATAACTGGCTTCCTGCACGATCAGATCGGCTGAATTAGCCTGCACTGGGTGCAGCCTGAAATCTTGCGCAGCCAATTCACCCGCGGGGAAGGCGATCGTCTCGGTAGTCGCGTTAAAGATGACCACGATCGCCGTATAGTTGGGGTCAAGCGCCTCGCCCTCAAGGTCGGACAGACTCATGACGATCACGCCGGGGATCTGATCGGGGCCGGTGTTGTGGAAGGCGAGCCGCTGCTGAACGTCTTCAGCCGTTTGCAGCCGGAACAGCGGCGAGCTGAAACGAATTTGCAGCATTTCGCGCAGGTGGGCGTTTGCTGCGAGCATATGCTCTGTATTCACGACCAAATCCGGGTTGGCCAGCAGCGGAGCCATGATCGGCCAGTTTTCGCGATTCTTTTCGGCTGGGGGCAGGCCGCGTCCCCAGTTATTCGTTTGGTACGTCCAATCGATAGCATTGAACCAATCGCCGGAATTGTAGCTGTCTCGATCCATCGACTTCGAGCGCAGGATGTCATCGCCGGCGTGAATGAACGGAATCCCCTGCGACAGCGTCACCAGGCTGAGGCCGAGGTTCTGCATGCGAACCCGTTCCTCTGGGGTGGCGGTCAGCGGCGCTTTAAGCTGGATCGCATCGAACAGCGTTTCGTTATCATGCGCCGAGACGTAGACGATATGTTCCTGTGGGTCGCGCGTGTAACCAGCAGGCTGGCCGTTGTAATCGATATCGGCGCCGGTCACCAGCTCGCCCTGTGCGTTGATCAATGAATAATCGGCGAGATTGCCAGCCAGCCCCACGCGGATCTGGTCGCTGAAATGCAGCAGCTGCGCTCGCTGCTGTTCTGCGCTGCGCGTCTCGACTTCGTTCGGGTCGTAGTACAGCCCATTGATGAAGCCCTGTTCCTGCCAGCCGCCGAACGGGTTACCACCGCGCGCAGCGTCGCGCAGTCGATCGTTAAACGTCCCGATGCCCGTTCCGGCCATGTTGATCTGGGTGGCGTTGATGCCGCGGCGGTTATCGGCCACTTCGCCGAAGTTCCAGCCCTCGCCATAGACGTAGATTGATGGGCCATCAACACCATCTTCCGCGAGCGTCAGCGCATCGAGCCGTTCGCGTAAGGCGAGCATGTTGTCGCGCATGTGGTGTCCCATCAAATCGAAGCGGAAGCCATCAACGCGATAGGCCGTTGCCCATGTGAGAACCGAGTCGATCATCAACCGTTCCATCATGTAGTGCTCGGTCGCCGTGTTCGGGCAGCAGGTCGAGGTCTCGACCCGGCCGTCTGCATTGAGGCGGTGGTAATAGCCGGGCACGATTCGATCGAGCACGGAACGGTCCGACTGGCCGGCCGCGTTGGTGTGATTGTAGACGACATCCATGACCACGCGCAGGCCGCTCTCGTTGAGCGCCTGCACCATTTCTCGAAATTCAAGGATGCGCTGCGGCCCGTCCGGATCGGTGCTGTAGCTGCCCTCCGGTGCAGTGAAGTGCAGCGGGTCGTAGCCCCAGTTAAACCCATCCAGATCGCGCAGCGGTTCGATGATCGCCTGCTGCTGGTCAGAGTCTGGCGGGAAGGTCGCCAGAAGTTCGCGATCAGGTTCAACGCGCTCGGCCGGGTTTTCGTTGATCGTGGCAATATCAAAGACTGGCAGCAGGTGGATGTGGGTAAGACCTGCTTCGGCCAGCGCGCGCAGATGACGCATCCCGTTCGACTCCGTCTCCGTAAACGCCCGGAATGTACCGCGATTCTGGGGAGAGACGCTCTCATCGAAGATGCTGAAATCGCGCACATGCAGTTCATAAATGACAATGTCTTCCGGCGCGGCCAGCGGGGGTTTGACCAGTTCCTCCCAGCCCGGCGGCAGCAGCGCTGGATCGTTCAGGTCGATGATCTGGCTGCGCGCGCTGTTCATCGAGAGGCTGTGCGAGTAAGGGTCGGTCACTAAATTGGTGACGACCGAGCGCACGCTTGGCGCGTATACGGTCACTTCATACAAGTAATAACGGCCGTACCAGTTCGCATCACCGGTGATGCTCCAGGTCCCATGCGCATCGTCGCGCGTCATCTCGAAGATTTCGGCAGTCGTTTGCGGGTCACTATCGGCGAAGAGATGCAGACGCACCTGCTGTGCAGTTGGCGCCCAAACGGTCAGCGTTGGGACGTCATCGACGAACGTCACGCCGAGGTCTCCATCATAACGATAGAGATCATCGAGCACTCCCGGAATCTGAACGCCGGTCGCGTCATTCAAAATGGTGTCATCGTTAATGGTGGCTGAAACGGCAAGCTGGCCGGTCAGGATTTCCGGGATGCGCTCAAAATCTTCCTCGGCAATGCGCAGCGCGAAATAGTCGCGCAGGTGTGGGAAGCGAGCCAACACTTCGGCCGGCAGTCCGCTTCGGTCATAACGCAGCAGGATCGAGTCTCCCCCCTCGATGCCATCGTCCCCCAGCGTCAAGTCTCCGGTCGTGCTGAAATGCAGGCGGTAGACTGCGCCCGGAATGCGCCCGATATTCCATGCCAGCGTATCGCGGGTGACCCAATAAGCTTGTGATAGGAACAGATTGCCAGCCGCCGGGCCAACTTCTCCGGCCACGCTGATCGTCATGATATTGGTCGCTGTGTCGAACGAGAAAACGACTTCGTCCCCATCGTTAGGCACCGTGAAGCCGATATTAGGGCCATCGCGCAGACCGCGCTCTCCATAATTGAGCGCCCAGCTTTCATTGAACGCCACTTTCGCCTCATAAAACCCCGCTGGAATGTCCGTTGTCACAAAGGTATATACCCCATCACCGTCCGGGTCTTGCAGCCATGTGCGCAGGCAGCTAGGCTGCCAGTCGCCCGGGCAGCCAATTTCACTTTGAAACGATCCTGGCACGTTGGCCAAAATGTGATTGACCGTATCGGCGATCCAATTGGTGCGGCTGCTGTATAGGAAGCGCACACGCGTATCCTGCTCCAGCTCCAGCACGATGCTCTCGCCGTCGCGCTCGGCCCCGCGCCCGAAGATCTGTTCCGCATCGCCGTCCAGCACCACCCGATATTCGTAGCTGCCCGCGGGCAGTTCGAAAGTGGCCGACCATAGATCATAGATTGGGTCATAGGTCAGCGCGCTATCGGCGCAGGTGAGGTCATCATTGGCCGGGCAGCCTAGTGCTGTTTGCAAGATGCCGATCACAATGACTGATGCTGGCTGCTCGTCTTGAGCCAGCGCAGGCAGCACGGCCAGCCCCAAACCCAGCAGGCAGAACACCATCCATCGAGAGACTTGAACTTTCACTATCAGCTCCTACCATCTTTGGAACAATTTATTTCAAATTGTATAGCGATATGTATAAATCATCTGGCAGGGGTTGTCAAACTGCTGCGCGGCGTTACCATAAAAGTTTGAGCGCCAGTTGACGAAAGGCTGCCCTAATGACGACGTATGACTTGCCAACAACAATCACGCCGGAGCCGGTGCTTCCGGGCCAGGCGCTGCTGGTCGCGAGCGGCGATCTTCGCCTGAGCGCAAACCAGGTGTGCTGGCCTGCGCAGGAGGCAATGGAACGCAAATTGATCGAGGCTTTTGCCCGCGAAGGCGTAACCGTCAAGCGCGCCCATCCCTATGATCCTGCATTGGGACATGGATTCATTTGGAACCAGCGCATGGGCATGGATGTCTTCGCGACGATTGATCCCGATGCGCCCCTGATCGTCGCTGAGGCAGTATGGCAGTACAGCCATCATGTGCTGGCCGGCCTGCGATCGCATCGCGGGCCGATCCTAACAGTCGCCAATTGGAGCGGGCAGTGGCCGGGCTTGGTCGGCATGCTGAATTTAAATGGCTCCCTCACCAAAGCGGGTGTGCGCTACAGCACCCTGTGGAGCGAAAACTTTGACGACCCGTTCTTCTTGAATGGCCTTCGGCAATGGATTCGTGAAGGCAAAATTGACCATGATATGACGCACGTCCACCCGCTTGAGCTTGACGCGCTGCCAGCTCAGGAGCGCGCGCTTGGCGAAGCGCTGGCCGCGCATCTAAAGCATCACAAAGCGATCCTCGGCGTCTTCGATGAAGGCTGCATGGGGATGTACAATGCCATCATTGATGATGAGCTGCTTAACCCAACCGGCATCTATAAAGAGCGGCTTAGCCAGTCGGCGCTCGTGGCGGCGATGCGAACGGTCAGTGATGCTGAGGCGGAGGCTGCGCGTGCCTGGCTCGATGCCCGTGGGATGACCTTCGTCACGGGCAGCGACCCAGAGACGGAGCTGACCGACGCACAGATCCTCGAACAGCTCAAGATGTACATCGCTGCCGTCCGCATCGCCTACGAGTTCGGCTGCGATGCGATCGGAATCCAATATCAGCAAGGCTTGAAAGACATGACTCCGGCCTCCGATCTGGCGGAAGGGCTGCTCAACAACGTGGAGCGGCCGCCCGTTTATCACGCGCAAACCGGGGCAGAATTATATGCGGGGCGCGCCCTGCCGCATTTCAACGAAGTGGATGAAGGCGCCGGCGTTGACGCTTTGGTCACCAACCGGGTGTGGACGGCAATGGGCTTTGACCCAGCGACGACCCTCCACGATGTCCGCTGGGGGGAACACTATCGTGGCGAGGGCATCGACGATTTCGTCTGGGTGTTTTTGATCTCCGGGGCTGCGCCAGCCTCGCACTTCATCGGTGGGTATGCCGGCGCATCGAGCGAACGACAGCCGCCGATGTATTTTCGACTTGGTGGGGGCACGCTGAAAGGGATCAGCAAGCCCGGCCCGATCGTATGGAGCCGTGTTTATGTGATGGAGGGCGGTCTCCATGCCGATCTGGGCAGAGCGACGGTCGTCGAACTGCCACGAGCGGAGACGGAGCGGCGCTGGCAGTTGACGACGCCGCAGTGGCCGATCATGCACGCCGTTTTGCACGGCATCACCCGCGATCAAATGATAGCGCGCCATAAGGCCAACCATATACAGGTGGCCTATGCGCCTGACGATGCGGCGGCGGATCGTGCGTTGGCTGCAAAAGCGGCCTGTTTCAACGCGCTCGGGATTGCGACGCATCTCTGCGGGGTCAGCCCCTTCGCATAGTCAAAAGCCAGTGACAAGCGCTGAAACCAGAAACGGGTTGGGCGAGAAGCCCAACCCGCGTACCGATGAAATGCTGTGCAGCTTGCAGATTAATTGTTCGAATGCACGGTGTTGCCGCTGCGCACCGGGATCAAACGCGGCTGCGCTTCGGGGGTCTTGGGCAGCGTTAGGTGGAGAATGCCGTTCTCCAGCGCCGCTTCAACCTGGTCGGCTGCGACAGGTTCCGGCAGGCGGATGCTGCGGCTGAAGCGACCAGAGCTGCGCTCGACCAGAACCGCACGCGCGTTTTCCACGTGCGGCGAGGCGGGCAGCTCCCCGCTGATCGTCAGCACGTTGTCATGCAGGCTGATGTTCACCTGATCGCTCGCCAAACCGGGGAGCGAAGCGGTCACCTGATAGCCCGTTTCGGTCTCATAAACATCAATGGGCAGTGCCAGCTCGGCCGCGTTGGCGCGGGCGCCGCGCCAGGTCTCTTCAAACATCCGGTCCATCGCGCTTTGCATGGCGGCCAGCTCGCGCAGCGGGTTCCAACGAATCATCATGGTCATGGTCTCCTCCTCACAAATTAACAGCCTTAAACTGCTTTTACGCCTTTCAAGATAGGCGGCTTAGATAAGAGCTGCATCGGCGTTCTGTAGGAAATTCGTATACAGAACGCTAGAAGTCGATCAACGCGCAGCGACCATGATGCATTGACCAGATAGATCAACCCCAATCGGCGGGCAGGCGCGCATAGATGCGGGTATAAAACGCCAATCGATCGCGCGCCGCGCCGTTTTCAAGATCGGCCGGCAGGCAGCGATAAGACCAGTTTCCCGCTTCGCGCCCGGGTAAATTCATGCGCTGGTCAGAGTTGAGTGAGAGCACATCCTGCATAGGGACGATGAATGTATGCGCCACCGAAGCCATGCCCAACCGAATCAGATCCCAGTTCACTTCACGCACCTCGCGGTCTAAGTACTGGTTGAGATATGTCTTCATTGCGGGGGTGGCTTCTTCATGATACCAGCCGATGGTCGTATTGTTATCATGTGTGCCAGTATAGACCACGCAGTTGGGCACATAGTTGTGCGGCAGGAACGGGTCTTTGCCGTGAGGTTCGCCCCACGCGAATTGCAAAATCTTCATGCCCGGCAAGCCGAGGCCATCGCGCAGCGCTTCTACCTCCGGCGTGATCACGCCGAGATCTTCGGCGATGATGGGCAAGCTGCCAAGCGTCTCTAAAATGACGCTGAAAAATGCCATGCCCGGCCCTTTGACCCAGCGCCCCTGAACGGCAGTCGGCTCGCTGGCGGGCACTTCCCAGTAGGCTTCAAAGCCTCGGAAGTGATCGATGCGCACCACATCCACCGTCTCGAGCGTCTGCTTGATGCGGCGAATCCACCACGCATAGCCGTCATCAGCCAGTCGTTCCCAGTTATAGAGCGGGTTGCCCCAGCGCTGGCCAGTCTCACTGAAATAATCAGGTGGCACTCCAGCGACGACCGTCGGGTATCCGTGTTCATCGAGGAAAAAAAGATCGCGGTTTGCCCATACATCACTACTGTCGTGTGCGACAAAGATCGGAATATCGCCGAATAGGCGGATGCCCCTGTCGTTGGCGTAGGTCTTCAGGGCGAACCACTGACGGTGAAACAGCCACTGTTGAAAGCGGAACCCGTTGATCTTACGGGCGTGCTGCGCGGCCGCTTCAACGAGTGTTTGCGCATCGCGCAGGGCTTCACCCTGGGGCCACTCTACCCACGGCCGCCCGCCATGATGATCCTTCAGCGCAGCAAACAGGGCAAAATCTTCAAGCCAATCTTTGTTCAGCTCACACCAACTTGTGAACTCAGCGCGCGTTTCGGCGCTTGCCGTCTCGTCGAACCTAGCAAAAGCCCGATCGAGCAGCGCGCGGTGATAATCGATCACTACCCCATAATCGACGCGGTTCGCGGGGAAATTCGGCGTGTCGCTCAGCTCCTCCTCCGTCAGCCAGCCTTCAGTGACCAGTTGGTCGAGACTGATCAGCAACGGGTTGCCCGCAAAGGCGGATAGACATTGATAAGGCGAGTCGCCGTAGCTGGTTGGCCCCAACGGCAGCACCTGCCAAATGCTCTGGCCAGCCTCGCGCAGGTAATCGACGAATCGATAAGCCCATTCGCCAAGATCACCGATGCCATAGCGACCGGGCAGGGAAGTGGGGTGCAGCAGGATACCGCTGGAGCGAGAGACTTTCATCACAACCCGTCCTTGAATGCATTCGCACTAAGGGCACAACATTAGCATACCAAGGCGCAGTTCTTCCAGAGTGATCTCAGTCAGGAGATGGCGCATCAGGGCGCGAAATGACCAGTTTATTTCAGGGGCAGGCCCTACGCTGTAAGGTGCAGACGGTCTATAATGATGAGGTCGCCGAAATTGAACTGATTATGATGTTCGCTCAAGAACAGCTCGACGGCACCGTTGAGCGCGTGACGTATTACAATGCCGAGACCGGCTACAGCGTCGTGAAGATTCGTCCCGACCGCCAGTATCCCCTCGCTGCTGCCCGCGACGGCACGGTCGCGGTCGTCGGCACCATGCCGGAATTGAGCATCGGCGAGATGGTTCGTTTTACGGGCCAGTGGGTGGATAATGCGCGCTATGGTCGCCAGTTTCAGGCCGAGACCGTCTCGCCGATGCCGCCGACTACGGAAGTGGGGATCGTTAATTATCTGAGCAGCGGGATCGTCAAAGGCATCGGGCCGAAGACGGCGCAAAAGATCGTCGATCACTTTGGCGCAAAGACGCTTGAGGTGCTCGATCGTGCTCCCGAAAAGCTCTACGATGTCCCCGGTCTCAAGCGAGAGCTGGCCAAACACCTCATCCACGTTTGGGGGCAAAATCAGGGGCCGCGGCAGGCTTTGATCTTCTTGCAAGGGTATGGTATCACCAGCCGCATGGCGGCGCGCATCTACCAGCAGTATGGCAGCGAGACGGTTCATAAAGTGCAGTCCGATCCGTATACGCTGGCCGATGAGGTATTCGGCATTGGCTTCATCCGAGCAGACGAGATCGCCAGGAAGATGGGCGTGCCCGCCGATGATCATGGGCGTATTCGTGCCGGATTGTTTTACGCATTGAATCAGAAAGCGCGCGAGGGCCATACTTACCTGCCACGTGGTGAGCTGATCGCTGCGACGGCCGACCTGCTGAAGGTTGATAACTCGGCGCGCATCGAAGCGGTTCTGAGCGGGCAGTTGTTCACCGGCGATCTGATCAGCGAAAAAAGCGCGACGCCCAGCGCGGAACCGATCTATCTGCCGCTGTATTTTTTTTCGGAGCGCGGGTCTGCTGAGCGGCTGCGCAGTTTGGCCAATACGCCATCGCGGTTGGCCGAACGGGCTGCCGAGATCGACTGGCCAGTTTTTCTTGCTAAAATTGCTCGCCAGAATGAGATCAGTTTGACCGAGGAGCAGCAAGACGCCGTCCGCGCTGCCCTTTTGAACAAGATTTCCGTGCTGACTGGAGGGCCTGGCACGGGAAAGACGACGACGCTGCGCATGGTGATCGCAGCGCTGCGCGCCGAAAAATTCACTTACGCGCTGGCCGCTCCCACTGGCCGCGCTGCTAAACGTCTGAGCGAAGCCTCGGGCGAATCAGCCAGCACCATCCATCGGCTGCTCGGGTACAGCCCGGCGGAAGGCTTCACGCACGACGACGATAATCCACTCGATATTGACATGCTGATCGTCGATGAGTCGTCAATGCTCGATTTGATCCTGCTGTACGATCTGCTCAAAGCCTTGAAGCCGGAAGCGCACCTTTTATTGGTCGGCGATGTTGACCAGCTTCCCAGCGTGGGTGCGGGCAACGTGCTGCGCGATATTATCGACAGCCAAATCGCGTATGTCTCTCGGCTGGGGTCAATCTTCCGCCAGCACGAAAACAGCTATATCGTCATCAATGCTCACCGCATCAACCAGGGCGAAGCGCCGTTTATGGATAATAAAAGCGCTGATTTTTTCTTCTTCAACGAAGAAGACCCAGAAGCCGCAGCCAAGTTGATCGTTGATATCGTCAGCAGCCGGCTGCCCGCGCGGTTTGGCTGCGACCCGCTGCAAGATATCCAAGTGATCGCGCCGATGTACCGCGGGCCAATCGGCGTTAGCGCGCTGAACGAAGCGCTTCAGCGAGCCTTAAATGGCGATCGGCGCCTTGCCGAAAAGCAGATCGGCGGCCGGTTGTATCGCGTCGGGGATAAAGTGATGCAAACGCGCAACAACTACGAAAAAGATGTGTTTAATGGCGATATCGGCCGCATCAGCGCGATTGACCTTGACAATGGAGAAATTGAGGTCATCATCGATGGCCGCTATCTATTTTACGAATTCTCTGAGATCGATGAGCTGATCCATGCCTACTGCATCAGCACGCATCGCAGCCGGGGATCGGAGTACCCGTTCGTCGTCATGCCAGTGATGACCCAGCACTACGTCATGCTTCAGCGCAATTTGTTGTACACTGCCGTGACCCGCGCAAAACAGGCGGTCGTCTTGGTAGGAAGCCGGCGAGCCGTGCACCTCGCAGTGCAAAACAATCGTGTTGCAGAGCGTTATTCCGGCTTGCTGGCGCGCTTATCGGGGGCCGCCTTTTGAACAACGCAGCATTTAAACTTTCGCTTTGAGGACTCATCGATCATGACGCAGCCTAGCAATGGCGACTCCGCCATCCTTCTGATCTCATGCCCCGATCGTAAAGGGCTTGTAGCCGCGGTCACCGAGTTTATTTTCACTCATAACGGTAACATTCTCTACCTCGACCAGCACGTTGACGCCGAAGAAGGTGTGTTCTTCATGCGCGTTGAGTGGTCGCTCGATGGTTTCTCGCTCGCTCATGATGCTATCGAAGCGGCTTTTCAACCGATTGCCCAAGCCTACACGATGGACTTCGCTCTGCATTTCTCGGGCGCTATCTCGCGCATGGCGGTGTTCGTCTCCAAGCAGGGGCACTGCCTCTATGATCTGCTGGCGCGCTGGCATTCCGGGGAGTGGCGCGTTGAGATCCCGCTCATCATCAGCAACCATCCCGATATGGAACCTGTGGCTCGGCAGTATGGCATCGCTTATCACTATTTTCCGGTGACGAAAGAAAACAAACGTCAGCAGGAAGCGCAGCAGCTCGCCTTGCTGCGCGAGCATAAGATTGACCTCATCGTGCTTGCACGCTATATGCAGATCGTCACGGCTGAATTTATCGCTCACTATCCCAACCGAATCATCAACATTCATCACTCGTTCCTGCCGGCTTTCATCGGCGCGAAGCCCTATCACGCAGCCTATGGTCGCGGCGTGAAGATCATCGGCGCGACCAGTCACTACGTCACTGCTGAGTTAGATGCCGGGCCGATCATCGAGCAAGATGTTGTGCGCATCAATCATCGCGATTCGGTCGAGGAATTGGTGCGCAAAGGGCGCGATGTCGAGAAGCTGGTTTTATCGCGCGCGATCCTCTATCACCTGCGGCGGCAGGTTTTGGTCTACAACAACAAGACGATCGTCTTCAGCTAACGCTGCCGGCCCGGGAGAGGGACAGCTGATAGCGGCTGAGATTTTTCAAGAAGGAAAGAAGCGCGCCTCACACTTCGATCAGGAGCGCTTCAGGGTCTTCGACCAGCTGTTTGACGCGAACCAGGAAGCCGACCGCTTCCCGTCCGTCCACGATGCGGTGGTCGTAGCTTAGCGCAACGTACATCATTGGGCGAATGACGATTTCGCCATCAACGACGATCGGCCGCTGCTGGATCTTATGCAGCCCGAGGATACCAACCTGTGGCGGGTTAAGGATCGGTGTGCTCAGCAGCGATCCAAACACGCCGCCATTGGTGATGGTGAAGGTGCCGCCGCGCAGCGCCTCGATCGACAGCGTGCCATCATTCGCTTCCTGCGCGAACCGTTTGATGGCGCGCTCGATTTCCGCGAAAGACATTCGATCGGCATCGCGCAGCACAGGCACGACCAGACCCTCCTCGGCGCCGATGGCGACGCCGATGTCATAATAGCGCTTGAGGATCATCTCGTCGCCTTGTATTTCGGCGTTCAGGCGTGGGAAGGTTTTGAGTGCGCCAATGGCCGCTTTGACGAAAAATGACGACAGCCCGAGGCTGACGCCATATCTTTCTTTGAACGCTTCTTTGCGTCGCTCGCGAACAGCCATCACCGCGCTCATGTCGATCTCGTTGAACGTAGTCAGCATGGCAGCTGTCTGCTGGGCCTCGACCAGCCGCTGGGCGATCGTGCGGCGGCGGCGCGACATGCGAACGCGCTCTTCGCGGCGGCTGCCCCCATGGCTGATGACGACCGGTTCAGCAGGTTGAGCGGCGGGAGCGGGTGCCCCCCCCGCGCGCTGGTCTAGATGGCGCTGCACATCCGTTTTGGTGACGCGGCCTCCGGCGCTGGGCTTGACCATGGTGAGATCGATTTGATTTTCCTGCGCCATTCGCCGTGCGACTGGCGTTGCTTCGGCAGCGGCGGCGCGGTCTTGGGCCTGCGCTGGCTGCGCTGCGGGTTGCTGTGCTGCGGGTTGCGCTGTTTTATTTTCGGCTGGCTGCGCCGCTGCCGGCGGCTGCGCTGCTTCGATCGTGCCGATCACATCGCCGATCGCCACATCCTCGCCTGCCTGCCGTTCAATGCTGGCCAGAATGCCATCTCTTTCCGCGCCAACTTCAAGGTCGACCTTTTCAGTCTCTAGCACTACGATCGGCTCGCCGACTGTGACCCGTTCGCCAACTTGTTTTAGCCAGCGCGCGATCGTCGCCTCGACGACGGATTCACCCAAATCAGGCACTACGATTTCAAACGCCATCGCCTCTATCCTTGCTTGATCACAGGGTCATCGAGCTGCGCTTGCCGCATAAATGCCTGTTCGATCAGCGCCATCTGGTTGCGCTGATGCCAGGCGGAGGATCCCTCCGCAGGGCTGGCATTTCGTGGACGACCGATATAGCGCAGCGGCAGCTTGCGCTCGAGCATCAAACTGATCAGGTAGGGGCGCACGAATTCCCATGCCCCCATGTTTTCGGGTTCTTCCTGTGCCCACACGACTTCGAGCAGATTGGGGTAGGTGCGCAGCACTTTGCGCAGGTCTTCCTGCGGGAAAGGATAAAGTTGTTCGACGCGCACGATCGCGAGATCGGGGCGCGCTGCGCGGCGCTCATCAGTCGCCAGATCGACATAGAGCTTGCCGCTGCACAGCAGCAGGCGCTGCACAGCGGCGCGCTCGGCAGCATCCGGATCGTCGATCACAGGGTGCCAGCGGCCTTCTGCGAATTCCGTGAGCGGCGAGCTCACCTTGGGATGGCGCAGCAGGCTTTTCGGCGTCAGCACGATCAAGGGCAGCGGATCGCTTTTGAGAAGCAGCGCCTGCCGGCGCAAGAGATGAAAGTACTGCGCGGCAGTCGTCGGGTTGGCGATGCGCAGATTGGTCTCGGCGGCGAGCTGCAAAAACCGTTCTGGTCGCGCGCTTGAATGGTCGGGGCCGGCGCCTTCATAGCCATGGGGCAGCAGCAGCACCAGCGATGGCGTTTGCCCCCACTTGGCGCGCGCCGAGACAATAAACTCATCGATGATGACCTGCGCGCCGTTATCGAAATCGCCGTACTGCGCCTCCCAGAGCACGAGCCGTTCGGGCGCTTGGACGTTATACCCGTACTCAAAGCCGAGCGCAGCCGCTTCGCTGAGCGGGCTGTTATGAATCTCAAAGGCTGCTTTAGCTTGTGGCAGTGTCTGCAGTGGAACGAAACGTTCACCGGTGTGAACATCGTGGAAGACGGCATGACGTTGGCTAAACGTGCCGCGTTGAACGTCCTGCCCGGTCATGCGGATGGGCGTCCCATCTTCAAGGATGCTGGCGAGCGCCAAAGACTCCGCCATTGACCAATCGATCAGCGGCATTTCCTCCTCGGTGGTCTGCAAGCGTCGATTGATCATCCGTTGAAGCTTCGGATGCGGGGTAAACCCCTCCGGAAATGTGAGCAGCGCGCGGTTCAGCTCGCGCAGACGACCCAGCCCAATGCTGGTTTTGACACGGCGGGCTGCGCCAGGCTCCGGTGGCAGCGGCCGTGGGTCAAGCAGATCTCGTTCCGGGTCAAGCGTCTCGAGCACGCCTTGCAGCCTATCCATCTGCTGTCGCAGCAGGATGTCGGCTCGTTCAGCGTCGATCGCTTTGCGTTCGGCCAATGTACGCGCCCACAAAGCGCGCACGGTCGGGTGTTTTTCGATCTGCTGGTACATGCGCGGCTGGGTGAAAGCCGGCTCATCGCCTTCATTGTGGCCGTGGCGGCGGTAACCGACCAAATCGATCACAAAATCGCGCTGAAAGCGAGAGAGGTAGGCGAAGGCCAATCGCGCTGCTGCAATGCAGGCCTCTGGGTCGTCGGCATTAACATGAATAACCGGGATTTTAAAGCCTTTTGCTAAATCGCTGGCATACAACGTGCTGCGGCCTTCCGAAGCTTCAGTCGTATAGCCGAGCTGGTTGTTGGCGATGATGTGAAGGGTGCCGCCCGTCCAATACCCGGCCAGCCGTGAGAGATTGAGCGTCTCGGCGACCACGCCCTGCCCGGGGAAGGCTGCATCGCCGTGAATGAGGATGGGCAAAGTGAGCAGCGTGTCGAAGATGGGGGGGCCGGCTTGGTCAACGCGAGTGCCAGCGGCGCGCGCCATGCCCTCGACCACCGGGTTGACGAACTCAAGATGGCTGGGGTTAGGCGCCATCGACATCAAGATGGCGACCGGAGTGCCATTTTGCAGCGCCCGCCGTGCGCCAAGGTGATATTTGACGTCGCCCGTCCAGCCTAAATCGTCGCGGAAGAGGTGCTCTTGAACGGGATCTTTGAACTCGGCAAAAATCTGCGCATAGGGTTTGTTAAGCAGATGAGCGAGCACGTTAAGGCGGCCGCGGTGCGCCATGCCGATCAAGATGCTGCTGCGCCCCGTCTCAGCGGCTGCGCCGGTGATCTCATCAAGGATTGGCACCATCATATCCAATCCTTCGATCGAGAAGCGATGTTTGCCGGGGAATATGCGATGGAGAAACTGCTCGAACGCTTCCACTTCGGTCAAGCGCTGCAGCAGTGCTTCCGGGTTGGTCGGATCCTGCGGTGGGAAAAACTGTCGAGACTCGGCCGCGAAGCGCAGCCATTCGCGTTCTTCGGGGTTGCGAATGTGATCGAAGTCATAACCAGTGCTGGCGCAGTAGACCTCGCGCAGCATGTCGATCGCTTCGGCGGCGCTGCGCGCGCGCAGCGCGATCGGCCCGCCGATCAACGAAGCTGGGAATTGGGCTAAGTCATCATGGCCGATTCCATGTGCAGCTGGGTTGAGAGCCGGATCGCCGATCGGCGGCGACCCGAGCGGGTCGAGTTGAGCTGCTAAGTGCCCATATTCGCGAATCGCCTCGGCCAAGTTGGCAATCCCAACAACCTTTTGAACGTTAAACGAGGGTGGGGATTCGCCCGCGAGCTCCCTTTTGCTGTCCAGATCAGCGTGTGGCTCAGGGGGCGGCCCCCAGCGCTCAAAAAGCAGGCGCGCAGTCGCATCGACCGACGCCGGATCTTTCAAGTAGCGCTCGTACAACTCAAGCGCGTAAGCGGCATTGGGCCCAGAAAACTCGTTCCAAAAAGACATGGTTTTCGCTTGTCCACTGGCTTAATATGCTGATGAGTTTATCGTTTTTTGCTCGCCAGCGCGAGGGTAAACCCCGTCTCCGCAGCTGCCTGCCCTGTGCCAATTCTCCCTGGCTGCTAGAGCGTCAAAGTCACCTTGCCGATGTGGCGCGGCCGATCAGGGTCGAACCGTTTGGCGATCGCCAGGCCCAAAGCGAACATTTGGCCTTGAACAATGGCGACGGCCGGAGACAACCACTCTGGTACGCCAGCGGGCAGCGGCAGCGCGGTGTGACCGAGCGCGAGCGCTTCTGGATCGGCAGAGATCATGATCAACTCGGCCCCACGCTTGGCCAGATCACGAAAGAAGGCGGTTAACTCCCCCGCCAGCGGGCCATCGGGGACGACCGCTACGACCGGAAAGCCGTGGTCGACCAGTGCAACCGGCCCATGCTGAAAGTCAGCCGAGGAGTATGGCTCGGCGATCACATAGGTCAGCTCTTTGAGCTTAAGCGCAATTTCGTAAGCGGTGGCGTAATTATAGCCGCGGCTGGCCACTACGCAGTACTGGATATAACAATAACGCTCGGCTGCGCGCATGGTCGCATCGCAGTGCTGCGTGACCTCGGCGATCCACCGGGGCATGTGGTCGATCGCGGCCAACCGCTCGTCAGCGCCCGCGATCGATGCTGAGAGCAAAGCGAGCGCGACCAACGATGCGCTGTAAGTTTTGGTGGCAGCCACGGCAAATTCTTTGCCAACGCTCAGGTTGATCGTGTGGTCGGCGGCGTTTGCCAGCGGCGACTCAGGATCGTTGGTGATCGCGATCGTCTCGACGTCTTGCCGCCGGCTTTCCTCAACAACGGCGACGATATCGGGCGACTGTCCCGACTGTGAGATGGCAATTACCGCTGCGTCTTCTAGGCGGGGCGCCTGCTGGTAGATCGTATACGCTGAAGGGATAGCGAGCGCGGTGGGCAGATGATTGATTGTGCTGAACAGGTATTGGCCATAGCGCGCGGCATTATCTGAGCTGCCGCGTGCGACAAGCATGATGAAGCGCGGCGACCGCGACCGAATGAGGTCGCCGATGGCGGTAATGTGCTGGCGTTCGCTGTCGATGAGCGTACGCAGCGCGGCGGGCTGCTGCAAAATTTCAGTTTGAAGCAGGCTTGGTGTCATGAACGAAGAAGGCCTTTCATAAAACAGACTGGTGTGCAGTGCGCTGCCAGCGCTTCGGCCGCATTCATGTGAGCGCATCCAGAAAACGCCCGCAGGTTCCAATCAGCCGGTCGTGCAAGGCGCTGCTAGGCTTGGCGCTCGATCTCGTCGCGTAGCTTTAGCGTTTCGATGGACGGCGCGATCCCGATCCGATCGTATACTTCCTGTTGGAGGCGATGATACTGCTGCTTCGCGTCATCGATGCGGCCAGCTTGTAGATACAGTTGGATTACGGTGCGGTGAATGTCTTCGCGTTCCGGTCGCTCGGCCAGCGCCAGTGTGAACAGCCGCAGCGCTTCTTGCACGTCGCCAGCTTTTTGGCGCAGCCGCCCCAACCAGATCAGCCCTTCGCTGTATTGGCGAGCGAGCGCTTCGCGCCGCTTTTTCGCCCACAGCATTTCCGAAGCGGTGAAGAATGGCCCTTTGTATAAGTCTAACGCGCGAGCGAGCAGGATCTCAGCCTCGTGATCATTTGAAGCATTGATCGCGCGTTCGATCGAGGTTTCGAATAACTCAACGTCGTAATGGCGCACCAGCTTCTCGCTGGGCAAATAGAAGCCCTGCTTATACTGGGTGATTTCGTAGTCTTGCCCGTTGCCGATGCGGCGGCTGATCACCTCCATCACCTTATGTTTTGTGACGTGGAAGATATCAGTAGCATCTTTGATGCTGACCTTCGGCCAGAAATCGGCGAAGATTTCATCTCGGGTCACGAGAGGATGGTCGATCAAATAAAAGAACAAATTGCGCGGCAGCATGCCATCCCAATTCGTGATCTCTTGGCCGTTAATCCGCGCGGCACCGGCCCCGAAGCCGACGACTTCAAGCTGTGGTTTGGGGTCTGCCTCCACGCTGAAAGTCAATCTGCTGCGATGCTGCTCGTTGCCGAGGACGATCGCTTGTCCTTCCATGACCAGCGCGCTCCAAAAATCGAATTTCAGCATGTCGGAACCGAGCGCGATTTGGATGTGCGGCGCAAGCGTTTGCACAAGCCGTTCAAGAAAAAGGCCGAACTCAGTCGTCATCGATAAACAGCCGAGATTGTCGATGAACAGGATGAGTGGGTCGTCGCTGCTCGCTGCGAGATCGGCCGCTAGGGCTTCGCCGAGAGCCTCGGGCGATCTTTCCGGCAGTGCAGCGCGCAAATGCTTCCCGAACTGGCCGAGGACAAGCTCAAATTCTTGGATCAGATCTTCGAGCATTTCCTCCAGGGTTGCGATTTTTTTCGGCATGGCATAATAGAGCAGGCCTTCTTTGGCATTTTCGAGAAAATTGCTCAGGAATAGCAGGCGATAGTTCGTCCATGGATAGAGGAGGACAACTTTTTTGCCCGCGGATTGTTCGCGGAACGATGCAAGCGAAACGTCTGCAGTTTTAAATGCTAACATCATCGCAAACCTCTTGCTGACTGAACTATCGAGCTGCTCAACATTACTATACATTAACAGTATACTATCTTTTCTTCAACCACAATTTGATCGAGGCAGGTGAGTCTTTCGGTTGTGATGGAGAGGGATTCGATGCAGGTTCAACCCGAAACGCACTCGTGGCAGGTGATGTACAAACTGATGATAGGTTCGATCGTCCCGCGACCGATCGGGTGGATATCAACTGTGGATGCGGCGGGGACGCCCAATCTGGCGCCTTATTCATTCTTCAATGCGGTCGGCTTTGTTGAATGAATATGGTCAAAAGGCGTACTGGTCCTAAACAATGCTCAAGTTAAGCCACGCGATAGCTATCGGGCATACCCAAGTGGGTCATACGATTGAGAGCAGCGCACTTGATGCGCGCCTCGGTGATC
>DAOTYT010000381.1:0-4101 GCA_034434615.1 Anaerolineae bacterium | reverse complement strand
TGTGGTCACAGCGCCCTTTCACACGCGGATCGGGCAGGTCACCAAAGCATTCTTCCAGGCTGGTTTGTACTTTGCTGGACATGGAGCATCCTTTTTTTGCTCCATTATCTCTCGTCTCTCATTTTGAAGCGATTGCCAGGGCACTCGCTTCAAAATGATGGAAGGAGGATAATGGGGCAAAAAGGAGTGCCCCATGAACGATGAAGTCCCGCTCAGTCTGGAAGAATGCTTCAGCGACCTGCCTGACCCGCTGGCGTTTGAGCATATCCGCCATTATAACGGTTGGGCAGACCTGAACAGCATTGTGCGAAGCCAGCGCGACCGGCGTATCGGCGAGCATATCACCCAAGAAACCGCCTTCTGGATCAGCAGTCCTCCTGCCGATGCAGCCAGGCTGCTGTAAGCGGTTCAACATCACTGGGCAATTGAGAACGGCTTTCACTGAGTGATGGATGTTACCTTTAGTGAAGACCGTTCCCGTATCCGCAACGAGGAGCGTGCTGAGAACATGGCAGTGCTACGCTCAATTGCGCTCAACTGCTTAAGCGTGACCCCTCCAAAAGCAGCCTGCGCCAGAAACGTTTCGAGCCGCCATAGACAATAATTTCTTGCTTTATCATCACTCAGTTTTGAAGCGATTGCCCTGGCTTATCGAGCAACCCTAAAGCGGCGATGGTGTTTTTTGTTTATAATGACCGCCCTTAGGCGGATGCAGCTTCGCAATTGACAGCATCGGCTGGGCTGCATAGATGAAGCGGAGGAACTAGCGTGGAGCGACGACGCGTAGTCGTGACAGGGATGGGAATCATTTGCCCAGTTGGCAACAGCGTGGATGAGGCTTGGCAAAATGCAGCCGCTGGCAAAACCGGTATCGGCTACATCACCCTGTTTCCCACCGACAAGATCGAAATTCACTTCGGCGGCGAGGTCAAAAACTTCGACCCAGAAGCTTTACTAGGACGGCGCGAGGCGCGGCGCACCGATCGGGTTACCCAGCTTGCCCTGTATGCCACCCAACAGGCGATAGCGGACTCCGGCATCGAAATCACAGACGAGAACCGATATGACATCGCTTGTGTCGTCGGTTCGGGCATCGGCGGCATTTGGACGCTGTTCGAAGGCGTTCGCGCGTTTATCGAAAAAGGTGGCAAAGCCGTCAGCCCGCTGATGGTCCCCATGATGCTGCCCGATGCGGCATCGGGCAAAATTTCGATGACCTACGGCCTGCGCGGCCCCAATTTCGCTATCTCTACCGCCTGCGCCACCGGCAACAACTGCATCGGCGAGGCGCTGGAGATCATCCGGCGTGGGCAAGCCAAAATCGCCGTCGCCGGCAGCAGCGAGGCCGGTCTGCATGAAGTGGCACTGGCGAGCTTCAATAACATGACAGCCATTTCTCGACGCAACGAAGCCCCAGAAAAAGCTTCTCGTCCCTTTGATATCGACCGAGATGGGTTTGTGGTAGCAGAGGGCGCGGCCATCCTCATCCTTGAAGAGCTGGAACACGCGCTGGTGCGCGGGGCGCATATCTACGCCGAGATCACCGGCTATGGCCACACGTCGGATGCCTATCATGTCACGGCGCCGTTAGAGACCGGTGAAGGCGCCGCGAAAGCGATTGAGCGAGCGCTGGCCGATGCGGGCCTCTCTCCGCATGATATTGGGTACATCAATGCGCATGGCACCAGCACGCCCATGAATGATAAGAGCGAGACGGTCGCGATCAAGCGCGCGCTGGGCGAAGTCGCCTACGAAATCCCAATCAGCTCCACGAAATCGGTCACAGGACACCTGATGGGCGCCGCCGGCGCGGTGGAAGCCGTCTTTTCGATCAAAGCTTTGTTGGAGAATTTCATCCCACCAACTGTCAACCTCGACAACCAAGACCCGGAGTGTGATCTGAATTACACGCCGCATGTGGGCGTTTCGCGGCCGCTCGAAGCCGTCATGAGCAATTCTTTTGGCTTTGGCGGCCATAACGCAGTGCTGATCTTCAGCAAGTTCGGGAAGAATGGCCGCTGACCCTAAACGTCCGCGATCGGGAAATCATTTTTCCGGACGCGAGAAAATCTACGCGCACATCGTCGGCTGGGGCATGGCGGTGCCAGAGCGGGTCATGACCAATGAAGACCTTTCTGCCATCGTCGAAACCAGCGACGAGTGGATTCAAGCGCGCACGGGCATCAAAGAACGCCGTATCGCCAGCGAGCGAGAGACCACGGCGACGCTTGGTTTGAAGGCCGCGCAGCAGGCGCTGGAAGTTGCCGATGTGCTGCCCAATGAGCTGGGTCTCATCATCTGCGCCACTTCAACGGCTGAGCATATCTTCCCCAGCACTGCCAGCTTGATCCAAGCGTGGCTGGGCGCAAAAAACGCCGGCGCGTTCGACCTGAGTGCGGCCTGCTCCGGCTTTGTCTACGCGGTTGACCTGGCCGCACAAGCGATTCGCACGGGCAGCATCAGCACGGCGCTGGTGATCGGTTCGGAGACGATGAGCCGCGTGCTCGACTGGCAGGACCGCGGGACCTGTATCCTTTTCGGCGATGGCGCCGGCGCGGTCGTCCTCAAAGCCAGCGAAATCGAGGGAGGGGTGCTGTCGGCCGTGCTGCGCTCCGATGGTTCGGGCGGCGACCTGCTCGGCATCCCAGCGTTCGGCAGCATCGATATCGACAACGTCCCGTTGGTCAGCCAAGGCCAGCAGCTCGGCAAGATGCATATGAACGGGGGCGAAGTCTTCAAGTTCGCCACCCGCGTCATCACCGAAAGCATTCCCGAAGCGCTGGCGCTGGCCAACCTAACACTGGAAGATTTGGACCTGATCGTGCCTCATCAAGCCAATGCGCGTATTCTGCATGCAGCCGCCCGCGCGTTGAAGCTTGATGAAACCCTATTCATGAGCAACCTCGATCGCTACGGCAACACCTCCGCAGCCTCTATCCCAATCGCTCTGTGCGAGGCGATCGAACAAGGGCGCATCAAACCCGATGATCACATCGCATTCGTCGGCTTCGGCGGCGGTCTGACATGGGCCGCAATGATCGTTAAATGGGGCGTGCCCGAACCGGGCGATCGGAAACCGGGACGGTTCAATCGCCAGCGGCGCATGCTGCGCTACACAGTCGCCGACTGGCGCTCGCGCCTGCTGCGAACCAGCCGTCAGGTGAGCGATACTTTCAAGCGCATTCGGCCGCGGCAGGGGCGAATGCGGCGGCTGCGCCGGCGGGTGGAACAGTTTCCGCTTGATTAGGCGGCCAGCAAAAAAGCCTTCACTTTGAAGGCGCATAGGCATCAAGATAAGGAATAGGCGAGACCCAAAAGCTGAAAGGTGGCGAGTCTCGCTTTTCGTTTCTAGATTTTGCAGCGGGCAAGTTAAGGAAGAATAGCCGAAAGGGTGCGGACAAGGGCAACGAAATCATGGAGAACAGAGAGCAGGCGAAAGGATTGCTTTCAGAGAAAGAAGGGAGTGTCTAAACTAAAACAGATACGAAATCACGAACATGCGCCGGATAACGGGGATGCGCGCGTTTGTACAGCTGGCGGGCATTCCAAGCGTAAACAAACAGACGGACTGCCGCCTACAGCGCCTCGATAGACCGCGAAAAACAGCGGGATACGCGCGCCAGGCGCGCCAGATAGTGGCGCAGTTCAGCATTATCGGCCTCGACCGAATAGGCCTGACTTTTGCCGCTCACCGCTTGATGTACCCCCGCATAGACGCCGGATAAGTACAGATTGAAGGCATCGCTGAAGTAGGTCGCTGCCCACATACTCGTATCCAGCAGCGTTTGCAGCGCCTCGGTCGTGCGTTCCCACACCACGGCTACCCCCACGATGCAGCGTGTCGCGCAGTCAACCGCGGTCATCAGGTAAACAGGCTTTTTTTTCCCCGACAAACGTGAACAGCTCATCCGGTTCGACGGTCTCGACCTGCGTGGGGACGGGCGCAGGGGGGAGGCAAGCTGCATGCGCTTTGACCCAATTGGCAACACTTTGGTGATTGACCCCTAACGTGCGCGCAATCCGACGGCTGTTCATGCCGCCGACCGACAGTTTGACCGCTGCCAGTCGGGTCGCCTGATCGTAACCGATCGGCTTGGGGTC
>DAOTYT010000380.1:0-10857 GCA_034434615.1 Anaerolineae bacterium | reverse complement strand
CCAAAGCCGTGCTGCTGATGTCTCACCTGGGCCGGCCTAAAGGCGGGCCAGATCCAAAGTATTCGCTCGGCCCGGTCGCGCCTGCGCTGGCCAAGCTGCTGGGCCGCGATGTGGTGTTTGTCAACGACACGATCGGCGAGGCCGTGCAGCGCGCTCTCGAAAACCTACCTGAAGGGGGCGTGCTGCTGCTCGAAAACACCCGCTTCTACCCAGGTGAGGAGAAAAATGACCCGGAGCTGGCCGCCAAAATGGCAGCTCTGGCCGATGTCTTCGTGATGGATGCCTTCGGATCGGCACATCGCGCGCATTCCTCAACCGTCGGCGTGACCGAGCACTTACCCTCAGTTGCCGGTTTACTCATGGAGAAAGAGATCAATTATCTGGCGACAGCACTTGAGAACCCACAGCGCCCCTTCATCGCGATCCTTGGCGGCGCCAAAGTTTCTGACAAGATCGCCGTGATCGAGTCGCTGCTGGGCAAGTGCGATCGCCTATTGATTGGCGGCGGCATGGCCAACACGTTCTTTGCCGCTCAGGGCCTCGAAATGGGCGGATCGCTGGTGGAAGCCGATGCTATCGAAACAGCACAGGGTCTGCTCAAAAAGAGCGGTGACAAATTGATCCTGCCAGTCGATGCCGTCATCGGCGATCGGCTGGCTGATGATGCCCAAACTCGCACGATCGCAGTCAAGGACGGCGTGCCTGAAGGTTGGGCTATTTACGACATCGGCCCGGAGACGGTAGCGCACTTCCGCGTACTGCTCAGCGATGCGCAGACGATCGTCTGGAATGGGCCGATGGGCGTTTTTGAAAAACCCATTTTCGCGGCGGGAACGACCGAAGTCGCCCGTATCTTAGCCGAGCGCACCAAGGCCGGCGCGACGACGATCATCGGCGGCGGCGATTCGGTCGCTGCTGTCGAGGAAGCAGGCCTGGCCGACCAGATCACGCATATTTCGACTGGCGGCGGCGCAAGTCTCGAGATGCTCGAAGGAAAAACGCTTCCAGGCGTGGCCGCGCTCGAAGAGAAATAGTTCAGCGCTGGGGGAGAGAGCGCCATGCTCTCTCCCTGCTCTGCCCTCCCCATTACGCTGTCTGTGACGCCATCCTGCAACGAGACGGCTTATTTATCCTATAATGTTCGCTATAAGGAGCTGCCACCCATGCGAGTCCCAATCATCGCGGGCAACTGGAAAATGAACAAAACGCTGGCCGAGTCGATCGATTTTGTGAAGGCATTGGCCCCACGACTCGCCCCCTTCAGCACGGTCGAGCGCGTTGTATGCCCGACGTTCGTCGCCTTAGCGGGCGTCGCCGAAGCGCTGCGCGAGACCCCGATCAAGGTCGGCGCGCAAAACATGCACTGGGAAGACAAAGGACAGTACACCTCTCAAATCGCGCCAACCATGCTCACCGGCTTAGCGGAATACGTCATCATCGGCCACTCGGAATGCCGTGAATATCTGCATGAGACCGATGAGATGGTCAATAAAAAAGCCAAGGCAGCACTCTCGCATGGGCTAAAGCCGATCATCGCCGTCGGCGAAAGCCTCAGCCAGCGGCAAGCCGGCGAAACCGAGCGTTTCGTCGATGGGCAGGTGCGCGCCGCGCTCAGCGGCATTGCCCCTGAACAGATGGCAGATGTCGTCATCGCCTATGAACCGATTTGGGCGATCGGCACTGGCCTTACTGCCAGCGGCCCTGAGGCGAACGCGCTCATCAGCGGCACTATTCGCGCTGCCATCGATGCGCTCTACGGCGCCGAGATCGCGCAGGCGACACGTATACAGTATGGCGGGAGCGTTAAACCAAGCAACATGGAAGAGTTCATGAGCCAGCCCGATATCGACGGCGCTCTTGTCGGCGGGGCATCCTTAAACCTTGACGATTTCGTCGCGCTGGTCGAGATCGCAGCACGGGTGAAAGGGAGCTAACGCTGGAACTGCTGGATGCACTCACGCCGTGGCTGCTGGTTGGCGGCATGTTGTACCTCATGCGGCGGCTAGAGCGTTGGCTGCGCCAGCATATCTTCAAAGTCGGCTGGCTGCTGACCAAGGATCTGCAAAAGACCACGATCCTCTTTTACATCATTTTTCTTCCCGGCGTCGTGCTGCACGAACTTGTTTTGTGGTTGACTGCTGGTTTGCTAAACGTACGCGCTGAACGCGCGATCGCATGGCCAGAGGCGCAGGCGGCCGCTGAACTGCGCCTCACTTTCGTCAAACTATCGCGCAGCGCCACCCCCCTGCAAATCGCAGTGATCAGCGCGATGCCTGTGATCGCCGGCATCGCGCTTGTCGGGTTCATTGCCAACAATGTGCTCAATGTCGGCTCTTTCTTCGAGATCATAGCGCAGGGTGGGTTGCGCCGCCTTGGCGAGGCGGTTACCTTCCTGTTAGAAACGCCTGATGTCTTTTTATGGGTTTATCTGCTGTTCACCATCAGCAACACGATGTTTCCCGACTCCAAAGCGCTGCGCGGCTGGCGGCCGGTGCTTATCGGATTGGCCATCGCGATCGGCGCCACGTTCATTATCGGCATCGGCGATGTGTTGATCGATTATGCGCTGGCCGGGCCATTGCAGCAGATACTGAACATCCTCTCGGCCACGTTCGCCGTCATCATCGCCATCAATCTACTGGCTACCATCGTGCTCGGAACTGTTGAGGCAGTTATTGAGCGAATTACAGGGGACAGCGCGACGTTTCAAGGCGACAAATTGATCGCCATGCGCCGAGCCGAAATCGTGGAGCTGCGCCGGCAGCAGCGCGAAAAACAAATCAAACAGATGGAAAAAAAGGCTCGTCTTACGGGTGGCCCGCCCTCCATTTACAGCCTACCCTTGCCAATACCGGGGCCGCCAGGGCGCGAGCGCTCTGTCGTTTCCTCTGCAAGTGAACCACAGCCTATGAAGGCCGGCGGCAGTTTAGAAGGGCGCGCAGGGCCTGCCATGATCACAGGGACGGCCATCGCCCGCGTCGAAAGCTCAGCGGAACCAGCCGATACAGACGCCGCCGGTGCAACCCCCGATCAAGATGATGATGAGCGAGCCGAGCGAACCTGATCGAGGCGGATGAGCACGATCAGCCCCCCCACAACGATCAACGCCATTACGCTGAGCGCGATAAACTTAAACAAGCGGCTGTCAGTCACCAGTGTGATGATGCCAAAAATCGCACAAAACGCATAATAGCCCAGCACAATCTGCCTTTGACTGAAACCGAGATCGAGCAGGCGAAAATGAAGGTGCCCACGATCGCCCAGAAACGGGCTGCGCCCCTGCCGCAGGCGATCGAACACCTGCCAGACGACATCGATCAGCGGCAGCCCCATCACCAACAGGATGGTTCCCATTTTGGCGCCACCGATGATGCTCAGAGCGCCGAGGACGTAACCAAGAAAAGCTGCTCCCCCTCCCATAAAAATACGAGCCGGGTAGAAGTTGAAGAGCAAAAACGCGAACGCTGCTCCCATCAGCGCCAAAGGCAGCAAGCTGACGCTGGTCTGCGGCGGCTCGACGCGAAACGCACTGTTGATGAACAGCATCGCCCCGGCAATGAATGTCACTCCTCCAGCCAGACCATCCAACCCGTCTAACCAATTCATCGTGTTGATCATGAACAGCAGCCAAAAGAAACTAATCGCGACGGTGACGATAAATGGCCATCGTTCGGTTTGCTGCCCAGTGAACGGGTTATTGAAATACTCGATGAAGATTTGAAAGGTGATCGCAATGGCAGCCGCCAGATACTGGCCAAGGAATTGGGGCAGCGATGAGAAATCGTAGAGATCATCCAGCAGGCCGACGATGAAAATGACCGCCCCACCACCCAGCAAACCGATCAGGCGAATAAACTCATACGGGTCAAGCCTCGGCACGGGTAAAAACTGGGCGATGATCACCGCAACGGTAAAACCGCCGAATAAGGCGATGCCGCCCAGCTTCGATACGCGCCGGTAATCTCCCTCAGTCGTGCGGCGCCCCCCCGGTTTGCTGGTGATCCCAAAGCGCTGCCCCAGCCAGATTGAAAATGGGATCAATAACATAGCGACGCTAAAAGCGACGCTGAAGACGATCAAATAGGCAGGCAGGTTGCTCAAAAGCGCGCGCCCCGTCAGGTTCCGAACTGGCGGTCACCCGCGTCGCCGAGACCGGGCACGATGAACCCAACATCGTTCAAACGCTCGTCGATCGCGGCGACATGGATGGTGACGTCGGGATGCGCCTTGGTCAAACGATCGATGCCCTCTGGCGCAGCAATGATGCCCATATACTTGATACGCGGCACCCCGGCTTTTTTCAGAATATCAATTGTGGCTACAGCTGAACCACCGGTAGCTAACATCGGATCTAACACCAGGCAAATCTCAATCGATGGGTGTTCTGGCAAGCGATTGTAATACTGCACTGGGCGCAGCGTTTCTTCGTCACGGTAAAGACCAATATGCCATACCTGCACGGCCGGCAGCAGTTGCAGCACACCTTCCACCATGCCTAAGCCGGCGCGCAGCACCGGCACCAAGCCTATCGTTTCCTCAGCTTTGTAGCCTGAAGCCGTGCCCAGCGGCGTCTCAACCGTTTTGGGCGATAATTTTAAATCCTGCGTCGCCTCATAGCACAGCAGCATTGCCAACTCGCGCATTAGTTCGCGGAAGCTGCGAAAATCGGTCGTTCTTTCGCGCAACAGGGTCAGTTTGTGCAGCACAAGGGGATGTTGAGAAACACGCACCTGCGTCATAATTGCGCTCTCCTGCGTCCGGTTCACAGCGATTGTAGCCTTGGCCAGCATGCAAAACAACCGTTGCAGCTGCGCCTCGCTCGGTTATACTTACATCTAGAACATTTTGTCGAGGATGTTAAAAGCGCAATGGCTGAGGATGGCCGGTTGGTGAGTGGTAAAGTGCGGGCCGACGAGCGCGATAATATCGCGCTGCGCCCTCGCCTGCTCAGTGATATCGTCGGCCAGGATCGCATTCGCGAAAACCTACAAATTATCATTGAGGCGGCGCGCCAGCGCGGTGAACCGATTGACCATACGCTCTTTTACGGCCCGCCCGGCTTAGGTAAAACTTCACTCGCGCATGTCATCGCTAATGAAATGGGCGTTAACATCCGCGTGACGGCTGGGCCGTCGATCGAGCGGGCCGGCGATCTCGCCGCGATCCTGACGCATATGAAACAGAATGACATTCTGTTCATCGACGAGATCCATCGTCTTGGCCGCGCTGTCGAGGAGATTCTGTACCCCGCCATGGAAGATTTTGCGCTGGATATCGTCATCGGCAAGGGGCCAGCAGCCAAAAATGTGCGCATCAACCTGCCGCGCTTCACCGTGATCGGCGCGACGACCCAGCTCGCCCTGCTGGCCGGCCCCCTGCGCGATCGCTTCGGCGCGCGCTTTCGGCTCGATTTTTATGATCTGGCCTCGATGGAACACATCATACGCCGGGCTGCCGCCATGATGAAAGTCGAAATTTCGCCAGAGGGCACTAATGAGGTCGCGCGTCGATCGCGCGGGACGCCGCGTGTCGCGCTGCGCTTGCTGCGTCGGGTTCGCGACTATGCGCAAACGCGCGCCGATGGGGTCATTACTGGCTCGGTTTCCAGTGAAGCGCTAGAACTGCTCGATATCGATTATCTCGGCCTTGATGACATTGACCGCCGTATCCTGTCAACCATTATCGAAAAATATGATGGCGGCCCCGTGGGGCTGCCCACGATTGCTGCCTCAATCAGTGAAGACGCCTCGACCATCGAAGACGTCTATGAACCTTATTTGATGCAGCTTGGCTTTCTCAAACGGACGCCGCGGGGGCGTGAGGCGACCGCCCTCGCCTACGAGCATATGGGCATCCCCTACAATCGGGCCGACCAGCGAGCACTGTTCTGAGGATTTGGGATGGATCTGCAAAATCTTGGCCGCCTGCTGCTGATCCTTGGCATCGCGATCGCGGTCGTTGGTGCTTTGCTGCTGCTCCTCGGCCGCAGCGGGTTATTCGGCAGCTTCGGCAGTCTTCCGGGCGATATTCGCATCGAGGGGCAGGGATTCACATGCTTGATCCCCATCGTCAGCATGCTGCTGATCAGCGTGGTCTTGACGATCGTCCTTAATATCATCATTCGGCTGATCAACCGCCCATGAACTTGACCGATTTCGACTACGAGCTGCCTGAGTCGTTCATTGCCCAAACGCCGGTCGAACCGCGCGACGCTTCTCGCCTGCTGGTGCTGAGCCGCTCAACTGGCGCTATCACCCATCGTGAACGCTTCACCGCGATCATCGATTATCTGCATCCCGGCGATGTGCTTGTGCTCAATACAACCCGAGTGTTTCCTGCGCGTTTGAAGGCACACAAAATCGAGACCGGCGGCGCGGTGGAAGTGCTGCTGCTGCGCCGGCTCGATGAGCGGCGCTGGCGAGCGCTCGTGGGAGGGCGGCGCGTCGATAGCGGGACGCAGCTTCAGTTTGCGCACGCAGGTTTGACGGCGCGCGTTGAAGAAACGCTGGAAGAAGCGGAGCGCATCCTCCAGTTCAGCCAGCCCATCGACGATCTGCTTCACCAGCTCGGCGAGATCCCACTGCCGCCATACATCAACACGCCATTAGCCGATACGGAACGCTATCAAACGGTATTCGCTCGACAGGAGGGGTCAGCTGCCGCGCCCACGGCGGGGCTGCATTTTACCAGCGAGCTGCTGCACGCACTCCGCGCCAAGGGATTACGTTTTGCCCACTGTACGCTGCACATTGGGCTGGGGACGTTCAAACCGGTGCGCGTAGAACAGGTGGGGGCGCATCGCATTCACAGCGAATGGGCCGCCCTCAGCGCTGACGACGCGCGCATCATTAACGAGACAAAGCTGGCTGGAGGCCGGGTGATCGCAGTCGGCACAACGGTCGCGCGAACCTTGGAAACGGCCGGCATCCTCAGCGAAGGTGGCACTCCAGAGACCGCTTATCAGCCAGCAGCGGCGTGCCCATGGCGGCCGGTCATCGCCTTCGAACGCGAGACCGACTTGTTCATCTACCCCGGTTATCGCTGGCGCGTCGTCGATGCCCTGATCACGAATTTTCACCTGCCCCGCTCTACGCTGCTGATGATGGTGAGCAGCTTTGCCGGCAGGGAAAACATTTTACGAGCCTACGAAGAAGCAAAACGAGAAGGGTACCGCTTCTATTCGCTCGGTGACGCGATGTTTATCGGGTGACGCGGGCCGGGCAGCACGAGCGCGCCGGGCATCCAGCAACCTAACTCGACATTGACGCTTCGCCCTGGGCTAAGTAGAATAACAATCTATTCTGTAAACTCTTGCCTGCCAATTTTCCCCGCGTTCGGCGCCTCGGTCCCACTGCGTCGGAGGTGGTGGCAAGTGAAGATTGGAGATTGAATTCCCGATGTATGCAATTGTCCGCACTGGCGGCCGTCAGTTCCGTGCTGAAGTGGGTTCAACCATCGATGTTGAGCGCCTGCCTTATGATGTAAATGATACCGTTGCGCTCGATGAGGTTCTGCTGGTGGGCGATGGCGATAGAACGGTGATCGGCCAGCCGCTGGTAGAGGGCGCTGTCGTCAATGCGACAGTCGTCGACCAGTATCGTGCAAAAAAGGTGCTGGTCTTCAAATATCGCCAGCGCACGAAATACCGGCGCAAGCGTGGCCACCGGCAGTACTATACCCGCCTGCGCATCGATTCGATCGATATTTAACCTCAGTGCAAGGAGTAAGCGCACATGGCACACAAAAAAGGCGGCGGCTCAAGCCGCAATGGTCGCGATAGCAACTCGCAGCGTTTGGGTGTAAAACGCTTCGGCGGCGAATATGTGCTGGCGGGTAATATAATCGTGCGCCAGCGCGGCACCAAATTTCACCCGGGCCACAACGTGGGCATTGGCAAAGATCACACAATCTTTGCCACAGCGCCCGGCTATGTGGTATTTGAGTACGCTCCCGGCAAAAAAGGTCGCAAGCAGATCAGCGTCTACCCTGAGAATCCGTCCGCACCTGCGAACGGTAGTCAAGGCTAATACGGTGAACGCGCTGGCTCGTGCTGGCGCAGAACAAGGTTATAACGACGATGAAAGAAGCCATTCACCCTACTTGGTACGCCGAAGCAGTCGTGACCTGCGCGTGCGGCAATACATGGAAGACGGGCGCTACAGTCGCGACGATCCGCACTGATATCTGCTCGGCCTGCCACCCCTTCTACACCGGCGAGCAGCGCATCGTGGATACGGAAGGTCAGGTTGACCGGTTTATGAAGCGCTTGCAGGTTCGTGATACCAAGCGTATTGAGGCCGAAGAACGCGCCGCGGCGCGCACGCCGGCCAACCTGCCGTTAAGCGAGCTGGAGTTGAATAAGCGCTACACAACCCTGCTAGCCGAGAACGGCGTTAGCACTGCCGGCGAATTCATCGCCAAGCTAGAAGCAGAGGGTGAGGAAAGCCTGCTCGAGATTCCTGGCATCGGCCGCAAGGTGCTCAGCGATGTGAAGCGCGCACTGCGCGCACGCGGTTATGAACTGCCGAGAGCCAGTGAACCGGCGGAAGCAGCCGAGTAAGCACATCTCCAGTTTTGTAAGCAGGCATCTGCTCGTCAGCGCAATGCCTGCTTTTTATTTGCATGGTTGCGGTAAGGGGCAGCACGTGGTTCACCATTCTGGGCGCATCGAGATGATCTGCGGCAGCATGTTTTGTGGCAAAACTGAGGAGCTGATCCGCCGCGTGCGGCGCGCGATCATCGCCCGCCAGTCCGTGCAGGTATTCAAGCCCAGCGTTGACATCCGTTACGGCATCGAACGGGTGACCAGCCATGATGGGCAGAACATCGAGGCAGTTGCCATCGCAAACCCAGCCGAGATCAAAGATCTGCTGCTGCCAGAGACAACCGTCGTCGCCATTGACGAAGTGCAGTTTTTTCCGCAAAGCGTAGTCCCGGTGATCGAGCAGCTCGCAGACCACGGCATCCGCGTGATCCTCGCCGGCCTTGACCTGGATTTTCGAGGAGAACCGTTCGGTCCTGTGCCTGAACTGATCGCCCGTGCTGAGGAAGTGACCAAACTGCATGCGATCTGCGTCGTGTGTGGAGAGCAAGCCAGCCGCACCCAACGCCTAGTTAACGGGCGCCCCGCTCATTACGATGATCCGATCATTCTCGTGGGAGCGGCGGAAAGCTACGAGGCCCGCTGCCGCAAACATCACCTCGTGCCGCGCAATTGAACACGATTCCCCAAGCGATTGTTCCTTTTAGCACAAAGTTCTTAGAAATGCTTTGCAACGCTAAATAATTCGTGTACAATCGCAAAAGCTTGATAATGAGGGAGGAATTGCATATGGGTGTAGTGAGTGCCAGCCTAAATCCTGCGTCGGCTTCAGTCCCGCAAAGTCAGAACAGCCTTTGGCTGCGAAGCCGCAACTGGGATCTGGCCTTCATTTCGTTAAGCGTCATTTTAGTGCCGCTGCCATACATTTTCTACCTGATTGGCGTGCAGTTTGGGATTCATCCAGACGTCAGCCGGAACATCGTTAACGGCTTCGTCGCGATCGCCGTTGGCGGGCCGCACATGATGTCCACCTTTCTGCGTACCGGGTTCGATGCGGACTTCAAAAAGCGCTATCCCATGCTGATCCGCTCTTCGATCATCATTCCCATCATCGTAGTTTCGCTGGCCTTCCTGAACCTGAACCTGCTGCTGACGATTTTCTTTTTCTGGGCTGCCATGCATGTGCTGCACCAGGTCACCTACATCGTTGAGCTGTACAATCACAAGGAGACCCGCTTCGTCCGTAAAGGGTCGGCAGTCTCGATGCAGGCGCGCGCCATCGATTACGCTGTCATTTTGACCTGTTTGTTCCCCTTCGCGGCCCTCAAGATCAGCCAAGGCAGCTTTGACATCGGCACGAACGATCTGACGTCGGTCATCCCGCAGTTCTTCCAGCACATCTGGTTCTTCTACATGATGAGCGGGTTGTTCCTGGTCGCTGTCGTCGCCTTCGCGATCAAATCCTATCGCGAATACCGCGGCGGCTATATCAACTGGCCGAAGACGATCTTCATCCTGCTCACCGTGGCTGTGGCGTTCACGATCCCGTCACTGCCGAACTTGGATACCGCTTTTCAGGGCATGAATACGTGGCACTCGCTGCAATATTTGGCGATCACCTTCTACATCATCCGCATTCGCCAGCAGTACGGCAACTTGCAGCAGACGGCGCCACTGGTCTCGCGCTTCACACGTGGAAAGGACTCGCGCGGGTTATTTTTCCTGAGTACGGTCATGCTCCTCGGGTCGGTGATCGTGTTCATTGGCGTGTACGCAGTTGCCGGCATCATCCGCCCAGGCATCGATCCGAACCAGCATTTCGACATCGCCTACTACACTGCCATCCTCTCATTCCTATGGATCCATTACTACCACGATCACTTCCTGTTCACCAATTTCGAAGCGCTTGACGAAGCGTATGGTGAGAAGGCCGCATAACGAAGCCACTGCGGCTGTTAGCAGCCGCAATGCAACAAGAGGGGGCGCTTAAGCAAGCGTCCCCTTTTTCTTGGTCAACGCGAACGGCGAACCAATGTCCGATCAGACGAGGATCGAGGAAGGATAATTTCGAGGCGCTGGAACGCATCGGGCGCGATAACCGTGACCTGCTGATCGTCATAATACCAGAGCGGTGCGTTCTGTCGATCAAGCCGGACTTCATGCGGTTCCTGCTCGATCTGCATGATCTCGATGCGAAGATGAGACTCGGGACGGCGATAACGGCCAGCCACGCGCCGAGAAATCGTAAAGTGACGCTCGTCTCGCCATTCGCAGTCGACATAGATCCAGCGATAGTCGCCGGTTTCGTAAGCTCG